>JAEWNY010000019.1 GCA_023461075.1 Pseudomonadota bacterium | reverse complement strand
CCATCGAGCGGGGACAGGGCGGTGAGGGCGTTGGACATGATCGATGCGGCGATGTCGGCGATGGGATTCGCCCATTCTAAACGGGCGTGGCGCTAGGCTTGGTGCTCGACCGGACCGGAGCAACAGGCGATGGCAACGCAGCCGAAGACGCGCATCGAACACGACAGCATGGGCGAGCTGGAGGTGCCCGTCGATGCGCTATGGGGTGCGCAGACCCAGCGCGCGATCGACAACTTCCAGATTTCCGGCCAGCCGATGCATGTCGGGCTGGTGCGGGCACTGGCGGTGGTCAAGATGGCCGCGGCCGAAAGCAACGCCGCGCTGGGGCTGATCGACGCACGCCGCGCGCAGGCGATCGAAAGGACTGCCGGTCTGATCGCGGCCGGCGAGTTCGAGGAGCAGTTCCCGATCGACCGCTACCAGACCGGCTCCGGGACCTCGACCAACATGAACCTCAACGAGGTCGTCGCCCACCTGGCCAGCAGTGCGCGCCTGAAGGTGCATCCCAACGACCACGTCAACCTGGGCCAGAGTTCCAACGACACCATACCTACCGCGATCCGCGTGGCGAGCGTGGTGGCGGTGGAGAAGGGGTTGTTGCTCGACCTGGCGCAATTGCGCAAGGGCATCCGCGCATTGGCACGCAAGCATGCCCGCGTGGTCAAGACCGGCCGCACCCACCTGATGGATGCGATGCCGCTGACCTTCGGGCAGGAGTTCGGCACCTGGATCGCCCAGCTCGATTCGGCCGAGGCGCGCCTCAAGGACAGCCTGCAACGGGTACGTCGATTGCCGATCGGCGGTACGGCGATCGGTACCGGCATCAATGCCGATCCACGCTTCGGCGGCAAGGTGGCGCGCGCAGTGGCGGCAGCGACCGGCGTACGTTTCGTGCAGGCCGGCAACCTGTTCGAGGGACTGGCGGCGCAGGACGACCTTGTGGAACTTTCGGGCCAGTTCAACGCGCTGGCGGTGGCCTTGATGAAGATCTCCAACGACCTGCGCTGGATGAATTCCGGCCCGCTGGCCGGGATCGGCGACATCGAACTGCCGGCCCTGCAACCGGGCAGTTCGATCATGCCGGGCAAGGTCAATCCGGTCATCCCCGAAGCGGCGGCGATGGCCTGCGCGCAGGTCATGGGATTGCACGTGGCCAATACGGTGGCCGGGCAAAGCGGCAACTTCCAGCTCAACGTGATGCTGCCCTTGCTCGGCTGCAACCTGCTGGATGCCTGCGACTTGCTCGGCGGCGCCATGCGGGCGCTGGCCGAGGGCGCGATCAACGGCCTGCGCGTGCGCAAGGAGGTCGTCGAGGCCGCGTTGTCGCGCAACCCGATCCTGGTGACCGCGTTGAACCCGGCGATCGGCTACGAGAAGGCGGCGGCGATCGCCAAGCGCGCGTACAAGGAAGGCCGGCCGGTGCTGGAAGTCGCGCTCGAAGACAGCGGGCTGGGCGAAGCGGAATTGAAGCGGTTACTCGATCCGGCCAGGCTCACGCGGGGTGGCCTGGCCGATTGATGCGTGTGGGCGTGGCGCCGCTCAGGACCGGGCCGCGACCACCTTGCCGTCGATCCTCACCGTGCCGCTCTCGCGCAGATCGACCTCGCTGCCGCGCGCGGGTGCGGGGTAGCGTTCACCGTTGACCTCAAGGCCGCTGCCATCCAGCTTCACCCGCAGGCCGTTGCTGACCTTGATGGTGGTGTCGCCGTTGATCGTCGTGGTGTCGATGCTGCCTGCCGGTAGCAATACGCGCACGCCGTTGACGGTGGAGACGTTGGAGGCGCCGCCGGTGGCTGCTGCACCCGCCACGCCGGCCGCTGCGGTGGCCTGCTGCACCGCGCTGCGCACCGACTGGCGAATGCCGTCGCGGATCTCCGACTGCACCTGCGCCTGCGAGGTCGCCGAGCGCTTGTTTCCGGTGAAGACCGCCGTGCCGCCGTCCTTCAGGCAGTCATCTATATCGGCCTGTTCGAGTCCGGCATAGGGCTTGAACTCGGGCAGGCCCGCAGCCAGGGCGTCCTGCGCCTGCAGCAGCGGGGTCAACTGCTGGCAGATCAGCTTGGCATCCGCCTCGAGCTTCTTTGCCTCGGTCTGGATTCGCTGCTCGACCTGGTCCATGTTGCCGCTGAAGATGCCCTTCATCGCCTCGCCGGCGGCCTGCATGCCAAGGTCCGCGCCCTTGACCCCGACCGACATCCCGGCGCCCGCGACATCCAGCACGCGACGACGGTAATCGAGCACCTGCGCGCGCTGGACATCGTTGATCGCCAGCGTCTTGCCGTCGAGGATGAAGTCGCCGGACGGCGTGATTTCCGCCGAGGGCAGGTTGGGATCATGGCTGCCGATCCCGTGCTTGCCGATGTGCAGGCCACCCTCCTTGCCGTTGAGCTCGAGGTTTTCCTTTTCCAGCGCGGTTCGCGCCTCGGCCATGGCCTTCTCGACCGTGCGGCCGAGTGCGGTCTGGGCGCCGCTGCCGGTGTTGCCGGCAGTGGGAGTGGTCGGCGCCGGTGGCGTGTTGTCGCGGCAGGCGATCAAGAGGCCGGCGGCAAGCAGGGCGGGAGCGAGCATGCGAAGTTTCATGGTTGGGCCTCGTTCTGCGGTGTGCATCGATATGCGGTCCATGGCGGGAGTATGTTGCTTTCCGATTGTCCGGCCCGGCCATCCGTGGCCGGGCGTTCAAACCTGCGACCGGCGCTTGTGGCGCCGGTCAAGCGCAGGCTTCACCCTTCGTCGCGCCAGCGGCGCAGGCGGATGGCGGCGAGGATCATCAGGATGCCCGCGATCGCGCCGATCCACAGGCCGGGGGTCGCGAACAGGTGCAGTCCGCTGGTCAGTCCGTCCCAACCCCATAGCGCATCCGGGCTCTGGTCCAGGCGCTCGAGGTGCGGGGTGCCGATGTAGCCGAGCATGTGACTGCCGGGCCAGGTCCCGGTCAGCACCCGCAGCACCACGTGCTGCCAGAACCATTCCCCGACCACGTGGCCACGGGTGCCGCCGAAACCATCGACGATCCCGTTGACCATGCTGATCGCGATGCCAGCGAAGATCGGCACCATGATCGCCCACAGGAAGGGCATGCGCTTGGACCAGGCCGAGCACAACATCAGCCAGCCCGCCGTCGGCAACGCCCACATTACATAGACCGGCATCCAGCCGAAGGTCCCCACGAACAACTTGAGCGGCGAGAGGTGCGACCAGTACAGCGTCCATGGGTTGCCGCCGTTGATGGCGATGAACAGGCTGGCGATCAGGCCGGTGGCCAGCATCATCAGCCAGGTGATCGCCAGAGCGATCAGCGGTCCGACCACCAAGGCGGTGAGCAGCTTGGACAGCACCGTTTGGGTGTCCGAGATCGGCATCGATTTCCAGAACAGCACGCTGCGGTCCTTGCGCTCGTCGTACAGGCTGCCGAGCAGGTAGAAGAACACCACGAAGGCGAACACCAGCAAGGGCCAGGTGGACGACATCAGGGTCATCAGGTTGATCGCCTCGCTGAGCTTCTCTACGTCCTCGGGCGAGGCGTCGCGCAGCAGCTGGGTCCAGTCCACCTGCGACAACGGGACTTCCTTGCCATCGACGTACACGATCTTGCCGCCGTAGCGGTTCATCGCGTACTGGCCGATGCCGCCGCCGATCAGGGTGAAGAACAGCGAGATGATGCCGGCGATCAGCGGCGCCCAGACGAAGCCGCCCTTGTGCTCCCACAGTTCGCGCTTGAGCAGCCACTTCAGCTTGTGGGTGGGATGCGGGGTCGGTGCCGTCGCGATGCGGGATTCGTTAACGAGGGCGTTCATGCGTAGGTCCCCTTCATGGTGGCGACGAACAGGTCGGCGAGGCCGGGAATGCGGGTTTCGCCCAGCTCGCGCAGTTGCGGCTGCGGCACGCCGTCGAACAGCATTACGGTCTTGCCGAAGGCCATCGCGCGCTGATCGATCGGCTTCAATGCGCGGGCGGCGTCCAGCTTGTCGGCATCCACCAGCACTTCGACGTAACGCTCGCCGACGTCCTCCATCGAGGCATCCATCACCACCTTGCCGTCGCGGATGAACATCACGTCAGTGAGGATGTGCTCGACTTCCTCGACCTGGTGGGTGGTGATGAGGATGGTCTTCTGCTCGTCGAAGTAATCCTCCAGCAGGCGCTGGTAGAACTGTTTGCGGTAGAGGATGTCGAGGCCCAGGGTCGGCTCGTCCAGGACCAGCAGGCGGGCGTCGATCGCCATCACCAAGGCAAGATGCAATTGCACGATCATGCCCTTGGACATCTCCTTGACCTTCATCTCCGGGCGCAGCTGGGTGCCGGCGATGAAACGTTCGAAGCGCTCTCGCGAGAAACGCGGATGCACGCCCTCGACGAAGGAAGCGACCTCGCGCACGCGGATCCAACGCGGTAGCACGGCGACATCGGCAATGAAGCAGATGTCGTTCATCAACTCGTCGCGCTGGCTGCGCGGGTCCTTGCCGAGCACGTTCAACTGGCCTTGGAAGGGGATGAGCCCGAGGATCGCCTTCAGTGCGGTGGTCTTGCCGGCGCCGTTCGGACCGATCAGCCCGACGATGCGGCCGGCCGGGATGGTGAAGCGGGCATCATCCAGCGCCAGCTTGTTCCGGTAGGCCTTGCGCAGGCCGCTTGCTTCAACCACAGCGTTCATTTCGCACCCCATTTCTTCGACGGATCAATCAGTTCGGCCGGATCCAGCCCCAGCCGCTCGATGCGCTCGCGCACCTGCGGCCATTCCTCGTTGAGGAAGCGTTGGCGCTCGCTCGACAACAATTTCTGCGGCGCCCCTTCGATCACGAACATGCCAAGGCCGCGGCGCTTCTCGACCAGCCCTTCATCGGCGAGTTCCTGGAACGCGCGCGAGACGGTGATCGGGTTGAGCTGGTAGTCGGCGGCCACCGTGCGTACCGAGGGCAGGGCATCGCCGGGCTTGAGCTCGCCGTCGATGATCATCGCCACCACCCGCTCCTTGAGCTGCCGGTAGATCGGCGAACCATCGTTCCATTGCACCGGGCTCATGGCATCAGGCTCCGTGGCAGCAGGGTGAAATAGGCGCCGTGGCTGCGAGGCGCGTCGTAGCGGGTCGCGGCGGTGCCGGGCTCGGGCAGCAGCAGCATCGCCAGTGACGCAAGCAGCAATGGCAGGATGAGCATCGGCAGGATGACCTGTGCGGGACGATGTCGCCTCATGTCGGGTCTCCGTGTTCTGGGCAGTTGGTGTTGTATCGAACTATAACACCAGATCGCGACTTGTCAACATCCCTCGCACCCAACTGATGGCAGGGGAAAAGCTGAAGCCCGACTACCTGCCCGGCGATCGGCGGTTGCCGGCGGGCTGTTCCGGCCGCGACAATGGCCGGATGATTTCTTCCAACCCCCTTTCCTATCGCCGCCGCATCCGTGCGGCCGTCCCCCTGATGCTGCTGTCCTGCCTGCTGGTCGGCAGTTCCTTTGCGCAGGTCAACAAGCCACTCGTGAACGAGCGCGAGAAAACCAGTTACATGATCGGCATGGATGTCGGCGGCTCGCTGCAGCCAGTGGCCACTGATCTCGATCTCGCGGCGTTCGAGCGATCGGTGCGCAACGGACTGTCCGGCGGCGAGCCACTGCTCGAGGACGCGCAGGCCAAGGCCACCGCCGTCGCCTTGGTGCAGCGCCAGCAGGCACGCAAGGCCGGAGCGGTCGATGCGGCCAAGTTGCCGGCGCTTTCGCGCGCGGACGCCGGTCTGCTGGTGGGCGCGGATGTCGGGCGCAGCCTGCAACCGATCGCCGGGGAGATCGACCTGCCCAGCTTCATGCGCGGGGTGAAGGTCGTGCTGGAGAAAGGCAAGCCGCTCATTGCGGATGCCGAGGTGGAAGCGATCAGGACTGCCTTCGTGCAGCGCCAGCAGCAGCACGCGGCGCAGGCGGCTGACCGCAACGCCGCCGAAGGTGCCAAGTTGCTGGCCGACAACAAGAGCGCAAAGGGCGTCATCACCACCCGTTCCGGCCTGCAGTACCAGGTGATCCGGGCGGGCTCGGGCGCGCGGCCGATGCCTGGCGCCAATGTGCGGGTCAATTATGAGGGCCGCTTGCCCAACGGCAAGGTGTTCGACAGTTCCTACGCACGTGGAGAGCCGGCCGAGTTCTCGTTGAACCAGGTCATCCCCGGCTGGCGCGAAGGCGTTGCGCTGATGCCGGTCGGCGGCAAGTACCGCTTCTGGGTGCCCGGCGAACTGGCCTATGGCAAGCGCGGCTCGCCGCCCAACATCGGCCCGAACCAGGTGCTGGTGTTCGATGTCGAACTGATGGACATCCTCAAGTAGGCTGTCCGGCCCATCCCCAACCGATCCCATCCTCGCATCCTGCGGTCGTGCCGCGGATGACACCCCAACACGGAGTCCGTGCATGAAGATGCGTTCCACACTCGCCATTACCACCCTGGCCGCCGCGATCGCGCTGGCAGGCTGCAACAAGGCCACAGACAAACCGGCCGCGAAGGCCGACGCCGGCAAGACCGAGGCCACCGCCGACGCGAAGAAGATCGCCGGCCTGCCGACCGAGAAGGACCAGATCAGCTACATGGTCGGCATGGACATGGCCAAGCTGCTGGAGCCGGCCAAGACCGAAGTCGACATCGACACGACCATCAAGGCGATGCGCGACGTGCTGGACGGCAAGAAGGTCCTGCTGACCGAGGAGCAGGCCAACCAGATCCGCGAGACCTTCGCCGAGAAGATGCAGGCCAAGCGCATCGCCGAGGCCATGGCCGACTCCCGCAAGAACGCCGAGGAAGGCAACAAGTTCCTCGCCGAGAACGCCAAGAAGCCGGGAATCCAGACCACCGCCTCCGGCCTGCAATACCAGGTCGTCAGCGAAGGCAAGGGCGCCAAACCCGGTGGCGCTGATGCGGTCAAGGTGAAGTACAAGGGCACCTTGCTGGATGGCAAGGAGTTCGACAGCACCGAGGCGCAGGGCGGCGAGCCGGCCGTGTTGCCGCTCGATCGCGTGATCCCGGGCTGGTCCGAGGGCATCCGCCTGATGCCGGTCGGCAGCAAGTACAAGTTCTGGATCCCGGCCAACCTGGCCTATGGCGACCAGGTGCCGCCGGGTGCACCGATCCCGCCGAACGCGACCCTGGTGTTCGACGTCGAGCTGCTCGATGTCGTGAAGATGCCCGCCGGTGCGGCACCCGGCGCGCCCGGGCGTTGAACAACGCGAAGGCGGTGGTGAAACCGTCATCGGATTGAAGCAGACTTCGACTGCCGCACTGCGGCAGTCGTCGTTTCTGGAGGATGCTACGGATGCGGGTTGCGATCTTCGGTACCGGTTACGTGGGCCTGGTCACCGGCACTTGCCTGGCGGAAGTCGGGCACCAGGTGATGTGCGCGGATGTGGATGCGGCCAAGGTCGAAGGCCTGCGCGAGGGCGTGGTGCCGATCTACGAGCCGGGCCTGACGCCGATGGTCCGCGCCAACCACGAGGCCGGCCGCCTGCGCTTCACCACCGATGCCGCGGAAGCCGTGGCCTTTGGCGACATCATCTTCATCGCGGTCGGCACGCCACCGGATGAGGATGGCAGCGCCGATCTCAAGTACGTGCTGCAGGTGGCCCGCACGATCGGCGAGCATCTCGAACGTCCGGCGGTCATCGTCGACAAGTCCACGGTGCCCGTCGGTACGGCGGACAAAGTGCAGCAGGAAATCGCCGCCGCACTGCGCGAGCGCGGTGTCGATGTCGGCTTCGAGGTCGTCTCCAACCCCGAATTCCTGAAAGAGGGCGATGCGGTCAACGACTGCATGCGCCCGGACCGGATTGTCGTGGGCGCTTCAAGCAACGACGCGATCGAGGCGATGCGCCGCCTTTACGCGCCGTTCAACCGCAACCACGAGCGCATGGTGACGATGAACGTGCGCTCGGCCGAGCTGACCAAGTACGCCGCGAACGCGATGCTGGCGACCAAGATCTCCTTCATGAACGAGATCGCCAACATCGCCGAGCGGGTCGGCGCCGATGTCGAGATGGTGCGCAAGGGGATCGGTTCGGACCCGCGCATCGGCTGGCATTTCATCTATCCGGGCGCGGGCTATGGCGGTTCCTGCTTCCCCAAGGATGTTCAGGCGCTGGCGCGCACGGCCGCGCAGCACGGGTACGGCACCCGCATCCTCGATGCAGTGGAGGCGGTCAATGACGCGCAAAAGGGCCATCTGTTCGAACTGATGACCCGCCATTACGGCGGTGCCGATGCGCTGCGCGGAAAGAGCGTCGCGGTCTGGGGCCTGGCCTTCAAGCCGAATACCGACGACATGCGCGAGGCTTCCAGCCGTCGCCTAGTCAGGCAGTTGCTGGAAGTGGGCGCGCGCGTGCAGGCCTACGACCCGGAGGCGCGCGAGGAAGCGCAGCGGATCTTCGGCGAATGCGATGGTCTGGTCATCTGCGAGAGCGAGGAGGCGGCGCTGCAGGGCGCCGAGGCACTCGCCGTGGTGACCGAGTGGAAGCAGTTCCGCAGCCCGGATTTCGCACGGTTGAAGGCGGCGTTGGCGGATGCGGTGGTGTTCGATGGCCGCAACCTGTACGAGCCGGCGGAAGTCGAGGCGCATGGGCTCGCTTATTGGGGCATCGGTCGCGGCCGTTCTGTCACAATGCCGGCATGAATGCCGAGCAGCGCATCGAGGAACTGGAAACCCGCGTGTCCTTCCAAGAGCGCGCGCTCAATGAGCTGAGCGATGCCTTGGCCGATGCGCGCACCGAAATCGCGCGGCATGCCACCGTGCTGGCGCGGGTGGTCGAGGAGCTGAAGTCCTCGCGCGGCTCGGGAGTCACCGTGGATGCCGCGGATGAGCCGCCGCCGCCGCACTATTGATATCCATCGATCCTCCTGCAACGTCCCATGTCCGATTCACTGCGCGACCAACTCCTCGGCCTCGGTTTCAAGGCAGTCCCCAAGCCCGAACGCCCGCAGGAGCGCGCTACCCGGCAGGATGCGGGCGCGAAGAGCAGTGCGAAACATCCAGCGCACGGACAAGGCAGCGGCAAGCCCGCACGTTCCGGCAAGCCGCATCGCCCACGCCCGGGTGGCGAGATGGACCTGGCGAAGGCCTACGCCATCCGTGCGCAAAAGGAAAAGGACGAGCGCATCGAAGCCGAGCGGCAAAAGCAGGAAGCTGCGCGCATCCGTCGCGAAGCGCGCTCCAGGCTGGCCGAATTCCTCGCCGGCAAGTCACTCAACGCCGCAGATGCCGACATCGCCCGCCATTTCGAGTACGGCGGCAAGATCAAGCGCATCTACGTGACCGCCGACCAGCTCAAGGCGTTGAACGCCGGGGAACTGGGCGTGTTGCAGCAGAACGGCCGCTATCTGCTGGTCGATGCTGCCACGCTGGCCGAAGCCGAAGGCATCTTCGCCGATGCGGTCGCGCTCAAGGTCGATCCGGATGCGCCGACCGTGGATGATCCGTATGCCGATCCGCAATACCAGGTCCCGGACGATCTGGTCTGGTGATGCAGGTCGCGTGACCCGGCATCATTCCGGGTCGTAATCGAGGTTCGCCGCCAGCAGTGGTTCGGCGCGGCCCGGGGGGATGCCCTTGCGTCGCGCGTAGTCTTCCACTTGTTCCTTCGAGACCCGGCCGACCACGAAATACTGGCTCCGCGGGTGGCTGAAATACCAGCCGGACACCGCAGCTGCGGGCGTCATCGCGAAGTTCTCGGTCAGCTGCATGCCGGTCGCATGCTCGGCATCGAGCAGGTCGAACAGGGTGCGTTTCTCGCTGTGCTCCGGGCAGGCCGGATAGCCGGGAGCAGGGCGGATGCCTTGATATTTCTCGTCGATGAGTTCGTCGGTGCTGAGAGATTCCGCAGGCACGTAACCCCAGAATTCGGTGCGCACACGCTGGTGCAACCGTTCGGCGAAGGTTTCGGCCAGGCGGTCGGCCAGCGACTTCAGCAGGATCGCGTTGTAGTCATCAAAGGCCGCTTCGAAACGCTTGACGTGTTCGTCGATGCCGATGCCGGCGGTGCAGGCGAACGCGCCGATCCAGTCGGGCTTGCTGCTGTCCTTCGGTGCGATGAAGTCACTCAAGGCGAAGTCCGGGCGCTCGACCGGCTTGTCCACCTGTTGCCGGAGGTGATGCAGCATCACCGCGCCTGCATCGGTCGTGACTTCGATGTCGTCACCCACCGATTGCGCCGGGAACAGCCCGATGACGCCGCGTGCACTCAGCCACTTTTCGTCGACGATGCGTTTCAGCATCGCCTGCGCATCATTGAACAGGTCGCTGGCCTGCTTGCCGACGACCTCATCGGTCAGGATCGCCGGATAGCGGCCGGCCAGTTCCCAGGCATTGAAGAACGGCGTCCAGTCGATCAGCGGCACCAGTTCCGCCAAGTCGTAATCGTTGAACACGTGGAGGCCGGGTTGCTTCGGCGCAGGGGGCGTGTAGTTGGCCCAGTCGCCATCGAATTTCTGCCCGCGTGCCTTTTCAAGCGATACCAGGCGCTTGGCATCGGACTTGTTCTTGTGGCGTTCGCGGATGTCGGCGTAGTCGCTCTCGTTGGCCGCTACGAATCCGGACCGCAGGTCCGGCGAGATCAGCGATTGCGCGACGTTCACCGCGCGGGAAGCATCTTTGACCCAGATGGTCGGGGCGTCGTAATACGGGTCGATCTTGAGCGCGGTATGCGCGCGCGAGGTGGTCGCGCCGCCGATCAGCAGCGGCATCGAAAAGCCTTGCCGCTTCATCTCCTTCGCCACGTGGCTCATTTCTTCCAGCGACGGCGTGATCAGGCCCGACAGGCCGATGATGTCGGCGTTCTCTTCGCGTGCGCGATCAAGGATCGCCTGCGCGGGCACCATCACGCCCATGTCGACGACCTCGAAGTTGTTGCAGGCCAGGACCACGCCAACGATATTTTTGCCGATGTCGTGCACATCGCCCTTGACCGTCGCCATCACGATCTTGCCGTTGGACTTGCCGGCATCGCCGGTGCGCAGTTTTTCTTCCTCGATGAAGGGCAGCAGCCATGCCACCGCCTTCTTCATCACTCGGGCGGATTTCACCACCTGCGGCAGGAACATCTTGCCGGCGCCGAACAGGTCACCGACCACGTTCATGCCGTCCATCAGCGGGCCTTCGATCACATCGAGCGGGCGGCTGGCCTCGGCGCGCGCTTCCTCGGTATCGGTCTCGATGTAGGCATCGATGCCGTGCACCAGCGCGTGCGACAGCCGCGCGGCCACCGGCTGCTCGCGCCAGCCGAGGTCCTCGGCCTTTTTCTCGCCCTTTTTCCCCTTGAAGCGGTCGGCGATTTCCAGCAGGCGCTCGGTCGCATCGCCGCGCCGGTTCAGCACCACGTCCTCGACGCGCTCGCGCAGCTCGACATCGAGGTCGTCGTAGAGCGGCAGCGCACCGGCGTTGACGATGCCCATGTCCATGCCGGCGCGGATCGCGTGGTACAGAAACACCACGTGGATGGCCTGGCGCACCGGCTCGTTGCCGCGGAAGGAGAAGGACACGTTGGACACGCCGCCGGAGATGTGGCTTGTCGGGAAGCGTCGTTTCAGCTCGCGGGTTGCTTCGATGAAGTCGACGGCGTAGTTGTCGTGCTCCTCGATGCCGGTGGCGATCGCGAACACGTTGGGATCGAAGATGATGTCCTCGGGCGGGAAACCGATCTCATCGGTCAGCAGCTTGTAGGCACGCGAGCAGATTTCGATCTTGCGTTCGGCGGTATCGGCCTGGCCCGCTTCGTCGAAGGCCATCACCACCACGGCCGCGCCATAGCGGCGCACCAGCCGCGCCTGGCGCAGGAATTGGGCCTCGCCTTCCTTCATCGAGATCGAATTGACGATGCCCTTGCCCTGCAGGCACTTGAGCCCGGCCTCGATCACGCTCCACTTCGAGGAATCCACCATCACCGGGATGCGTGCGATGTCGGGCTCGGCGGCCATCAGGTTGAGGAAGGTCACCATTGCCTGTTCCGAGTCGAGCAGGCCTTCATCCATGTTGACATCGATGACCTGGGCGCCGTTCTCCACCTGCTGGCGTGCAACCACCAGCGCGTCGTCGTAGCGGCCTTCCAGGATCATCTTCTTGAACTGCGCGCTGCCGGTGACATTGGTGCGCTCGCCGACGTTGACGAAGTTCAGCTCGGGCGTGACGACCAGCGGCTCGAGGCCGGAGAGGCGGGTGTGGTGGGGAAGCGAGGTCATGTGATGGGTCGAATCTTCAGGCGTGTAGGGCCATCGGGGCGCGAAGGCATTCGATCGGTCGCAACCGTACGCGGCATGGAAGCCGCTTACGAGCCTCCATGGATGGATTCACGGCGTGTCGCGGTCGACCAAATGCAATCGCGACGTGCAACGCAAGCCATCGCGGCATCTCCCTGATCATTCGCGATCGCCGACCGGACGCCTTCGCAACGTGCGAAGCAAGCCTTGAGACATCGCCATGATGATTTTTCGCAGGTGTCGAATTCATTCGTCGGTCTCGATACGGCTCACCGCTCACGCCGCGTCATCGAATGCCACGGGCCGACGCGGGACGACGCCTTCCACCGCCTTGGCGATCGCCGCGATATGCGCCGGGGTGGTGCCGCAGCAGCCGCCGAGCACGTTGACCAGCCCCGAGCGCGCGAATTCGCCGACCACTTCGGCCATTTCCTCCGGCGTCTCGTCATAGCCACCGAAGGCATTCGGCAGGCCGGCGTTCGGATGGGCAGTGACGTAGGCATCGGCGATCATCGCCAGTGCCTCGACGTGCGGACGCAGGTCCTTGGCGCCGAGCGCGCAGTTCAGGCCGATCGCCAGCGGCTGCACGTGGCGCAGCGAGTACCAGAACGCCTCCGCGGTCTGTCCGGACAGCGTGCGGCCTGAGGCATCGGTGATGGTGCCGGAGATCATCACCGGCAGGCGTGCGCCGAGCGCGTCGAACGCTTCCTCGATAGCGAACACTGCCGCCTTGGCGTTGAGCGTGTCGAACACGGTCTCGACCATGAGGATGTCGGCGCCGCCTTCGATCAACCCGTCGGCCGCCTCGCGGTAGGCATCGCGCAATTCGTCGAAGGACGTGGCGCGGTAGCCCGGACGGTTCACATCCGGAGACAGCGATGCGGTCTTGCTGGTCGGGCCCAAGACCCCGACCACGAACCTGGGCTTGCCGGGCGTTGCCGCTTCGGCTTCGTCACACGCTTCGCGTGCCAGTCGGGCGCCTTCGCGGTTGAGTTCGCGCACCAGGTGGGTCAGCCGATAGTCGGCCAGTGATATCGAAGTGGAGTTGAAGGTATTGGTTTCGACCAGATCCGCCCCGGCAGCCAGGTACTCGGCATGGATGCCGCGGATGATGTCAGGCCGGGTGAGCGTGAGCAGGTCGTTGTTGCCGCGCTGGTCATGGCCCTGGCAACCGCAATCGGGGCCATGGTGGTGCAACGCGTCGGTGGAAAACAAGGCGTCGTAGCCGTCCCTGAAGCGCTCGCCGCGGTAATCGGCCTCGGCCAGCTCATGGCGCTGGATCATCGTGCCCATCGCACCATCGAGGACGAGGATGCGTTGCTCCAGTGCATCGCACAGGGCCTGCGCACGCCTCGGATCATGCCAAGGCAGGGTGTTCATGGTTTCACTCCGATCAATGCGACCACCTCGAAATGCGGCGGACGCCGTTCGCGGGTCACCGTGCCCGCATCCTGCAATTCCAGCCCGGCCTTCTCGATGAACTTCTGCAGTTCCTTGTGGCTGAACCCGAGGTTGAGGTGACCGAAGGGTTCCACTGCGGCGGCATGGGCATGCTTGCCCAGGCTGGAGAGCAGCAGTCGGCCGCCCGGGCGCAGCACGCGCGCCGCCTCGCTCACCGCCTGCTGCGGCTTGGCGGCATAGGTGAGCGCATGCATCATCACCACCAGGTCGAAGCTGGCGTCCTCGAAGGGCAAGGCGTGCATGTCGCCTTCGTGTACTTCGACGTTGCCGTGGACGCGCAGCCGCTCGCTGGCGGCATTCACCACGCGGCGGCTGGCATCCAGGCAGACGTAGCGGTCGGAGTGCGGGGCGAGCAATTCCGCCAGCACGCCGTCGCCGGACGCGATGTCGAGCACATCGCCCGGATCGAGCAGGGGCAGGGCGCTGCGCGCCATCGCTTCCCAGGTGCGACCCGGCGAATAATGGCGTTCCATGTCTCCGGCCACGTTGTCGGCCCAGTTCTGTTCGCTGGCGCGGCTGGCCAGCACCAGCGGCAGGCGATTGGCATCCTGCTCCAGCAGCGGGTCGCGGCTGCCGTCACGCAATGCCTGCCAAAGCGTGCGTTGCGCGTCGTCGAGGGACTCTTCCTCGAACCGGTAATAGGCGGAGACGCCGGCTCGGCGATCGCGCACCAGCGCCGCATCCTTCAATTTGGCCAGGTGCGTGGATACGCGCGGCTGGGCCAGGCCGGTGATCGCCGCCAATTCGGCGACCGTCAGCTCCTCGCGCGAGAGCAGGGCAAGCAGGCGCACGCGGGTGGCGTCCGCGAACACCTTGAGGCGGCTGGACCATGCATCCAGATCCATAGTCATCTCTATATCCGTATCTAAAGATAATTGTGAGGGGCCGCCGCTCCACGGTCAACCGGCATGGGCCCGGCCGGGCGTGCGGGCTACAATCGCGGTTTCGATTCAGGACGAGGGTGCGCGCCGTGGATTTCAGCTTCACCGAAGAGCAGTTGATGATTCAGGATGTGGCGCGCCGCATCGCCGAAGAGAAGATCGCGCCGTCCGCCGAGCATTTCGACCGCAGCGGTGAGTTTCCGCTGGAGAACATTCGCTTGCTGGGCGAGAACGGGCTGATGGGCATCGAGGTGCCGGCCGAGTACGGCGGTGCCGGCATGGACCCGGTGGCCTATGTGCTGGCGATGGTCGAGATCGCCGCCGCCGATGCCGCGCACAGCACCATCATGTCGGTCAACAACTCGCTGTTCTGCAACGGCATCCTGACCCACGGCACCGAGGAACAAAAGCAGAAGTACGTCTCGGCGATCGCCGAAGGCCGCGAGATCGGGGCCTTCGCCCTGACCGAGCCGCAATCCGGTTCAGATGCCACCGCGATGCGCTGTCGCGCGGTCAAGCAGGACGACGGCTCCTACAGGATCAACGGCAAGAAGAGCTGGATCACATCGGGCCCGGTGGCCAAATACATCGTCCTGTTCGCGATGACCGACCCGGACAAGGGCGCCAAGGGCATCACCGCGTTCCTGATCGACACCGAGAGGCAGGGCTTTGGCCGCGGCAAGACCGAGCCCAAGCTGGGCATCCGCGCCTCGGCGACCTGCGAGATCGAGTTCGAGGATTACGTCGCGACCGCCGACGAAGTGCTGGGCAAGGAAGGCGAGGGGTTCAAGATCGCGATGGGCGTGCTCGATGCCGGACGCATCGGCATCGCATCGCAGGCGATCGGCATCGCCCGTGCCGCGTACGAAGCGACCTTGGCCTACGTCAAGGAGCGCAAGGCCTTCGGCCAGCCGATCGGCGCCTTCCAGATGACCCAGGCCAAGATCGCCGACATGAAGTGCAAGCTGGATGCCTCGCTGCTGCTCACCTTGCGCGCGGCATGGCTCAAGGGCCATGGCCAGCGCTTCACCAACGAGGCGGCCATCGCCAAGCTCACCGCCTCGGAGGCCTGCATGTGGATCGCCCACCAGGCCGTGCAGATCCACGCCGGCATGGGCTACAGCAAGGAGATGCCGGTCGAGCGCTACTTCCGCGACGCCAAGATCACCGAGATCTACGAAGGCACCAGCGAGATCCAGCGGCTGGTGATCGCGCGCAACGAGACCGGCCTGCGCTGAAGCCTCCATTGCCGCGCCCGGTGCGATACCGGGCGTGATCCGAAGCCCCGTTCCTGACCTCAGGTCCCGTCATGACTTCGAAGAAATCCAACCCCGTCTCATCCATGTCCGCGCGCACGCCCGCTCCGCTGCTCAAGCCCGTGCTTGATGCGGTCGGCAAGGATGCGGATGCGCGCGCGTTCGCCGCGGCCCTGTTCGAGCGGCTTTCACCGGAGGAACTGGCGATCCATTCGGCCGATGCCTGGGCCGCCCTGGCCCGCGATGCGCTGGATTTCGTGCGCAACCGCAAGCCGGGCAAGCCGTCGGTGCGCGTGTTCAATCCGGAGCAGAAGAAACATGGCTGGGATCTGCCGCGCAGCGTGTTGCAGATCGCCAACGATGACATGCCCTTCCTGGTCGATTCGGTCACCAATGCCTTGACCGAGCGCGGCATCGGCGTGCATGCGTTGATCCACCCGGTGCTGCCGGTCAGCCGTGACCAGGCCGGCAAGCTCAAATCGGTGGGCGAGGGCGAAGGCGAATCGATGATCCATGCGGAGATCGATCGGCTTTCCGCGGACGACGCGCGCGCTCTGGAGACGACGATCAACGGCGTACTCGCCGACGTGCGTGCCAGCGTCGATGACTGGACGCGGATGCGCGACAAGATGCTTGAGGCGGCCGAATCGCTGACCTCGCAGGCCAGCCCGGTGCCGCTTGCGACGCTGGAGGAGGCGCGCGAGTTCCTGCGCTGGGCTGCCGACAACCACTTCACCTTCCTCGGCTACCGCGAATACGTGGTCGAACGGCAGGGCAGGGAGGACATGCTGCTGGCGGTGGATGGCACCGGCCTTGGCCTGCTGCGCGACGAGGACACCAGCAAGCCGCGTCCGTTGAAGTCGATGGATGCGCACGAACTGCAGAAGTCCGGCGTACTCGATCCGCTGGTGCTGTCCAAGACCAATGCGCGCGCGCGTGTCCACCGCCGCGGTTACATGGACTACATCGGCGTGGTCAACTACGACATGAAGGGCCGTCCGCTGGGCGAGAAGCGCTTCATCGGCCTGTTCACTTCAAGCGCCTACAACCGCCGTCCGTGGGAGATCCCGGTGGTGCGAACGCGCTTCGAGCGGGTGATGTCGGACTCGGGCCTGCCGACCGGCGGCCATAGCGCCAAGGCCTTGCGTCACATCCTGGAAACCCTGCCGCGCGACGAGTTGTTCCAGTCCACCGACGAGGAACTGCTCGCCCTGGGCGGCGGCGTGCTCGGCCTGCAGGAGCGCGTCGACAGCAAGCTGTTCATCCGCCGCGACCGCTACGGTCGGTTCTACTCGGTGCTGGTGTTCGTGCCGCGCGAACGCTTCAACACCGACATGCGCCATCGCATCGAGGCCCTGCTGAGGGAAGCTCTCTCCGCCGACCACGTCGAGAGTCACGTGGCGATGGGCGACTCCCCGCTCGCCCAGTTGCACATGATCGTGCGGCCGCGCGGCGATGCATCCGAGGAACGATTCGACATCGATGCACTGGAGAAGGCGCTGGCCGAGACGGTGCGCAACTGGCACGACATCCTCAACGACCTTCTGGTGGTCCGCCACGGCGAGAACGAAGGGCTGGAACTGGCCAGGCGCTTCGGCCGTGCGCTGACCTCGACCTATATCGAGCAGGCCAGCCCCGAGGCGGCCGCCAACGATGTCGCCCGGCTCGCCGCGCTCACCAAGCCCGGGCAGGTCGGCATCAGCCTGCGGACCGATCCTTCCGCGAGCAATTGCGAGGGCTGCATCGAGGTCAAGCTGTTCCGCCGCGGCGATACCCTGCCGCTCTCCGAGGTGCTGCCGATGCTGGAGCACATGGGCCTGCGGGTCGTGACCGAGCATCCCTACGACGTTCGGGTGGAGAACGAGCAGTTTTCGATCCAGGACCTTGAAGTCCGCGCAGGTGAAGGTGCCATCCTCGACGAACAAGGCATCGGCTATTTCACCGAGGCTTTCGAGCGCGTCTGGCACGGCGAGCTGGAGAACGACGGCTTCAACCGCCTGGTGCTGGCCGCCGGCCTGCGCTGGAAGCAGGTCCAGATGCTGCGCGCCTACTGCAAGTACCTGATGCAGGTCGGCGTGCCGTTCTCGCAGAGTTACGTTGAAGCGACCTTTGCCCGCTACCCGCTGCTGGCCCGCTTGATGGTGGCGTATTTCGAGGCGCGCTTCGATCCGGCGATCGATGGCAAGCACGCAGCGAAGGAATCCGGCGATGCCCTCGTTGCCCAGTTGCAGGCGCTGGCGGGCGGCGACGCCACCGCCAGCGCGGCGATCAAGCCGCTTGCCGCGGCGCATGGCAAGACACGCGAGGCGCAGGTCGAGGCGCTGCGCGAGGCGATCGTGTCGATGCTCGATACCGTCAAGAGCCTGGACGAAGACCGCATCCTGCGCAGCTTCATGGGCGTCATCAAGGCGACCCTGCGCACCAACTACTACATCGATTACGCCGAAGGGCGGCGCCTGGACGGCGGCCCGGCCGACTACCTCAGCTTCAAGCTGGATTGCGCACGGGTGCCGGACCTGCCCAAGCCGCGTCCCTACCGCGAGATATGGGTCTGCGGGCCGCGCGTCGAAGGGGTGCACCTGCGCTTCGGCCCGGTGGCGCGCGGTGGCCTGCGCTGGTCGGATCGCCGCGAGGATTTCCGCACCGAGGTGCTGGGCCTGGTCAAGGCGCAGATGGTGAAGAACACGGTGATCGTGCCGGTCGGCTCGAAAGGCGGTTTCTATGCCAAGCAGCTCCCGGATCCCGCGATCGATCGCGATGCCTGGTTCGCCGAGGGCGTGGCCTGCTACAAGCGCTTCATCAATGGCCTGCTCGACATCACCGACAACCTGTCCAAGGACGGCAAGATCCTGCCGCCGGCGGGCGTGGTCCGCCACGATGGGGATGATCCGTATCTCGTGGTCGCCGCCGACAAGGGCACCGCGACCTTCTCCGACATCGCCAACGGGATTTCGCAGGCGCACGGCTTCTGGCTGGACGATGCGTTCGCCTCGGGCGGCTCGGTCGGTTACGACCACAAGGGCATGGGCATCACCGCACGCGGCGCGTGGGAATCGGTCAGGCGGCATTTCCGTGCGCTTGGCCGCGATTGCCAGAAGGAGGACTTCACCTGCGTCGGCATCGGCGACATGTCCGGCGACGTGTTCGGCAACGGCATGCTTCTGTCGAAGCATACGCGCCTGGTCGCCGCCTTCGACCATCGCCACATCTTCATCGACCCGAACCCGGATGCCGCGGCCTCGTTCAAGGAGCGCCAGCGCCTGTTCAAGCTCGCGCGCTCTTCCTGGCTGGACTACGACGCCAACTTGATCAGCAAGGGTGGCGGCGTGTTCTCCCGCGCGGAGAAGTCGATCAAGCTGAGCCGCGAGGCGCGCGAGGCACTCGGCATCGATGCGGATGCGCTGAGCCCGGCCGAATTGATGTCGGCCATCCTCACCTCGCCGGTCGACCTGCTGTGGAATGGCGGCATCGGCACCTACGTCAAGTGCAGCCGGGAATCGAATGCCGATGTCGGGGACCGCGCCAACAACGCGCTGCGCGTGGACGGCCGCGACCTGCGCTGCAAGATCGTGGGCGAGGGTGGCAACCTGGGCCTGACCCAACTCGGTCGCGTCGAGGCCGCGCAGCACGGCGTGTTGCTCAATACCGACTTCATCGACAACTCGGCGGGCGTCGATACCTCCGACCACGAGGTCAACATCAAGATCCTGCTGAATGGCGAAGTGCAGAAGGGCAAGCTCAAGCTGCCCGAGCGCAACACGCTGCTGGCATCGATGACCGATGAAGTCGCGGCCCTGGTGCTCAACGACAACTACCGACAGAACCAGACGCTCTCGTTGATGGAGCGCATGGCGCAGACGCGGCTCGGCTCCAAGATGCATTTCATCCGCACGCTCGAAGCGCAGGGCCTGCTCGATCGACAGATAGAGGACCTGCCGAGCGACGCCGACATGGCCGAGCGCAAGGCCCGCGGGCAGGGCCTGACCCGGCCGGAACTCTCGGTGCTGCTGTCGTATTCCAAGCTGGTCGCATACCCGCAGCTGCTGGAAAGCGACGTGCCGGAAGACCCGTACCTGTCGAAGGAGCTGCTGCGCTACTTTCCCCTGCCGCTACAGGGCAAGTACGCCAAGGCGATGGAGCAGCACCGCCTGAAGCGCGAGATCATTGCCACCGCGGTGACCAACTCCACCATCAACCGGATGGGCGCGACTTTCCTGATGCGGATGGCCGAGGACAGCGGCCGCAGCACCGGCGAGATCGCCAAGGCCTACACCATCACCCGCGAGACCCTGGACGCGCGTGATTTGTGGACGCAGATCGACGCGCTCGACGGCAAGGTGCATGACGATGTGCAGGTCGATGCGTTGCAGGTGATCTGGGAAGTGCAACGCGGCTTCACCCGCTGGCTGCTGTCGCGTCCCGGCGCGATCCCGGGCATCCAGCAGGCGGTCGAGCGCTACCACGATGGCTTTCGCGACATCCGCGCGGGCGAGCACATCCTGCCGGACTCGCAGCGCCCGAGGTATGAGGCCAGCCGCAAGCAATGGCGGTCGAAGGGCGTGCCGGCCGCGCTGGCGGACCAACTGGCGGCCTTGCCCTACCTCGAGCCCAGCCCGAACATCATCGAACTGGCACGCGAGCGCAAGATGCGCGCGGTGGAAGTGGCCAAAGTCTACTTCCGCCTCGGCGACGCGTTGCGCGAGCCATGGCTGCGCGAGCAGATCGAGGGGCTGCAGGTCGATGGACGCTGGCATGCGGTCGCGCGCGGCGTGCTGCGCGACGAACTGGCCGCGCAGATGCGCAGGCTGACCGAACAGGTGCTGGCGATGCCGGGCAAGGACGCCGAGGCCAAGGTCGCCGCGTGGCTGGAACGCGATGATCCGACCCTGCGCTTCACCCTGGCCATGCTCAACGAGCTGGCGACGCAGAAGACGCTGGATTACCCGACCGTCTCGGTGGCGGTGCAGCGCCTGGCGCAGCTGGCCGCGCGCGGCTGACCGCGTCGTCGCCATCGAAGTTGCAAGAGAAAGGGGCTGCGGCCCCTTTTCCCTTGCCTGGACCCGGGTAAGCGGGGCTTCGCGCTATCCTCGCCGCATGACGACGCCACGCATCGCCTTCCTCGCCAGTCCCGCCGATGAGGCGCAGACGGTACTCGCCGGCTTGGCGGCGCAGCACGGCAACCTCGCGCCGGAAGCTGCGGATGTGCTGGTCGCGCTGGGTGGCGATGGCTTCATGCTGCAGACCCTGCATCGGCATGGCGGCCTCGGCAAGCCGGTGTACGGCATGAAGCTCGGCACGATCGGCTTCCTGATGAACCAGCATCGCATCGAAGGGCTGCTCGAACGCCTGCACGCGGCGGAACCCGCCGTGCTGAAGCCGCTCGAGATGATCGCGTTGACCGAATCCGGAGCCAGCGTCGATTCGCTCGCCTACAACGAGGTGTCGCTGCTGCGGCAGACGCGCCAGGCCGCTCATATCGCGATCGAACTCAATGGCGAGCAGCGGCTGGACGAATTGATCTGCGACGGGGTGATGGCGGCGACTCCGGCCGGCAGCACCGCCTACAACTTCTCCGCCGGTGGGCCGATCCTGCCGCTGGGCAGCAATGTCATGGCGCTGACGCCGATCGCGCCATTCCGTCCAAGGCGCTGGCGCGGCGCGGTGCTCAAGGCGGGCACCGAAGTCAGGTTCCGCGTGCTCGATCCTTACAAGCGGCCAGTCAGCGCCACCGCCGATTCGCACGAAGTGCGTGATGTGGTCGAAGTCACCATCCGCGAATCCGCCGAACGCACCGTGACTCTGCTGTTCGATCCCGAGCACAACCTCGAGGAACGCATCCTCAGCGAACAGTTCGTCGCCTGAACTCTCGGCGGCGGGTGTCGCGGCGCCTGCGACAAGGTTCGTGCATGCTAGCTGCATGAGTAGTCACATCGACCCTCCGCCGCTGGTCATCGCCATCACCGCGCGCGCGCTGTTCGACATGGAGGATAGCCATGACCTGTACGAGCGCGAAGGCGTCGAAGCCTTCAGCGCCTATCAGCGAGCGCATGAGGACGAACCGCTGGCGCCCGGGATCGCGTTCCCGTTGGTACGCAAGCTGCTGGCCTTGAACCACAGCGCCCCCACGGATGCACCACGGGTCGAGGTCATCCTGCTCTCGCGCAATTCCGCCGACACCGGCCTGCGCATCTTCAACTCGATCCAGCACCACAGGCTCGACATCCGCCGCGCCACCTTTACCTCCGGCGCGCCGGTCTGGCCCTACATCAAGCCGTTCGGCGCGCAGCTGTTCCTCTCGGCCAATCCCGAATCGGTGCGCCGTGCATTGGAGGCGGGGATCGGTGCAGCGACCATCCTGCCCGCCGGAGCCGCGGAATCGCGCCATGACCAGTTGCGAATTGCGTTCGACGGCGATGC
>JAEWNY010000018.1 GCA_023461075.1 Pseudomonadota bacterium | reverse complement strand
CGGCGCGAGTCATCGAACGCGGCATCCACGGCGTCGCCTCAGTCGCTTTCTTCTTCGACGCGGGTATAGCGCAGTCCACGGTCATCGCGAACCAGGCCGTGCATTTCGGTGGCGTCGTAAGCGAGGTCCTCGGCCGGGTCGAGCGAGGTCGGCGGCACGCGCGCATCACCACCGCCGCTTGCGTCCGCCATCTCACCTGCGAGGCCGAACTTGGTGATCTGCTTCCACGTACGCGTCAGCGCATCGGCGAACACCATCACCAGGTCGCCCGGCGCGGCCATCTTCAACGCGGCATCGACCGCCGCCTGCTCGTCGGGGATGACGTTGATCGCGGACTCGTCGATGCCGGCGTCACGCAACGCACGCGCCAGGATCTGCGGCACTTCGTCCGGGCCGCGTCCACGCAGATTGTCGTCGCGCTTGAGGATGTAGTGGTCGAAGCGGCCCTGCACGGCGTGGGCAATCTCGGCCAGATCCTCGTCGCGACGATCCCCCGGCGCGGCCAGCACCACGATGCGCCGACCGCCGACTTCAAGCTGCTGCGCCAGCTCGGCCATCATGCCGATCGCGTGCGCGTTGTGGCCGTAGTCCATGATCACCTTGAACGGATGCTTGGTGAACACGTTCATGCGCCCGGGCGCCTGGAAGAAACTGGTGTCGAAGGTGCGCAGGCCCTGGCGGATCGCGTCGAGCTTGATGTCCATCGAGAAGGCGATCGCCGCGGCCATCATCGCGTTCTGCACGTTATGCCGGGCGCGGCCTTCCAGCGTCGCCTGCACCAGGTGCGTCCACAGCAGCGGGATGTGCTTGCCCTTGTCGTAGAGCGTGATCATCTCGCCGTTGACCCCGGCCTCCAGCGCGCAGGCGCGGCCACCGGCACGGACGTGGTCGCGCACCAGGGTGCTGGTCGGGTCCATGGTCACGTAGCAGATGACCTTGGCATCGGTGTAGGCCGACATCCGCACCACCCGCGGATCGTCGGCGTTCAGCACCGCGCACTCGCGCGCCACCTCGACCACGATGCGCTTGATCTCGGCCAACTGGTCCAGCGTGTCGATGCCCTTGACGCCCAGATGGTCGCTGGCGACATTGATCACCGCGCCGACATCGACCTTCGGCACGCCCATGCCGGCGCGGACCAGGCCGCCGCGCGCGGTCTCCAGCACGGCGAAATCGATCAATGGGTCGGACAGCACCATGCGCGCGGAGACCGGGCCGGTCATGTCGCCCTCCACCGTGCGCTGGCCGTCGATGTAGACGCCATCGGTGGTGGTGAGGCCGGGGGTGTAGCCGGCCATCTTGGCGATGTGCGCGAGCATGCGCGAAGTGGTGGTCTTGCCGTTGGTGCCGGTGACCGCGGCGATCGGCACACTCATCGGCGCGCCCTGCGGGAACAGCATGTCGATCACCGGCCCGGCCACATCGCGCGGCGTGCCTTCGCTGGGCGCGACGTGCATGCGGAAGCCGGGCGCGGCGTTGATCTCGCAGATCGCGCCACCGGCGCGCTTGTAGCTTTCGGCGATGTTGGGGGTGATGAAGTCGACGCCGCCGACATCCAGGCCGATCGCCCGCACCGCGCGTTCGGCCATCGCCCGGTTGTCTGGATGGATGATGTCGGTGACGTCGGTTGCGGTGCCGCCGGTGGAAAGATTGGCGGTGGCGCGGAGCGATACCGATTGATCCTGCGCCGGCACCGAATCGACATCCATGCCGACGCGTGCCAGCTGGTCCAGCGCCTCGCGGTCCAGCTTGAGCTGGGTCAGCACCTTCTCGTGGCCGACGCCACGACGCGGGTCGGCGTTCACTGCATCGACCAGCTGGGTGATCGTGCTGCTGCCGTCACCGACCACATGCCCGGGCGTACGTCGGGTCGCGGCGACCAGCTCGCCATTGACCACCAGCAAGCGATGGTCGTCGCCGGGCTGGAACGTCTCGACGATGACCGAGCGCGAGTGCACCTGGGCCGCCGCGAAGGCCGCGCGGATGTCGGCTTCCTCGCGGATGTCGATGGTGATGCCGCGGCCGTGGTTGCCGTTGTAGGGCTTCAGCACCACGCCACCACCGAGCCGTGCCGCCGCCGCGACCGCTTCATCTGCGGTGGTGACCAGTTTCTGCCGCGGCACCGGCAGGCCCAGCGAGCCAAGGATCTTGTTGGTCTCTTCCTTGTCGCTGGCCAATTCGACCGCGATATGCGGCGTGCGCCCGGTCACCGTGGCCTGGATGCGCTGCTGGCATTTGCCGTGCCCGAACTGGATCAGCGACGAATTCTGGTTGAGCCGCAGCCACGGGATCCTGCGACGATGTGCGGCGCGCACCAGCGACATCGTGGACGGGCCCAGTGCTCGGCGTTGCGCGTAATGGATGAAATCCTCCAGCGCCTGCGCCCAGGTCCAGTCCTCCGGGACGATGCCCGGCGTGCGCAGGTCACCCGGCAGCAGCGAATCGATCAACTGCATCGCCAACTCGCCGGCGGCCAGGCCTTCTTCCTTCTGCTCGTATTCGTAGATGACGTTGTAGACGCCGACGCGGCCATCGCGCACCGAGCGCGTCTTGCCGAAGGTCACCCGCTCGCCGGCGACGTTCTGCAGCTCGAGTGCAAGATGCTCGAGCACATGGCCGAGCCAGGTGCCTTCGTCTTCGCGCATGCGCCTGACGAAACCACCGGCCTCGCGATACGAGCAGCCATGTTCGGCGAGGCCGGGCAGGGCTTCGAGCAATCCATCGATGAACGCCTGGCCGATCCGCGCGGTCGGCCATTGCTCCAGTTCGCCGAGGTCAAGCTCGAGGCGGATGACCGGGAACAACGCGTACTGCGAAGGCCCCAGGTAGACGTTTCGATCGAGTATGCGCACGTGTTTCCCTATTCGTGTGTGCGCTCCGTCGCCAGCGTTCCAGGCGAGGCGGTGCGTGTATGCAGGTTATACGTCGCGCCTTCCACCAGGATGTGAACGGTGATGCCGAGCAGGCAGATCGGCTTGGAGACGCCGGCTTCGGCCATCGACGAGAACTCGGTCTTGCTGGCATCGACCAGGGTCAGCGCACCGCTGCCCTCGACTTCCACCGTGTTGTCGGGGCCGATGAAGGCGGCAGTGTCCTCGTCCAGGCCAATTCCGGTCGGATGCGGGTTGTAGGCGAGCGCCGCGACCAGACGGCCCAGGCGGTCGCGCTGGCGGAAATGCTGGTCGATGATGAAGCGGTTGGTCAGCCCGAATCCCGGTGCCAGTCGCACGCTGCCGGCGCGCGGCGAGGAACCATCCTTGCCGAAGGCGATCATGTGCTCGGACAGCACGCTCGCACCCGCGCTGGTGCCGGCCACGTGCAGGCCGTTGGCGTTGCGCACGCGGATCAGCTTGGCCGTGCTGGTGCCACCAATAATGGTGGTGATGCGCAACTGGTTGCCGCCGGTCAGGAACACGCCGGTCGCCTGCTCGATCATCTCGAGGTAATCCGCACGCTCGGCGTCCTCGCGGGTGAGGATGTCGGCGACCTGCACGTTGCCGGCTTCCAGCCGATCGAACAGGTCGAGGTAACGCGCCCCGGTATCGGCCAGACGGCTGGCCGTGGGAATGACGACGATGCGTGAATCACGCCCGCCGCACAGGCTGACGAAGCGTTTCAGGATGCGCCTGCGCTGGAGCTTGTCCTCCGCGCCGCCGATGGGAATGATCCAGCCGCGCTGGCCGTCCTCGCTCACTTTGCTGGGCATCGCGTCCCCGGTTCCGATTGTTTGCGTTCAGCGCTCGAACATACCACGCACTTCCACGTCGCCATCGCGCACATGGATGCGGCCGCGTGCCATCACGTGGCGCACCTCGAAATCGTCATCAAGCGCGATCAGATCGGCATCGAACCCGACCTCGATCCGGCCCTTGCGCGGCAGGCGCAGCAACGCGGCGGGGTTGGAAGTGCAGGCCGGCAGTGCGGTCGCGAGCGGCACGCCCTTCGCCACCACTGCGCGCAGGGTATCGAGCAAGGAACCGGCATCGCCGACATCCATGCCGCAGGCGCGCCCTTCCGCATCGAAGCAGGGCAGGCAGCCACCGGCATCGGAACTGATGCTCACCCGCGCGGACGGCGCGCCGCTGTCGAGGTAACGCAGCAAGGCTTCATCGGCGCTCCACGCGTCCTCGCCGTCTTCGACCCGGAACGCAGTGATGTCGACATGGCAGCCGCGGCGGGCGAGATCGAGCGCCTCGTCGAACAGCGCCTTGCGGCGATTGACGTGGGTCGGCTGGAACACCCGCGCCGGCAACTCGCTTTCGTCCAGCGCACGTCGCACCAGATCGAGGCCGCGCGGCCCATCGCCCAGATGCAGGTGGACGATGCCTGCCTTGCCGCTCATGAGGCCCGCCACATGCGCGTCGGCGGCCACGCGCAGCAGGTCGTCGAGCGTCGGTTGGCTGGATCGGTGGTCGCTGATCGCGACCTCGCCGACGCCGATGATCGGTTCGATGAGCACGATGTCGCTGCGTACCGATCCGGTCAGCGTCACCGGCGGCAGATGGTAGCCGCCGCAATAGCCCCAGGCCGACAGACCGCCATCGCGCAAGGCATGCACCTGGGTGACGAGTTCCGCGGTGCTGCGCACCAAGTCATCGGTGCCGAGCAGGCCGATCACCGACGTCACCCCGGCCGTGGTGTAGCGCGAGAGATGCGGCGCCGGAACGCGGCTGCCATGACCGGTTTCGCCGCCGCCGCCGGTGACATGCACATGGCCATCGATGAAGCCGGGCACCAGCTTCAGGCCTTCCAGGTCGGTGTCCTCGACGTCGAGCGACGCAGGCAGATCGGGAACGTCATCGCCGATCCACAACACGCGCCCTCCGCCGATCAGCAGATGGCGGATGCCGAGGGGCTCGGGCGCGTGCACGTCGGCATTGCGCAGCAGGCAGAGGGTCGAGGTCATGGAAGAAGCCTGCGGGTCGCTGTGGGCTGCGTCAAGGCAGTACTTCGATGACCCCGCTTTAACGGCGTCGCGCATACGTTGGATCCCGCGGCCATCAAGGAGAACCCCATGCTTGCCACCGTCATGCACGGCCCCGGTGATGTCCGTTACGAAAACGTCCCGGACCCGAAGATCGAGAAACCCACCGACGCCATCATCCAGCTCTCCGCCACCTGCATCTGCGGCTCGGACCTGTGGCCGTATCGCGGCCTGTCGAAGCAGGATGGGCCCACCCACATGGGCCACGAATACTGCGGTGTGGTGGTGGAAGTCGGAAGCGAAGTGAAAACGGTCAAGCCCGGCGATTTCGTGGTCGGCTCGTTCTGCATCTCCGACAACACCTGCCCCCATTGCGACTACGGCTTCCAGTCTTCGTGCATGCAGCGCGAATTCATGAGCGGCGCGCAGGCTCCGTTTGCGCGCGTGCCCTTGGCCGACGGCACCTTGGTGGCGACCAGGGACATGCCATCGGCCGAAATGATTCCGCACATGCTGGCGGTCTCCGACGTACTCGGCACCGGCTGGTACGCCGCCGATGCGGCGCAGGTGCGCGAAGGCGGCACCGCGGTGGTGGTGGGCGATGGCGCGGTCGGCCTGATGGGCGTGCTGGCCGCGAGCCAAATGGGCGCGGGCCGCATCATCGCGATGAGCCGGCATGAAAGCCGGCAGAAGCTCGCGCGCGAATTCGGGGCCACCGACATCGTGGCCGAACGCGGCGATGAGGGCATCGCAAGAATCATGGAGATGACTAAGGGCGTCGGCGCGGATTCGGTGCTGGAGTGCGTGGGCATGGCCGAATCGATGCAGCAGGCGATGGGCGTGTGCCGGCCCGGCGGCACCATTGGCTATGTCGGTGTGCCGCATGGCGTGAGTTTCGATGGCCAGCAGTTGTTCTTCTCGCAGCACCGCATGCTAGGCGGTCCCGCACCGGTGCGGCGCTGGCTGCCGGACCTGATGCAGCGCGTGCTGGACGGCCGCATCCAGCCGGGCAAGGTGTTCGATCTGGTGCTGCCGATTGCGCAGGTCGCCGAGGGCTATAGGGCGATGGACGAGCGCCGCGCGATCAAGACCCTGTTGCGGGTTTGAACGGAAGGGGACGGTGCGATGCGTGCATCCATGCCCGCGATCGGCGATGCTGCAGCCATGGATATCCGTGGCTTGACGCGGGCCTTCGCGGCCGTCTTCGCAATCACCCTTCTTGCCGCCTGCAGCGGCGTCGCCGCGCGCCAGGCGCTGCCGGTCGCGGCATCGGCATCGATGCCCGAGGATGCGGAAGCCGCGGGTTTGGTCGACGTGCGCGCATTCGTGCCCGATGCCGAGTTGGACATCCGCTACGCCGGCACGCGCAACTTCGTCGGCACGCGCGTCGAGGGCTACGATGCCGCGCGCTGCTGGCTGCATCGCCCGGTGGCAGAGGCCCTGGCGAACGTCGCCGCCGACCTCCGGCAGCAGCAGATGAAGCTACGCATCTTCGACTGCTATCGCCCGGCGCGTGCGGTCGCGCATTTCATGCGCTGGGCGAAGGATATGGATGACCAGCGCACCAAGCCGGAGTTCTATCCGAGCCTCGAGAAGGGCGCTCTGGTAGGCGAATACATCGCCGAGAAATCCGGACACAGTCGTGGCGCGACGATCGACCTCAGCCTGATGCAATGCGATGCGCGTGGCGAAAACTGCCGTGACCTCGACATGGGCACGCCGTTCGATTTCTTTGACACGCGGGCCAATACCGACGACCCGCGGATGACGCCCCAGCAGCGCGGCAACCGCGACCGCTTGCGCGAAGCGATGCAGCGGCACGGGTTCGCCAACTATCCGATGGAGTGGTGGCACTTCACCTTCAAGCCGGAGCCGACCCCGCACACCCATTTCGACATCCCGATCCGCTAGTCCGCGCGGCGGGCGCATGGCATCCTGTCCCGCCCGAAGGAATCCGTTATGAGCGCGATCGACGCCGTCGAACACGAAACCGGTGCCAATCCCCGATGGTCGGTGATCTGGCTGCATGGTCTGGGCGCGGACGGCCATGATTTCGCGCCGATCGTGCCGGAGTTGCTGCGCCCGGACTGGCCGGCCCTGCGCTTCGTGTTCCCGCATGCGCCGGTGCGCGCGGTGACCATCAACGGCGGGACACGGATGCGCGCATGGTACGACATCCGCGAGATGAACCTTTCCGATCGCGCCGACCTCGACGGCGTGCGCGAATCGATGGCGTTCGTCGATGCGCTCGTCGCACGCGAGCACGAACGCGGCATCGCCAACGAGCGCCTCCTGCTGGCCGGCTTCTCGCAAGGCGGCGCGGTAACCCTGGCCTGCGCGGCGCATGGCCTCGAGGTCGCCGGCTTCATCGCGCTCTCCACGTATCTGCCGATGGCCGCGCCAGCGCAGGAAACATCGAAGGCGCGGCCACCGCTGTTCATGGCGCATGGCAGCTTCGACCCGGTGGTGCCGCTGGCTGCCGGGCAGTTGGGCGCGCAGCAGATGCGTGCGCTCGGTTTCGATGTCGAGTGGCATGCCTATCCGATGCAGCATTCGGTGTGCGCCGAGGAGGTCGCCGACCTTTCGGCGTGGATCGACGCGCGACTGCGCTGACCGGCGCGGTATCACGATGTCGTCGGCGGCCAGCCCCGGCGCGCGCTAACATCCGCGAATGGGGAATGTCCGATGCGCATCCTGATCGTCGATGACGAGCCGCTTGCACGCGCGCGGCTGCGCGGGCTGCTGGCCAGTGAGGCCGATGTCGAAGTCGTGGCCGAGGCAGGCGACGGCGCGACCGCGTTGCAGGCCTGCGACCAGCATCGTCCCGACCTGCTGCTGCTGGATGTGCGGATGCCGGGGATGGACGGGCTTGAGGTAGCCCGACGGCTCGCCGCGCAGCCAGCGCCGCCGATGCTCGCCTTCTGCACCGCCTTCGATGGACACGCGCTGTCGGCATTCGAAAGCGCCGCGCTCGACTATCTGGTCAAGCCGGTGCGTGCCGAGCGCCTGGCCGAAACGCTGCGCCGTGCGCGGGCGCGTCTAGGGAGCGCATCGACCCTCGCCCATACCCCTGCGGCACGCATGCACCTGTGCGCCAGGCTCGGCGGCCAGCTGCGGCTGATCCCGGTGTCGGACATCCGCTACCTGCAGGCCGACGAGAAATACGTGGTGGTCCACCATCGGCAGGGCGAGGATCTGATCGAGGAATCGCTGAAATCGCTGGAAGAGGAATTCGGCGAACGTTTCGTGCGGATCCATCGCAACTGCCTGGTGGCGCGCGATGCGCTGCGCGAATTGCGTCGGGCAGGCGATGGTCGCGCGCAGGCGATCCTCGAGGGCATCGACAAGCCGCTGGATGTCAGTCGTCGCTGCCTGCCGGAACTGCGCGAGGCGATGCGCCACTGGTAAGCCTGCGGCGCCGGCGTTCCGGCGATAATGCCGGGATGAACATGCTCCGCATCGCCACCCGCAAGAGCCCGCTGGCGCTCTGGCAGACCGAACACGTCGCCGGTCGCCTGCGCGCCGAACACCCCGGACTCGGCATCGAACTGGTGCCGCTGTCCACCCGCGGCGATGAACTGCTCGACCGCTCGCTCGCGGCGATCGGCGGCAAGGGCCTGTTCCTCAAGGAACTGGAGCTGGCGATGCGGCGCGGCGAGGCCGATTGCGCCGTGCATTCGCTCAAAGACGTGCCGATGACGCTGGAGCCGGGCTTCGCGATGCCGGCGATCCTGCCGCGCGCCGATCATGCCGATGCCTTCGTCAGCAATGACTTCGCCGACATCGATGCCTTGCCGGCAGGTGCGCGCGTGGGGACCTCGTCGCTGCGGCGGCGTGCGCAGTTGCGGGCGCGGCGTGACGACCTGGTCATCGACGACCTGCGCGGCAACGTCAATTCGCGTTTGGCGAAACTCGATGCCGGCGAGTATGCGGCGATCATCCTGGCCTGCGCGGGCCTTGCCCGGCTCGGCTTCGAGGGCCGAATCCGTGCACGGCTGGATGCGCCGGACTGGCTGCCGGCACCGGCGCAGGGGTCGATCGCGATCGAATGCCGGGACGGTGATGCGGGCGTGCACGCGCTGCTTGCCGCGCTGGACGATGCCGACACACGCACCTGCGTGGGCGCCGAGCGGGCAATGAATCGTGCGCTCGATGGCAGCTGCCATGTGCCGGTCGCGGCCTTGGCACGGCTCGACGGCGACAGGCTGCACCTGCAGGGCTTGGTCGGTTCGGCGACGACCGGCGAGCAGGTGCGTGCAGACGCCCGCGGCGGCCGCATCGAAACCGAAACGCTCGGTCAAACCGTCGCCGCAGCACTGCTCGCCCAAGGCGCGCGCCGTTTCATCGACTGAACGTCCGCGCGACGATCAGAACGGGAAATAGCGCGGGATCAGCACCACCGCCATCGCGAAGAACAGCAGGTTGAGCGGCAGGCCCATCTTCATGAAATCGTTGAACTTGTAGCCGCCGGCGGTGTAGACCATGGTGTTGGTCTGGTAGCCGACCGGCGTGGCGAAGCTGGTCGATGCGGCGAAGGCCACCGCCACCAGCAGCGGTTTGGAATCGATGCCCATCGATTCGGCGGCGGCGATCGCTATCGGCGCGATCAGCACGGCGGCGGCGTTGTTGCTCATGAGTTCGGTCATCACCGAGGTCAGCAGGTAGATGGCCGCCAGAGTGAGCACCGGGCTTTGCTGGCCGATGAAACCCAGCGCACCTTGGGCGATGAAGTCGGCCCCGCCCGAGTTCTGCAACGCGAGACCCAGCGGCAGCACGCCGGCCAGCAGCATGATCACCCGCCAGTCGATGCCGTCGTAGGCCTGCTCGGGCTTGAGGCAGCGCAGCACCACCAGCGCCACGCAGCCGAGCAGGGCCGAGGCAACGATCGGCATGATGCCGAACGCCGAGAGCGCGATCGCGCCGATCATGATCGCCACCGATAGCATTGCGCTGCGGGTGTCCACGCGTTGCTGCTTGCGCTGGCGGAGCAGGACCAGGCCGCTGTCGGCGTCGATGTTGTCGAGCGCCTCGGGCGGCGCATCGATCAACAAGGTATCGCCGACCTGCAACGGCACGCGGTGCAGGGGTTGGCGGATGGCGAGCCCCGGACGCTGCAGGCCATGCACGCGCACGCGGTAGGCGTGCCCGAAGCGCAGCGACGCCAGGGTTTGCCCGGCTAGGTGCGAACCCGGCGCGATCATCACCTCGGCGTGCACGCGCTCGGCGGAAGGGTTGGCCACCAAGTCGGCGGAGACTTCGTCGAAGACCAGCTTCAGCGCACGTCGCGCCTTCTCCAGCGCATTCCATTCGCCCCGCAGCAACAGGCGGTCGCCTTCCTCTACCTCGCCTGAGCGCGGGCTGGGGACGAGCTGGCCATCGCGATAGATCTCCAGCAGGTAGGCATCGCCGGTATCGACCGGAAGCGCTGCGGCACCGGTCTTGCCGATCGCCGATGACCCGGCCGGCACGCGCAGGTCGACCACGTAACGGCCACGGTGGCCGTCGCCCTCGTGATCGGGCAGGCCGTAGTCCGGAAGCAGGAAGCGCTGGGTAAGCATGATGAAAACCGTGCCGGCGACGACGAACCACAGGCCCAGCGCGGTGAATTCGAACAGGGTGAAGCCGGGCAGGCCGGACTGCTGGGCGACCGAGTGCACCAGCAGGTTGGTCGATGTGCCCACCAGCGTGCACACCCCGCCGAACTGCGAGGCATACGAGAGCGGAATCAGCATCTTCGAGGGCGATTGCCGGATCGCCGTGGATGCGGCGATGACCAAGGGCAGGAAGACCGCGACGATCGCGGTGTTGTTGATGAAGGCCGAGGTGGCTGCCGCCAGCAGCATCATCACCAGCAAAAAGACCCATGGCCAGCGGATCCGCGCCAGCATCTCGCCCAGGCCGTTCAATACGCCGCTGTGCTGGATGCCGGCGCTGAGCACGAACATGGCCGCCACCGTGACCGTCGCTTCGCTTGAAAAGCCGGACAGCGCCTCGCGCGGGGTCACCAGGCCCAGCACCATGACCGTCGCCAGCACCAGCATCGCCACCACGTCCACCGGCAGCTTCTCGGTCACGAACAGGTAGACCGCGCCGGCCAGCACCGCGAAGGTCATCCAGATTTCCGGGGTCATATGGCCTGCGTTCGACTTGGGCGATGCCCGACCCTAGCTGGGTCGCGGTGAACGTGGTGGCACGGCGGTCGGGTGGACGGGGCGGCCAGGGCAGCCTGGTCACCCGGTTGCGCCCGGCCACGGTCATAATCCCCCCATGGATCGCTACGAACGCATCACCGCCCTGCATCGCACCCTCAAGGGAGCGCGCTATCCGGTCAACGTCAAGCGCCTTCAGGACGAACTGGGCTGCTCGCGCGCGACCGTCTATCGCGACCTGGCCTTCCTGCGCGATGGCCTGATGGCGCCTATCGTCGGCGACGGCGAGGCCGGCTTCCGCTATGACCCGAACGAGTCCGATCGCTTCGAGTTGCCCGGACTGTGGCTCTCGTCCGAGGAACTGCATGCCTTGCTGGCCGCGCAGCAACTGCTCTCGCGCACCGGCGGCGGCGTGCTTTCGCAGGCGATGGCGCCGCTGCAGCAGCGCGTCGAGGCGCTGTTGGCCGAACAGAGCGGCGGCCAGCGTTGGCCGGTCGAGCGGGTACGGGTGATCCCGCATCGCACCCGCAAGCTGGACGAGGCGAGTTTCCGCAACGTCGCATCGGCGGTGCTCGAGCGCAAGCGGCTGGCCTTCGAGTACCGCGCACGCTCGACCGACGAGAAGACCCGGCGGATGGTATCGCCGCAACGCATCACCCATTACCGCGACAACTGGTACCTGGATGCCTGGGACCATGACCGCGAGGCGCTGCGCAGCTTCTCGGTCGATCGCATCAGCGGCGCCCAGGTGCAGAAGGAGGTGGCGCAGGATGTCGCCGAAGCCGAGCTCGACCAGCACCTGGCCGGCAGCTACGGCATTTTCTCCGGCGAGCCGAAGGGCTGGGCAAAGATCGTCTTCAGCGCCAAGGCCGCGCGCTGGGTGGCCGATGAGCGCTGGCACTCCAAGCAGGAAGGGCGATTCCTGCCCGATGGCCGCTACGAGCTCAAGGTGCCCTACAGCGCCGGCCGCGAACTGCTGATGGACGTGCTGCATTACGGCGCCGATGCCGAGATCGTCGAGCCGGCCTCGCTGCGGGCGCAGGCGCGCAGCCTGCTGGACCTGGCGCGTTCCGCCTACGACTGATCGAGGGTCGCAGCCCTTGAGATGGGCGGCGGGCAGGCTGGCTTTCCCTGATGAGGAGCGCCGCCATGAACCGCCCATGCCACTTGCATGACCGCATCGACCAAACCCTGCTGCAGGCGACCTTCGCGGGTCTGGCCTTCAGCCTGCTGCTGCCGTTCGCACAAGTGAATACGCAGGCTTTCGGTTGGTTGCCGCTGTGGTTGGTCGGCCTGCCGCTCTCGGCCTGGCTGGGGCGGCGCCTGCTGGGCCGGTTGGCCGAAGGCGAGGGCGCGATGTCGCCCGGCTTGCCGGTGCAGGCGCGTGGTCGCGGTCGCGGCACGGCTCCGCAGGCAAGGCGGCGGCAGGTAGCGAGGCAGGCCCGGCGCACGCCGCGGCAGATTCCGATGGCATGACTTCCGACCCAAGGCCTGCAGCGGATGGCGTGCTAGCGTGCGGGACACCTTGTTCCCCACGGAAGCACGCATGTCCAAGCTGATCCATTGGGCCGGGGCCGCGGCGATCCTCGCTGCCGGCCAGGCCATCGCCGCCCCGCAACCGCAGGAAACCCCGATGTCTCAAGCGCCCGCCGATCCCCACCAGTGGCTGGAGGACGTGGGCGGTGACAAGCAACTGGCCTGGGTCCGCGAACGCAATGCCAAGGCCGAGGCCGAACTCGCGTCCACGCCGGAGTTCAAGAAGCTCGAAGCCGACATCCTCGCCATCCTCGACTCGACCGACAAGATCCCCGCTGTCGCCAAGCAGGGCGAGTGGTACTACAACTTCTGGCAGGACAAGGCCAACCCGCGCGGCCTCTGGCGGCGGACCGCGCTGGCCGAGTACCGCAAGCCGAACCCGAAGTGGGAAACCATCCTCGACATCGACGCCCTCAACAAGGCGGAGAACGAGAACTGGGTCTGGCACGGCGCGCAGTGCCTGCGCCCGGCCTACACCCGCTGCCTGGTCGCGCTCTCGCGCGGCGGCGCGGATGCCGACGTCACCCGCGAGTTCGACATCGACACCCGCAGCTGGATCAAGGACGGATTCTTCCGGCCCGAGGCCAAGGGCGGGGTGAGCTGGATCGACCAGGACAACGTCTTCGTCTACAGCGATTTCGGCGACGGCAGCCTGACCACCTCGGGCTACCCGCGCATCGCCAGGCTGTGGAAGCGCGGCACCCCGTTGTCCGCCGCGCAGACCGTGTACGAGGGCAAGCCGACCGACATGTACATCGCCGCCGTGCATGACGACACGCCGGGCTACGAGCGCGATTTCGTCAGCAACACCATCGCCTTCTACAACAACGAGTTGTACCTGCGAGGCAAGGACGGCCAGCTCACCAAGATCGACGTGCCCAACTCGGTGGAGAAGGGCGTGGTGCGTGAATGGCTGACCCTGCAGCCGCGCGAGGACTGGACCGTCGGCGGCAAGACCTACAAGGGCGGCAGCTACCTGGTCACCAACTTCGACGATTTCATGGCCGGCAAGCGCGAGATGACCGTGCTGTTCGAGCCCGACGCGCAAAGTTCGCTGGCCGGTGCCACGTGGACGAAGAACCACGTCGTGCTCAACATCATGCGCGACGTCAAGAACGAATTGACGGTGCTGACGCCGGGCAAAGACTGGGCGCGGTCGCAGTTCGCCGGCGCGCCTGCGGTGGGCAATGTCGTGTCGGTGTCCGCGGTGGACAGCGATGAATCCGATGCGGTGTGGATGGTGACCTCCGGCTACCTGACGCCCTCGACGCTGTCGATCGCCGAGATCGGCCAGAAGCCGGAGCAGCTGAAGAGCACGCCAGCCTGGTTCGATGCCTCGAAGTACGCGGTGGCGCAGCAATTCGCCACCAGCAAGGACGGCACCAAGGTCCCGTACTTCATCGTCCAGCCGAAGGGCCAGCAGGCCGACGGCAACAACCCCACGCTGTTGTACGGCTACGGCGGCTTCGAGATATCGATGACGCCCGGCTACTCCGGTGGCATCGGCAAGGGCTGGCTGGAGCAGGGCGGCACCTATGTCGTCGCCAACATCCGCGGCGGCGGCGAGTACGGTCCGCGCTGGCACCAGGCCGCGCTCAAGCAGAATCGCCACAAGGCCTACGAGGATTTCGCCGCAGTGGCGCAGGATCTGTTCGCGCGCAAGATCACTTCGCCGGCGCATCTGGGTATCCAGGGCGGCAGCAACGGCGGTCTGTTGATGGGCAACATGCTGACCCAGTATCCGGAGCTGTTCGGCGCAGTGGTGGTGCAGGTGCCGCTGCTCGACATGCGCCGCTACAACCAGCTGCTGGCTGGCGCGTCGTGGATGGCCGAGTACGGCGACCCGGACAAGCCGGAGGAGTGGGCCTACATCCAGAAGTTCTCGCCGTACCACCTGTTCGACCCGGCCAAGACCTATCCGGCCACGCTGTTCACCACCTCGACCCGCGATGACCGCGTCCACCCCGGCCATGCGCGCAAGATGATGGCGCTGATGGAAGCGGCCGGGAAGGACGTTCGCTACTACGAGAACATCGAGGGCGGCCATGGCGGCGCGGCGGACAACAGGCAGCGCGCGCACATGACCGCACTGGCCTACACGTTCCTGTGGCAACAACTGAGCCGGAAGTGATCCAGCTCTACGCCCCGCCTCGCGCGGGGCGTTTGCATTCGGTAACCGGAGCCCGCATATGAACCCCAATCCCTACGCCGTAGCGCTCGCACTCGCCATGACGATGACCACCGCCCATGCCCAGGACTCGCAACCCGCGCCGGTCCCGCCCGACGTCGCCCAACGTCCGCACGCGGTCAAGGCCCCGCACGGCGCAGAACGCAACGACGAGTACTACTGGCTGCGCGATGACAAGCGCGAGGCCGGCGAGATGCTTGATTACCTGAAGGCCGAGAACGCCTACGCCGATGCGCTGATGAAGCCGCTCAAGCCGCTCGAGGACCGCATCTACGACGAGATCATCGCCCGCATCAAGCAGGACGATGCCAGCGTGCCGTATCGCGATCGCGGCTGGTGGTATTACTCGCGCTTCGAGAAGGGCAAGGACTACCCGATCCACGCGCGCCGCAAGGATGGTGCGGGCGTGGACGCGGCCGGCATCCTCAAGGCCAACGACGCCGCCGACTTCAGCGGCGAGGATGTGATGTTCGATGTCAACGCGATGGCCGCCGGCAAGGACTATTACGCCATCAGCGGACGCAGCGTCAGCCAGGACAACAACTGGGTGGTCTATGGCGACGACACCAACGGCCGCCGCCAGTACACCTTGCGGGTGAAGAATCTCAAGACCGGCGAAACCCTGCCGGAGGCGATCCCCGGCACCGCCGGCTACGGCGTCTGGGCCGACGACAACAAGACCGTCTTTTACATCGAGAACGACACCAAGACCCTGCTGACCAAGCGGGTCAAGAAGCATGTCGTCGGCACCGACCCGAAGAACGACCCGGTGGTGTACGAGGAAAAGGACGACACCTTCTACATGGGCGTCGGCCGCACCCGGGACGACAAATTCATCAGCATCTTCCTCGACAGCACGGTATCGAACGAGCAGCGGTATACATCGGCGGCGAATCCCGGCGAGTTCAAGCTGCTGGCCAAGCGCGAACGCGACGTCGAATACAGCGCCGACCATTTCGGCGGACGCTGGGTGATCCGCACCAACGCACCGGATGCCAGCGGGGCGAAGGCGACCAACTTCAAGATCGTGACCGCGCCCACCGCTTCGGCATCGCGCAAGGACTGGAAGGACTGGATCGCGCACGATCCCGAGGTCTACATCGAAGGCTACGAGCTGTTCGACGGCTTCACCGCGGTCGGCGAACGCAGCGGCGGGCTGGAGCGCGTGCGCATCCTGCGCGAGGGGGCGAAGGACGAATATGTCAAGGCCGACGAGACCGCGTATTCGATGGGCCTGGATGCCAATCCCGAAGCCGACAGCGACTGGCTGCGCTACAGCTATACCTCGCTGGCGACGCCGGCGACGACTTACGAGGTCAACACCCGGACCGGCGAGCGCCGCCTGCTCAAGCAGCAGCCGGTGCCGGGTTTTGACCCGTCGAGATACACCACCGAGCGCGTCTGGGTGCCTGCGCGTGACGGCAAGACCCGGATCCCGGTCTCGCTGGTCTACGCCAGGGATTTCAAGCGCGACGGCAGCGGCGCCTTGCTGCAGTACGGCTATGGCAGCTACGGCGCCTCGATGGACCCGGGCTTTTCCGCGACCAACGTCAGCCTGCTGGACCGCGGCATGGTCTATGCGCTGGCGCACATCCGTGGCGGCCAGGAAATGGGCCGCGCCTGGTACGAAGACGGCAAGATGTTCAACAAGAAGAACACCTTCACCGACTTCATCGACGTGACCCGCTGGCTGGTCGAGAACAAGTACGCGGCTAGGGATCGCGTGGCGGCAATGGGCGGCAGCGCCGGCGGCCTGTTGATGGGCGCGGTCAGCAACATGGCGCCGCAGGATTACCGGGTGATCCTCTCGCAGGTACCGTTCGTGGACGTGGTGACGACGATGCTGGATGCCTCGATCCCGCTGACCACCAACGAGTACGACGAATGGGGCAACCCGGAGGCCAGCAAGGAAAGCTATGCCTACATGCTCTCGTACTCGCCCTACGACAACCTGTCGAAGCAGGCGTATCCGGCGATGTTCGTCGGCACCGGCCTGTGGGATTCGCAGGTGCAGTACTGGGAGCCGGCCAAGTACGTCGCCCGCCTGCGCGACCTCAACACCGGGGCGCATCCGGTGCTGTTCCGCACCAACATGGAGGCCGGCCACGGCGGCAAATCCGGACGCTTCCGCCAGTTCCGCGAGCGCGCCGAGATGTATGCGTTCATGCTCGACCAGTTGGGCGTGACCACGACGGATGCCGGCAAGCCCTGATCCGTCGCCGCGCGATGCACCGCCAACCCCGCGTTCGCGCGGGGTTGTGCGTTGGGGCTGGTGGTTGCTGGCCTACGCCAGTCTGGCACTCGGCTTCATCGGCATCTTCCTGCCCGGCCTGCCGACCGTGCCGTTCGTGTTGCTCTCGGCGTTCGCCGCCGCACGCGGCTCCGCGCGCCTGCATCGCTGGCTGCTGGCGCATCCGCGCTTCGGCCCGATGATCCATGACTGGCAGGCGCATGGCGCGGTGAGTCGTCGCGCCAAGCGGCTTGCGCTGGCGATGATGTCGCTGTCGGCGCTGGTGATGTGGCTGGTGATGCCGGATCGCTGGATGGCGCTGCCGGGCATCGCGATGATGGCCGCGGTCGCCGCGTGGTTATGGCGTCGACCCGAACCGCCGGACGCTGGCTGAACCTGTCCGGCGATCCGTTCCCCGATGCCGCTGCGGCGCGTTACCATCCCTGCATGAAAAGCCGCCGCATGAAAATCCCCCGACTCGCGATCGCCGCCGCCGCCTGCCTGATGTTTCTGGCCGCCTGCGGCAACAAGGGCCCGCTGTTCATGCCGCAGCAACCGGCGCCTGTGGTCGATCCGCTGCCGCCGCCCGAGCCGGTCGAGCCGACGCCCACGGACGCGACGCCTGTGGACAGCACACCGGCCGAGCCGGTGCCGGAGCCGACGACCCAGAGTGGCGACGGCATCCCGCACTGAAGCCATGCGTTTCACCAAGATGCATGGCGCGGGCAACGATTTCGTCGTGCTCGACCTGAGCGATGGCTCGCCGCCGCCGGATGCAGCGACCTGCCGGCTGCTGGCCGATCGGAATCGCGGCGTCGGCTGCGACCAGATCCTGACCATCGAAGCGCCGCGCCACCCGGATGCGCACGCCGCCTACGGCATCTGGAACAGCGATGGCAGCGCGGCCGGGCAGTGCGGCAACGGCGCACGTTGCGTCGCCGCGTGGATCGCGCGCGAGGATGGCAGCGATGCCTCGAGCCTGTTGCTGGAATCACCGGCCGGCCTGCACAAGGCCGAACGTCTCGCCGACGGCCGCTGGCGGATCGGCATGGGCCTGCCGCGCTTCAACCCGGATGAGGTGCCGATGCGCGGCTTCGCGCAGGTGCAGGAGAGTTACGACATCGACCTCGACGGCACGCCGGTTTCTGTCGGTGCAGTCTCGATGGGCAATCCGCACGCGGTCATCGAGGTGGACGATATCGATGCGGCCGAGGTCGCGCGCATCGGCCCCGTCGTGCAGGCGAACGCCGCGTTCCCCGAATCGGTCAACGTCGGTTTCGCGCAAGTGATTTCGCGCGACCATGTGCGCCTGCGCGTTCATGAGCGCGGTGCCGGAGAGACCCTGGCCTGCGGCAGCGGGGCTTGCGCCGCAGCGGCGATCCTGATGCGGCGCGGGCGTATCGATCGCCGCGCGAACGTCTCGCTGCCCGGCGGCGACCTGCTGATCGAATGGCCGGATGACGATGCAGGCATCGACATGACCGGCGCGGCCACTTTCGTTTTCGATGGCGTCATCGACGCCGCACTCATTGGGAATCGACACGCATGAACGACATCGAAGAGAAACTGGGCGCGCACGAAGTCGCCGCGTGGCTGCGCCGGCATCCCGGTTTCCTCAAGCAATTCCCGGACCTCGCGCTCACCCTGGTGGTGCCGAAGGACGACGGGCCCGCGGCATCGCTGGCCAGCTACCAGTTGGAAGTCCTCCGCGACAAGAACCGTGAGCTCAATCGTCGGCTGCACGAGTTGTTCGGCAACGCGCAGGAAAACGAGCGGCTGGCCGTTCGCACGCATCAACTGACGCTGGCGTTGATGGCGCAGCGCACGGCCGCCGATACGGTGCGGGCGATGGCGGCCTCGCTGGCGGAGGATTTCCAGGGCGACCTGGTGCGGATCGTGATGTTCCATCCGATCGAAGGACTGGACTGGAGCGACTGGCTGCGGGTGACGCCGGAGAACGATCGCGCGCTGGAGCCGTTCCGCGATGCACTGGCCGATGCGGAGCCGCTGTGCGGCCGCCTCAATCCTGACAAGAATGCCTTCCTCTACGGGCCGCGTGCCGAGGACGTGCAATCCAGCGCCCTGCTGTCGTTGCCGGGCGTGGGCCTGGTGGCGATCGGCAGCCGCGATCCCAATCGGTTCTTCCCCGGCATGGGCACGCTGTTCCTGCGGATGATGGGCGAGGCCTTCGCCGCCGCGCTGGCGCGTTTCGACGCCGCAACGCAATGACGCCACGCCGATGAACCGGGCGATCGCCGACTTCCTCGAACACCTGGCGGTGGAACGGCGGATGTCGGCGAACACGCTGGACGCCTATCGGCGCGACCTCGATGCCTTGGCGCAGTGGTGCGAAGCGCAAGGGGGCGAGGCCGAAACCGTGGACAGCGAGGGCCTGCGTGCCTTCATCGCGCAGGCGCATCGTGGTGGGCTCTCGCCCAAGAGCCTGCAGCGGCGCCTGTCCGCCTGCCGCGGGTTCTACGGCTGGCTGCAGAAGCATGGCCGCATCGCCGCCAACCCGACCGCCGGCGTGCGTGCGCCGAAAGCCGCGCGCAAGCTGCCGCAGGTGCTCGATGTGGACGAGGCGGTGCGATTGGTCGAACTGCCGACCGACGCGCCGCTCGGCCAGCGTGACCGCGCGATGCTGGAGCTGTTCTATTCCTCCGGTTTGCGCCTTTCGGAGTTATGCGGCTTGCGCTGGCGTGATCTGGATCTGGGCGATGGGCTGGTACAGGTGCTCGGCAAGGGCGGCAAATCGCGGCTGGTGCCGGTCGGCTCGCACGCCTGCCGGGCCCTGGCGGATTGGCGTACGCAGTCGAACGGTGGTGATGCAGCGCCGGTGTTCCCCGGCCGTGATCCCGACAAGCCGATCACCCCGCGCGCCATCCAGCTGCGCATGCGCCATATCGCGCAGCGCCAAGGCATCTTCAAGCGCGTGCATCCGCACCTGCTGCGGCACAGCTTCGCCACCCACATGCTGGAATCCTCCGGCGACCTGCGCGGTGTGCAGGAATTGCTGGGCCATGCCGACATCGGCACCACCCAGATCTACACGCACCTGGATTTCCAGCACCTGGCCAAGGTCTATGACGGTGCGCATCCGCGGGCCCGACGCAAGCGCGGCGGCACGGGCGACGATGACGCCTGAGGCTTGACCGGCGTCAATGCGGCGCGCGTTGGCGTGGCGGGAAACTTGCGCGATGGTCGAACCGGTCGAAACCATCGAGGCGTGGCAGTGCGTGGGCTGCGGCAGGCTGCAGGCCGAGCGTCCGTGCATCGGCGTCTGCACCGACAAGAAGATCGAGCTGGTGCAGGCCGCCGATTACGCCGCGCTGGCGTGGCGGGTCGAGGAACTGGAAGCCGCTTTGGCACTGATCGCCCATGTCACGCCGAAACCCGACCAGCTCGTGACCAGCTGGCAGGCCTTGCAGGCGCGTGCACGCGCCCTGCTGGACTGATCGTGCCGCGTCGCGGCATCCTGCGCGAGTTGGCCCGCGAACACCATGGGTCGCTGCTGCTCGCCCGCGATATCGCACGCTTGGGCGATGAGGTGGCAGCTGACGCGCTCGCGGCGATGAACGCGCGCATCGCAACGTATTGGCGAACGGAGATGGCCGCGCATTTCCGGCGGGAGGAAGCGCTGCTGCTGCGCCACGCCGGCGTGCTGGCGGACGCGCACGTCATCCGCCTGCTGGACGATCACTGCGCGTTGGCGGCGCTGTGCGTGCGTGCCGGCGAAAGTGACCTGGGGATCGCGTCGCTGCAGGCCTTCGGCCAACGCCTGCATGACCATGTGCGCTTCGAGGAGCGCACATGCTTCGATGCACTGCCGGCGGCGGAAGAGGCGGTTGTAGCGCCCGCTGAGTGACCGTCGGGCCAGCGGGCGTGCGGCCCGCGGGTCGATCCAGGCTCAGGTGCGGTAGTAGGGCTCGACCGTGCCCTTGACCTTGATCGTCATCGGCTGGCCGCGGCGGTCCAGCGCCCGGCCTGCGGCGACCCGCACCCAGCCCTCGCTGACGCAGTATTCCTCGACGTTCTGCCGCTCCTCGCCGTTGAAACGGATGCCGATGCCGCGCTCGAGCGTGGCTTCATCGTAGAACTTGCTGCGCGGATCGTTGCTGAGGCGGTCGGGAGGCGTTTCGGACATGATGGGGCGATGGGATGACTGAACGGCAAGGATAAGCCTTGCGGCCCCGGCCTGCCGCGTCTGGCATCATTTTCACCTGACTGCGGCGGACCACCCGCCAACATGAAGCATTCATCGAGGATCCCCCGTGCGCCGTTTCCCTGTTCCGCTGATCGCTCTTGCCTTCACCCTGGGGGCTGCCTTGCCGCTGCAGGCGCAGCAGCAATCGCAATCGCCGCCGATCTCGACATCGCAACCGGCGAACCAGACACTGCCGCAGGAACCCCCGCCGGTACCGGCGGCAGCACAGCAGCAGACCCCGTTGCCGCCTACCGGCGAGCTGCCACTGCCACCGCCACCGCCCGCCAGCGCTGCAACGCCGCCCGAGTCGACGCCACCGACGGCCGAGCAGGTGCCGGTGCAGGACGAAAAGCCGCTACCCGAGAAGACCGAGCTGCCGCCATCGCCACCGGCCGAGCCGCTGCCGCCACCGACCGGACCGACCGCCCCCGACCTGCGCGATGACCGCAGCGGTTTCGTCGGCCTGCTGCGCGCCCAGGTGTTGCTGGACCGCAGCTGGATGTCGCCGGGCGAGGTCGATGGCCGGCCGGGCACCAATACCACCCGCGCGATCGGTGGCTTCCAGCGGATCGCGGGATTGCCGGTGACCGGGCGTCTGGACGAGGCCACGTGGGCGGCGCTGGAGAAGCGCGGTCCGGCGCTGGTCAGGTACACCCTGACCGAGGCCGACCTCAAGGGGCCGTTCCGCCCGATGCCGGGCAGCATGTACGGCAAGGCCAAGCTGCCGGCACTGTCCTACAGCAGCATCGGCGAGGCGTTGGGCGAGAAGTTCCACGTGCGTCCGGCGGCGCTTGCGCAGCTCAACCCGGGCAAGGATTTCAGCGTGGCCGGCACAGAGATCATGGTGCCCAACGTGCGCGACATCCCCAAGCTGCCGCAGGCCACCCGCATCGTGGTGTCGGAGGCCGCCAAGCTGCTGATGCTGATCAATCCGGACGGCAAGGTCTACGCGCAGTTCCCGGTGACCACCGGCAGCGAGCGCGATCCGTTGCCGATCGGCGAATGGGAACTGCGCAGCGTCGCCCGCAACCCGCACTACAACTACAACCCCAAGCTGTTCAAGGGCGCCAAGCCCGGTCCGCTGGCCACGCTTCCGCCGGGTCCGAACAGCCCGGTAGGGGTGATGTGGATGGGCTTGTCGAAGCCGCATTACGGCATCCACGGCACGCCCGAACCGGGCAGCATCAGCAAGACCCATTCGAACGGCTGCATCCGCATGACCAACTGGTCGGTGCTGCAGGTATCCGAGGCGGTCAGCCGAGGCACGCCGGTCACCCTGATCCCCTGAGCCGACACGACTGACGAGGACGCGCGATGAGCGAGGAAAACCGCATCGAAACCCCGCACGCACAGGACCCGGCGGTGGTCGAAACCCGGGTGGTCGAACGCCGGGTGGTGGAGCGTCGCGGTGCCGGCGTGATCCGTCAGTTCCTGCTGTTCCTGGCGGGCCTGCTGGTCGGCGCCAACGGGGTCTATTACTGGATGCAGCGCGATGCGCAACGGATGGCCGCCGCGCAAAGCACGCAGGCATCGGGTTTGCCGGCGCCCGACAGCAGTCCGGCGCCTGCGTCGTCGTCGGCACCGGCCAGCATCATCGTCGATCCGCACGGCAACGAGCCGGCCCCCGGCAGCGCCACCTCCGTCGCGCCGAAGGCCGCGCCGGCCACGCCGGCCGGCAGTTTCATCATCCCGGTGCAGGGCGTGCGGGCCGCGCAACTCATCGACACCTTCACCCAAGCGCGCGGCGAGAACCGCGTGCATGACGCCATCGACATCATGGCCCCGCACGGCACGCCGGTGCTGGCGGCGGCCGACGGCAAGGTGGCCAAGCTGTTCGACAGCAAGGCCGGCGGCATCACCCTCTACCAGTTCGATCCGTCCGAGCGATTCGTCTACTACTACGCGCACCTGCAGGGTTACGCACCCGGCGTGGTCGAGGGCAAGGCGCTGAAGCAGGGCGAAGTGATCGGCTACGTCGGCGCGACCGGCAATGCCAATCCTGACGGGCCGCACCTGCATTTCGCGGTGGGTGCGCTCACCCCCGAAAAGAAGTTCTGGGACTACACGCCGGTCAATCCGTATCCGCTGCTCGGCGTACGTTGATTTTCTTGCAGCATGAAAGGTGATGCCGCGCTTGATGCGCTCCTGCTGCCGTTCGCGCAGCGCCAGCTGCAAGCGGCATCGCGCATCCTGTTCCTGCGCGCGCGCGAGGGCGCGGCCCTGCATGCGCTGGGTCTGCGCAACCGACTGGCCTGCGTGCAGCCGTTCAAGCCATGGGCCGACGCGCTGGAGCGCGCCGGGTTCGATGTTGCCGCGGAGGCCTCAGCGAACACGCGGCACCCGCAAGTGCTGGTGCTGCCCACACGCCAGCGCGAGGAGGCGCGCGCCTTGCTGGCGCGTGCGTTCGATGCCTGCGAACCCGACGGTCAAGTCATCGCCGCCGTGGCCAACGACGAAGGCGCGAAGGCGCTGGAAGGCGATTTCAAACGACTGGCCGGCGGCCTCGAGGGCGGCCTGACCAAGTTCCATTGCCGCGTGTTCTGGGCCAGGCGCGACGCCGCCCGCGTCGATGCCGCACTGCTTGCGCAATGGCGCGATGCCGATGCGCCACGCCCGATCCTCGACGGGCGTTTCCAGAGCCGTCCGGGTGTGTTCGCCTGGAACCGGATCGACGCGGGATCCGAGCTGCTCGCGTCCCACCTGCCGTCGAACCTGGCCGGACACGCAGCCGATCTTGGGGCTGGCTGGGGTTTCCTTTCCGATGCGCTGCTTGCAAAGAATCCCGGCATCAGCGCCATCGATCTGTTCGAGGCGGATGCACGCGCACTCGATCTTGCGCGCGGCAACCTGTCGGCGCATGGCGAAAAAAGTGCCATCGCCTTCCATTGGCAGGATGTCGCTGCCGGATTGCGCGAAGCAAATGCCTACGACGTCATCGTCAGCAATCCGCCGTTCCACGACACCGGCAAGTCGCCGCAGCCGGAGATCGGCCAGCGCTTCCTGCGTGCCGCCGCGGACGGCCTGTCGCCGCGAGGTGCGTGCTGGCTGGTCGCCAATGCGCAGCTGCCGTACGAAACCCTGCTGGCCGAACGCTTCGGGCAGGTGCGCAAGGTGGCTTCGGCCGGCGGTTACAAGGTGATCGAGGCACGCGAGCCCAGGAGATGAGCGCGCGATGAGCGGCAGGGTCAAGTTGCTGCGTTACCTGGCCAACCTTGGTTACGGCAGCCGCCGCGAGGTTCTCGGCCTGCTCGGCGAAGGCCGCGTCACCGATGCAGCCGGCGAGCGCTTGTATGGCGATGACATCCGCGCGCACGCGGATATCCGCATCGATGGCGAGCCGCTCGATCCCGCGCACGGGCTGCTGTTGATGCTCAACAAGCCGACCGGCGTGACCTGCTCGACGAAGGACCAGGGTCGTTTGGTATACGACTTGTTGCCGAAGCGGTTCCGGCTGCGCGATCCGGTCGTTTCGCCGGTCGGGCGACTCGATCGTGACAGCAGCGGCCTGCTGCTGTTCACCGACGACGGCCAGCTGCTGCACCGGATCATCGCGCCCAAGTCGAAGTTGCCCAAGGTCTACCGTGCGACGTTGGCGCGTGACCTGCGCGGCGACGAGGGCGACATCTTCGCCAGCGGGACGTTGATGCTGGAGAGCGAGAAGACGCCATTGTTGCCGGCGCAACTTGAACTCCTGGGCCCGCGCGAGGCCCGGCTCACGCTGCACGAAGGCCGCTACCACCAGGTGCGGCGCATGTTCGCGGCGATGGGCAACCATGTCGAGGCGCTGCATCGCGAGCGGATCGGCGGGCTCGAGCTCGCCGATCTGCCCGAGGGCGAATGGCGGTTGCTCGGTGATGAAGACCGGGCGAAGTTGTTCGCGAGCGGATAGCAGTGCGCAAGCCGCTCAGTCGTCAACGGCCAGCAATTTTCGATAGCCGTCGTCGCCCAGCTTGTCCATCGCCGCGATGTTGCGTTCGATGATCGCGTCCGGCTCCGGATAGGCTTCGACCGCGCGGTCCAGGCTGGCCTCGCGCAGCAGATGCAGGACCGGCCACGGCGCGCGATTGGTGTTGTTGGAGGGGTCGTCGAATTCGCTGTCGGCAAACTGGTAGTCGGGATGGAAGCTGGCGACTTGCAGCACGCCGACCAGGCCTAGCGCCTCCAACATCGCGTCGGCATCGTCGAGGAAGTCGTTGTAGTCGAGGAAATCGCGCAGCACATCGGCCAGCACCAGCAGCGTGGTGTCGGTGTCCTCGGCTGGCGTGTCGCGTAGATGCAGCATTTCCTCGGCCAGTTCCTCGCGCAGGTCGTCGATGTGGTCGGCATCGGACACCACGATCCGTACCTGGCCCTTCGCGTAGACCGATTTGGCGAACGGACACAGGTTGAGCCCGATCACTGCGCGTTCCAGCCAGCGACGGATGTCGGCTTCGATCACGGGCTTGTCGATGTCGGTCATTTATGGATCCCCCTGCGGTGGAGATGGCGCTTGATCGCAGTTCCCTGTCCCGATCCGACGCGCCGCAAGTACATCCATGCAGGCTCGTTCGCGGCGTCCGTGCCGCGTAAGGTCGGGCCCGGGTCAGGAACCACGATCGGCTGGAACCTCGCGCGGGTCAGTCAATCCCTGAAGTTGTCGAACTGCAAGGGCAACTCGAACTCCTTGCCGCGCAACAGCGCGATGGCGTCCTGCAGGTCGTCACGCTTCTTGCCGGTCACCCGAAGTTTCTCGCCGTTGATCTGACTGTCCACCTTGAGCTTGGCGGTCTTGAGCTCGCCCTGGATCTTCTTCGCAAGATCGCGGCCGATGCCCTGCTTGACGGTGATCTTCTGCCGCGCGCCGGCGACATTGGTCTCGATATCGCCCGCTTCGAGGCAGCGGCTGTCGATCTTGCGGGCGATCAGCCGCGCATCCAGGATGTCGCGCATCTGCTGCAACTGGAAATCGCTCGGTGCGTGCATGGCGATGGTGGCGTCCTCCAGCTTGAACGCCGCGTCCACGCCCTTGAAATCGAAGCGCGTGGTCAGCTCGCGGTTCGCCTGATCGACCGCGTTGGTCAACTCGTGCGTGTCCACTTCGGAGATGATGTCGAACGAAGGCATGATGTCGTCGCGTAGAGGGAATGCGGGCAGGTTAGCATCGCGCCATCACCGCCCATGTGACGCGCGGTGCAGGGGCCTTTGCCCGCTGCGCCGCGCGCGCGTGCATGATGTCGCCGAACATCCGAAGGAAACGACGAGCCCGCCGATGCCCTTGCTGCTGCTGTTGCCGCTGCTGATCCTCGCCATCGTGGCGATCTGGGCGCTGCTGCTGCCGATATCGCTGATCCAGCGCTATCGCTTCGGGCGCAAGCGGCGGCGCGTGCAGGGCTGGGTCGTATCGAGCAATGCCTGGCTGGTGCTGGTCTCGGTCGCGGCGTTCTTCATCGGCGCGTGGACGGCGTCGCGCTGGTTGGCGGATGCGCCGGCGATGGCGGGTGCCGGGTTCGCCGCGGGCATCCTGCTGGGTCTCTTGAATCTCCTGATCAGCCGCAGCGAGGTCGAGGCCGGGCGTTTCTACATCACCCCGAATGCGCTATTGGTGCTCACGCTGACCTTGCTGGTCGCAGCTCGCATCCTGCTCGGCTTCTGGCAACTGTACGAACATGGCTTCCAATGGCATCCGGCCGCGCGCGTGGATGAGCCTTGGCTGTTGCGGCCGGGCAGCCTGTTCGCCTTCGGCGGCTTGCTGCTGGGCCATTACTTCGCCTGGTGCTGGGGTCTGCGGGCTAAGTACCGCCGGATGCTGGCGCGCGCCTGACACCCGGGCCCAATCGCCCAAGAGAAACGGGCCCGTAGGCCCGTTCCTTGCTGCATCAACACGTGGTGGCATCAACACCCGGTTCAGAAGCGGGCGCCGACGCCCACACCCACCGTCCACGGATCGACGGTCGCTTCGCCGACCTTCTGGCCGCCGCGGGTCACGTCCGAATCACCCTTCATGTAGCGGGCCTCGGCGCGGGTGAACCAGCGCTCGGTGATGTTGAAGTTGGCGCCGACGGTACCCATCGCGCCCTTGGCGTGGGTCATGCCGAACGGCTGGCCATTGGCATCCCTCTCATCCTTGAACTCGGCCTGGTAATAACCAAGGCCCACGTAAGGACGGATCGCCTGGCCGGTCTGGCCGAAGTGGTACTGGCCGCTCAGTGCATAAGGCTGGGCCTTGACGCTGCCAGCCACGCCCTGGCCGACGACCTTGTGCTCGGACTTGTCGGCGGCCCAGGCTTCGATCGCGATGTTGTCGGTGATGTGGTAGGCCGCGGACAGGCTGGCGGCGCTGCCGCCCTTCAGGCCGCGGCTGTCGCCGAAAGCGTCGGACTTGGGCTTGACCACGTTGTAGCCGGCAGCCACCGAGACGCGCTTGTGGCCATCGACGGTGGAATCCTGCGCAAAGGCGGTGGGGGCGGCGAACGCAACAGCGCCTGCGATAGCAAGGCTCAAGGTGCGGAATTTCATGATGTTCTCCTCGTTATCTCTCTGGTGCCCGGGGAGTGGGCACGATCAACCTATCCATTCGCCGATGAATGGAAGCCGGTTTGACCGGGTTGACATCCGGCAAGGTTCAGCGGTGTTGCAAGCGCGTGAAATTGCAGCCGGATGAAATGGATTGCAGGCCGACCATTCGCCACCGTCTGTTTGTTTGCGGCGCGTTTATGCGGCCACAATAGGAATCCCGACACATCCAGCGGAGCGGTCATGGCGGAACTCAAGGAAGCACGCGTCCCCGACATCGGCGGGCACAGCGACGTGCCGGTGATCGAACTGCTGGTCAAGCCCGGCGACACCGTGGCCGTGGATCAGGGCCTCATCACCCTGGAATCGGACAAGGCGACGATGGAAGTGCCTGCGCCGTTCGCCGGCGTGGTCAAGGAACTCAAGGTCAAGCTGGGCGATACGCTGTCCGAAGGCAGCGTGGTGGCGATGATCGAGGCATCGGGCGATGTCGCCGAGGGCAGCACGCCGCCGCGCGCCGAACCCGAAGCCGCATCGCCCACCTCCAAGACCAGCGAGACCGGCGCCAAGGTCGAGCCGGTCACGGTGGCCGCCGAGCCCGACGGCATTGCCCAACAGTCGATGGACGCAGCCGACGCGCGCCAGGCCGTCGATGAAGCCGCGCAACAGCTGAAGACGGCGCAAGCGCCCGCGCAGAACGCGATGGGTGCCGGCCTGCCGCCGGTGCGTTTCGAGGCCGATGCGGTGCTGCCCGACAAGGTGCCCTACGCCAGCCCGGCAGTGCGCCTGTTCGCGCGCGAATTGGGCGTCGAACTTTCGCAGGTCAAGGGCAGTGCCGACAAGGGCCGCATTACCCGCGAGGACGTACAGGGCTTCGTCAAGTCGGCGTTGGCAGGCGGTGGATCAACCGCTGCGGCGGGCGGTGCATCGCTGGGCGGGCTCAACCTGCTGCCATGGCCGAAGGTCGATTTTGCCAAGTTCGGCGAAGTCGAACGCAAACCGCTTTCGCGCATCCAGAAGATTTCCGGCGCCAACCTCGCGCGCAACTGGGCGATGATCCCGCACGTCACCCAGTTCGACCGCGCCGACATCACCGGCCTCGAAGACCTGCGCGTCGAATTGAACGATGAGAACGCCAAGGCGATCGCCGCAGGCAAGGCCGGCAAGGTGACCATGCTCGCCTTCCTGATCAAGGCCTGCGTCGCGGTGCTCAAGAAATACCCGGCGTTCAATGCCTCGCTCGATGGCGAGGAGCTGGTGTTGAAGAAATACTTCCACATCGGTTTCGCCGCCGACACGCCCAATGGTCTGGTGGTTCCGGTGCTGCGCGATGCCGACAGGAAGGGCGTCATGCAGATCGCGCGGGAAATGGGCGAGCTGGCAGGGCTGGCCCGCGACGGCAAGTTGAAACCCGACCAGATGCAGGGCGGCTGCTTCACGATCAGCTCGCTGGGCGGCATCGGCGGCACCGCGTTCACGCCGATCATCAATGCGCCGGAAGTGGCAATCCTCGGCGTGTCCAAGTCGGAGATGGCACCGGTCTGGACCGGCAAGGAATTCGAGCCGAAGCTGATGCTGCCGCTGAGCCTGAGCTACGACCATCGGGTGATCGATGGCGCGGCGGCCGCGCGTTTCACCGCGGAACTCGCCAAGGTGCTGGGCGACATGCGCCGGGTCCTGCTCTGAGCACGGCATGAGTGATCGCCCGCAGATCGGCGAGCAACTCGAGCGCGCACGCGATGCCGCCGGCGATGCCGGCGATCGCGCGCTGGCCGACCTGCAGCCCCTGCTGTCCACGCGCCTGGTGCACGTCGGCGATTTCACCCTGACCGTCGGTGGCGTGGTCGGAGCCTTGCTGGCCTTGCTGGCGATGCTGTTGCTGTCGCGACTGGTGCGCGGCGCGATCAACCGCTTCGGCCAACGCAACGCCAAGACCAGTCAGGCCGCGCTTTACACCGTTTCGCGCATCGCCCATTACCTGCTGCTCGGCATCGGCGTGATGCTGGCGCTTGATGCGCTGGGCCTTCCGCTCAGCAAGTTCAGCATCTTCGCCGGAGCGGTCGGCGTCGGCCTCGGCTTCGGCCTGCAACAGATCTTCAGCAACTTCGTCTCCGGACTGATCCTGCTGTTCGACCGATCGCTGAAAGTCGGCGACTTCGTCCAGCTGGACGAGAAGGTACGCGGGGTGGTCAAGGCGATCTACATCCGCGCCACCCGCGTCACCACCAACGACAACATCGACATCCTGGTGCCGAATTCGGAATTCGTCAGCGGGCGTGTCACCAACTGGACCTATCGCTCGGTCAACCGTCGCATCCGCGTGCCGTTCGGCGTGGCCTACGGCGTCGACAAGGAGCTGGTCAAGAAAGCGGCACTGGAGGCGGCGTCCAACGTGCCGTTCACCCTGAGCATGGAAGGCGACAAGGCTCCGCAGGTGTGGCTGGTCGACTTCGGCGAGAACGCCGTGCAGTTCATCCTTGCCGTCTGGCTGACCGAAGCGGCCGCGCGCCGCAACGTCGCGGTGAAGGCCGCCTACATGTGGGAGCTGGATACCGCGTTCAAGCAGCACGGCATCGAGCTGCCGTTCGCGCAGCGCGATCTGCATGTGCGCAGCCTGTTCGGGCTGGAGGGCGATGCGGCTTTCGGCGCGCTGCGCGGCGAGGCCGTGGAAACGCAGGCCCGCGAGCCCGCCGCGGCGGATCGCCTGAGCGAAGAAGAACGCGCGCGGCTTTCGCGCAACGATGCCCGCGCAGATGCCGAGCGGGAAATACGCAAGGACAACGAGGCGGAAGACGCCGATCCACCCGAACGGAGCACGAACGATGGCAACGAATGAAGTGAAGGTCCCCGACATCGGCGGCCACGACGACGTCCCGGTGATCGAGGTGCTGGTCAAGGTCGGCGATACGGTGGCGAAGGATCAGGGCCTCATCACCCTGGAATCCGACAAGGCGACGATGGAAGTGCCCTCCAGCGTGGCAGGCGTGGTGACGGAACTGCGCGCCAAGTTGGGCGACAAGCTCAACGAAGGCGACGTGGTCGCGGTGATCGAGCCCGCAGGCGAAGGCGGCGGCGATGCGGCGAAAGCCGCCGAGCCGGAGAAAGCCGAAAACAATCCTGCGTCCGGAGCGCGTGCATCCGCGGAAAAACCGGCGCAGTCCGCTGCGTCTTCAGCCGCAACGAAGGAGCCAGCGAAACCGGCGCCGTCCGCGGCAGCCACGGCGAAACCGGGCGCGCACGATTTCGATTGCGACGTGGTGGTGATCGGCGCCGGGCCGGGTGGCTACACCGCCGCGTTCCGCGCCGCCGATCTTGGCCTCGACACCGTGCTCGTCGAACGCTATCCATCGCTCGGCGGCGTCTGCCTCAACGTCGGTTGCATCCCGTCCAAGGCGCTGCTGCATGCGGCCGATGTCATCGACCAGGCTGCGCATGCTTCGGAATTCGGCGTGAGCTTCGCGGCGCCGGAGATCGACATCGACAAACTGCGCGGCTACAAGGAATCGGTGGTCGGCAAGCTGACCGGCGGCCTTGCCGGCATGGCCAAGCAGCGCAAGGTGACAGTGGTGCAGGGCACGGCGAAATTCGCATCGGCCAATGCGTTGTCGATCGCAGGCGCGGATGGGAAATCGCAAACGCTGAGCTTCGCCCACGCGATCATCGCCGCCGGTTCGCAGGCGGTGAAACTGCCCGGATTCCCTTGGGACGACGCGCGCATCATGGATTCCACCGATGCGCTGGAACTCGCCGAAGTGCCGAAGAAGCTGCTGGTGGTCGGCGGCGGCATCATCGGGCTGGAGATGGCGACCGTGTATCGCGGTCTGGGCAGCGAAGTCACCGTGGTCGAACTCGCACCGCAGCTGATCCCGGGTGCCGATGCCGACCTGGTCAAGCCGCTGGCCGCGCGCCTGAAGACGCAGGGCGTGGCCGTGCACCTCAAGACCAAGGTGACCGAGGCCAAGGCCGGCAAGAAAGGCATCGAGGTCGCTTTCGATGGCGAAAGCATTCCGGAGAAAAAAGTGTTCGATCGCGTGCTGGTCGCAGTCGGACGCAGTGCCAACGGCGGCAAGCTGGATGCGGACAAGGCCGGCATCAAGGTCGGCGATCGCGGGTTGATCCCGGTCGATGCGCAGATGCGCACCAACGTGCCGCACATCTTCGCGATCGGTGATCTCATCGGCCAGCCGATGCTGGCGCACAAGGCGACGCACGAGGGCAAGCTGGCCGCGGAAGTGATCGCCGGCGAAAAGAAGGAGTGGGTGGCGCGGGTCATTCCGTCGGTCGCCTACACCGATCCGGAAATCGCCTGGGTCGGCGTGACCGAAACCGAGGCGAAGGACAAGGGCCTGAAGGTCGGCGTCGGCAAGTTTCCGTGGGCGGCCAGTGGTCGCGCGATCGGGCTGGGTCGCACCGAAGGCTTCACCAAGCTGGTGTTCGATGAAGCCACGCATCGCGTCATCGGCGGCGGCATTGTCGGCGTGCATGCGGGCGAGTTGATCAGCGAGATCGCGCTGGCGATCGAGATGGGCGCGGAGGCGGCCGACATCGGCCACACCATCCATCCGCACCCGACACTGGGTGAATCGGTGGGGATGGCGGCCGAGGTCTTCGAAGGCACCATCACCGACCTCTATATCCCGAAACGCAAATAAGACCGTCCCGGAGCGGCTGGCCCGTCCCTGAACGGGTCACCGGTTGCCGCGCGATTTTCACGCCTGCTATACTTTCGCGGCTAAATCCGGGCGGTTTGTTGCCCGGGGCATCGCTGCAGGGAAGCCCGTGTTCGATCCAGTCGCCCGATCCAAGCGGATGGTGAGGCAGGCCGCCTTGCGGCAGGTGTTGGTGGTGGCGTTGGCCGCGGTGGCCGCCGGTTTGCTGGCGCCGCAGGGCCTGCGTTTCGGTTTCGGGGTCGCCGTCGGTGGCATCGCGATCGTGCTGGGCAGCCTGTTGGCTTCGCGCATCGCGCTGGCCGACGGTGTTGCCCCCGCCAATGTCGTGCTGGTGCGCTGGTTCGCAGGCATCGTCATCCGCTGGGGCGTGTTCCTGGCGGTGATGATCGGGGCGGTCGCGGTCTGGAAACTGCCGCCGCTTGCCCTGCTGCTGGGTGTATTGGCGGCCCTCGTGGCCTACGTGGTGTCCGTGTCGTTGCAATCTGCCAGGAATTCCAACCCGTGATGGCTCCGAAAGAAGGCGGCGAACTGACGCCGACCGAATACATCCAGCACCATCTGCATAACCTGACCGCGCGCTTCGGCCAGGGCGATTTCATGACCCTGCACGTGGACACCTTCGTGACCGCGGTGCTGATGGGCCTCTTGATCGTCTTCATGTTCTGGATCGCGGTCCGCAAGCCCACCGCGGGCGTGCCGGGCAAGTGGCAGGCGTTCGTGGAGATCTGCCTGGAGTTCGTCCACACCCAGGTCAAGGACACCTACCACGGCAAGTCCAAGCTGGTCACGCCGATCGCCATCACCATCTTCTTCTGGATCCTCCTGATGAACCTCATCAAGATGATCCCGGCCGACTTCATCGCCAAGCCGCTCGAGCTGGTGGGCATCCACTACTGGAAGCCGGTGCCGACCGCCGACGTCAACGCGACGCTCGGCATGTCGATCAGCGTGTTTTTCCTGATGATCATCTTCGCGCTGCGTGCCAAGGGTTTCGGCGGGATGACCAAGGAATTCCTGTTCCACCCGTTCGGCAAGTGGATGGTGCCGTTCAACCTCATCCTCAACATCGTCGAATGGCTGTCCAAGCCGATTTCGCTGGCGATGCGACTGTTCGGCAACATGTTCGGCGGCGAGATCGTCTTCCTGCTGATCTGGGTGCTGGGCGGCGCCGGCATCGCCGGGATGCTCGGCGGTGCGGTCTTCGGCTTCGGCTGGATGATCTTCCACCTGTTGGTCATCCCGCTGCAGGCCTTCATCTTCATGATGCTGTCGATCGTCTACCTCAGCCTGGTCGAGGACGACGGCCACTGAGCCCCTTTCGCTGCATCCGCTTCAACCCTTTCGCTGTTCCCTTTCAACTTCGCTAAAACCGTTTGGAGATCACCATGGAAGCTCTTGCCAACCTCGCCCAGGTCCAGTCCTTCACCGCACTGGCCGTCGGCATCATGATCGGCCTCGCCGCGCTCGGCGCCGGCCTGGGTCTGGCCATCATGGCCGGCAAGTTCCTCGAATCCGCCGCCCGCCAGCCGGAACTGATCCCGGCCCTGCAGGTGCGCATGTTCATCACCGCCGGCTTGATCGACGCCGCGTTCATCATCTCGGTCGCGGTCGGCCTGCTGTTCGCGTTCGCCAACCCGTTCATCGGCGAATTCGTCTCGCGCCTGGGCTGATCGAAGGTTCAAGTGGATGGGGCTGCGTGACGTGGCCGCATCCGGTTGCACCGGGCGTCAGCTGACGCCCAGCCGAGAATCCACCGCCGGGATACCGACATGAGCATCAACCTCACCCTCATCGCCCAGATGCTGGCGTTTGCCGCGCTGATCTGGCTGGTCGCGACCAAGATCTGGCCGCCGCTGCTCAACGCCATCGAGGAGCGACAGAAGAAGATCGCCGAAGGCCTGGCCGCGGCGGACAACAGCCAGAAGGCGCTCGCCGAAGCCGAGGAAAAGGCCAACGACGAACTCAAGGCCGCGCGCAGCAAGGCCAACGAGATCATCGAGCAGGCCCACCAGCGCGCCAACCAGATCGTCGAGGCCGCCAGGCACGACGCGATCGAGGAAGGCACGCGGCAGAAGGCGATCGTCGAAGCCGACATCGCGGCCAGCGCCAACCGCGCCCGCGAGGACCTGCGCAAGCAGGTGTCCGCGCTCGCGGTGTCCGGTGCCGAGAAGCTGATCCGCCGCGAGATCGATCCGAACGCGCACAAGGCGTTGCTGGACGAGCTGGCCGCCGAGATCTGACGAGGCACGCACTGACATGAGCCAGACGCTGACCCTTGCCCGCCCGTACGCCCGCGCCGCCTACCAGGCCGCGCGCGAGACCGGCAGCACCGCCACCTGGTCGGAAGCGCTCGCTTTCGCCGCCCGCGTGGCCGTCGATCCGCAGGTGGACAACCTGCTCGGTGATCCGCGCCTGACCCGCGCCGACGCAGTCAAGTTGCTCTCGCCGGACAACGTCGGCGAAGCCGTGAGCGGCTTTCTCTCGCTGCTGGCGCAGAACGGGCGGATGAAGCTGCTGCCGGAAATCGCCGGGCTGTTCGAACAGTTCCGCGCCGAGGCCGAACAGATCGTCCGCGCGACCATCACCTCCGCCGCGCCGATGACGCAGGGCGAACTGGACACGCTGGTGTCCGCGCTCAAGCGTCGCTTCGGCCGCGAGGTCGAGGTGGAGTCGCGCATCGACGAGTCGCTGATCGGTGGCGCGGTGATCGACACCGGCGAACTGGTCATCGATGGTTCGCTCAAGGGCAAGCTCTCGCGGCTGGAATCGGCGCTCGCGCAGTAACACCGCGCAGTAACACACACAGGGCCGCGATGCCGCGGCTGACGCAAACACGTTGAACACGCGCAGGCGAACGCAGGCGCACTGAGGAAACCAACATGGCAACCACCACGCTCAACCCGTCCGAAATCAGCGAACTGATCAAGAACCGCATCGAGCAGGTCAAGCTGGGCTCGGAAGCGCGCAACGAAGGCACCGTGACCAGCGTGTCCGACGGCATCGTGCGCATCTACGGCCTGGCCGACGCGATGCAGGGCGAGATGATCGAACTGCCCGGCAATACCTTTGCGCTGGCGCTGAACCTGGAGCGCGACTCGGTCGGTGCGGTGGTGCTGGGTGACTACGAGCACTTGCGCGAGGGCGACGTGGCCAAGACCACGGGCCGCATCCTCGAGGTGCCGACCGGCCCGGCGCTGCTCGGCCGCGTGGTGAACGCGCTCGGCGAGCCGATCGACGGCAAGGGCCCGATCGATGCCGACACCTCTGCGCCGGTGGAGGCGATCGCCCCGGGCGTTGTCTGGCGCAAGTCGGTGTCGCAGCCGCTGCAGACCGGCTACAAGTCGATCGACAGCATGATCCCGATCGGGCGCGGCCAGCGCGAACTGATCATCGGCGACCGCCAGACCGGCAAAACCGCCGTGGCGATCGACACGATCATCAACCAGAAGTCCTCGGGCGTTAAGTGCATCTACGTCGCGATCGGCCAGAAGAACTCGACGATTGCCAACATCGTGCGCAAGCTCGAGGAAACCGGCGCGATGGCCTACACCACGGTGGTCGCCGCCTCGGCTTCGGAATCGGCTGCGATGAACTACATCGCCGCCTACTCCGGCTGCGCGATGGGCGAATACTTCCGCGACCGTGGCGAAGACGCCCTGATCATCTACGACGATCTCTCCAAGCAGGCCGTGGCCTACCGCCAGATCTCGCTGCTGCTGAAGCGCCCGCCGGGCCGCGAAGCCTTCCCGGGCGACGTGTTCTACCTGCACAGCCGCCTGCTGGAACGCGCCGCGCGCGTGTCCGAGGAATACGTCGAGAAATTCACCAACGGCGCGGTGAAGGGCAAGACCGGTTCGCTGACCGCGCTGCCGATCATCGAGACCCAGGCCGGCGACGTCTCCGCCTTCGTGCCGACCAACGTGATCTCGATCACCGACGGCCAGATCTTCCTGGAGACCGACCTGTTCAACGCCGGCATCCGCCCGGCGGTGAACGCCGGCATCTCGGTCTCGCGCGTGGGTGGTTCGGCGCAGACCAAGATCATGAAGAAGCTGTCGGGCGGCATCCGCATCGCGCTGGCGCAGTACCGCGAACTCGCGGCCTTCGCCCAGTTCGCTTCGGATCTTGACGACGCGACCCGCAAGCAGCTCGAGCGCGGCCAGCGCGTCACCGAACTGATGAAGCAGAAGCAATACCTGCCGATGTCGGTCGCGCAGCAGGCGCTGTCGATCTACGCCGCCGACAAGGGCTACATGGATGACGTGCCGGTGAACCAGATCGGTGCGTTCGAGGACGGGCTGCAGGCGCACTTCGCCAATAGCGTCGGTGATGTGATGCGCAAGATCGACGAGACCGGCGACTGGAACGACGAACTCGAGGCTGCGTTCAAGCAAGGCATCGAGGACTTCAAGAAGACCGGCACCTGGTAAGTGACGATGCGCGGGTGAACGCCCGCGCGATCCAAGCCACGAAGACGAGACGAGCATGGCAGGCGGACGCGAAATCAAAACCAAGATCAAGTCGGTGCAGAACACCCGCAAGGTGACGCGCGCACTGGAAATGGTCTCGGCCTCTAAGATCCGCAAGGCGCAGGAGCGGATGAAGGCTTCGCGCCCGTACGCGCGCGCGATGCGCCAGCTGATCGGCCACGTGGCGCAGGCCAACGGCACCGATTACGTGCATCCGTGGATGGTGGAGCGAACCGACGTCAAGCGCGTCGGCTACATCGTCATCTCTTCCGACCGCGGCCTGGCCGGCGGCCTCAACAACAACCTGTTCCGCAAGCTGCTGGGCGAGATCCGCCAGTGGCACGAGCAGGGCGTCGAGGTCGACATCGTCACCATCGGCCAGAAGGCGTCGGTGTTCTTCCGGCGGATCAAGGTCAACATGATCGCCTCGGTGACGCACCTGGGCGACACGCCGCACGTCGAGCAGCTGATCGGCGTGATCAAGGTGATGCTGGATGCGTTCGATGCCGGCAGCGTCGACCGCGTCATCCTTTGCTACAACGACTTCGTCAACACCATGACCCAGCGCGCGGCGTTCGACCAGCTGCTGCCACTGCCGCCGGCCGAGCAGCAGATGGGCCGACACAGCTGGGACTACATCTACGAACCCGACGCGCAGACGGTGCTGGAGCATCTGATGACGCGCTATGTCGAGTCGCTGGTGTACCAGGCGGTGATGGAGAACGTCGCCAGCGAGCACGCCGCGCGCATGGTCGCGATGAAGGCGGCGAGCGACAACGCCACCAAGCTGATCGGCACGCTGAACCTGGTCTACAACAAGGCCCGGCAGGCGGCGATCACCCAGGAAATTTCGGAGATCGTCGGCGGCGCGGCGGCGGTGTAACAAGAACAACGCAAATCGTGGGCGGCGCGGCGGCGGTCTGACCGGCACGCGACGCACCAACAAGACAAAGAGACTGAGGAAACCACCATGAGCCAAGGCAAGATCGTCCAGATCATCGGCGCCGTCGTCGACGTCGAATTCCCGCGCGAGAGCGTGCCGAAGGTGTACGACGCGCTGAAGGTGCAGAACACCGAGATCACGCTGGAAGTGCAGCAGCAGCTGGGCGATGGCGTGGTCCGCGCGATCGCGCTCGGCTCGACCGATGGCCTCAAGCGCGGCCTGGTCGCCGACAACACCAACCGCGCGATCGCGGTGCCGGTGGGCGAAGCGACGCTCGGCCGCATCATGGACGTGCTCGGCAACCCGATCGACGAAGTCGGCCCGATCGATGCCAAGGATCATTGGGAAATCCACCGCCCCGCGCCTTCGTACGAAGACCAGGCCTCGACCAACGAGTTGCTGGAAACGGGCATCAAGGTGATCGACCTGATGTGCCCGTTCGCCAAGGGCGGCAAGGTCGGCCTGTTCGGCGGCGCCGGCGTCGGCAAGACGGTGAACATGCTGGAGCTGATCAACAACATCGCCACCCAGCACAGCGGCCTGTCGGTGTTCGCCGGCGTCGGCGAGCGCACCCGCGAAGGCAACGACTTCTACCACGAGATGCAGGAAGCCGGCGTGGTCAGGATCGACAACCTGCCGGAATCGAAGGTGGCGATGGTCTATGGCCAGATGAACGAGCCGCCGGGCAACCGCCTGCGCGTCGCGCTGACCGGCCTGACGATGGCCGAATACTTCCGCGACGAGAAGGACGAGAGTGGCAAGGGCCGCGACGTGCTGTTCTTCGTCGACAACATCTACCGCTACACGCTGGCCGGCACCGAGGTCTCGGCGCTGCTCGGCCGCATGCCGTCGGCGGTGGGCTACCAGCCGACCCTGGCCGAGGAAATGGGCGTGCTGCAGGAGCGCATCACCTCGACCAAGACCGGTTCGATCACCTCGATCCAGGCCGTGTACGTGCCCGCGGACGACCTGACCGACCCGTCGCCGGCCACCACCTTCGCCCACCTGGACTCGACCGTGACCCTGTCGCGCTCGATCGCCTCGCTGGG
>JAEWNY010000017.1 GCA_023461075.1 Pseudomonadota bacterium | reverse complement strand
GCGGTCAACAGGCCCGCGCGGGTGGTCGCGCCGACCAGGGTGAATGGCGGCAGGTCCAGCTTGATCGAGCGGGCGGCCGGGCCTTCGCCGATCATGATGTCGATCTGGAAATCCTCCATCGCCGGGTACAGCACCTCCTCGACCACCGGCGAGAGGCGATGGATCTCGTCGATGAACAGCACGTCGTGCGGCTGCAGGTTGGTCAGCAGCGCTGCTAGATCACCCGCACGCTCGATCACCGGCCCGCTGGTGACGCGCAGGTTGACGCCCAGTTCGTTGGCGATGACATGCGAGAGCGTGGTCTTGCCAAGGCCCGGTGGCCCGAAGATCAGCACGTGGTCGAGCGCCTCGGCCCGGCCCTTGGCAGCATCGATGTAGATCTGCATCTGCTCGCGTACCGGCTGCTGGCCGAGGTAATCGGCCAAGCGCTTCGGGCGGATGCTGGCCTCGGCGGCCTCGTCTTCGCGGGTCGCGTCGGCGGCGATGATGCGGTCTTCGCTCATGCCGCCATTATGGCCGGGAAGCGGACCTCTCCACCGGCCTGGGGTGGCTTTTCGATGCAGAGGCGGCCATCAACGGCCGCCGTCGGCGAGCAGGATGGGCAAGCTGAGCCGCTGCATTGAAGGCCGCCCCAAGAATGCCCTGTCTCAGATCTGCACCTGCGCACCCAACTCCACCAGCCGGTTGCCGGGGATGCGGAAGAACCCGGTGGCCGGTGCCGCATTGCGATGCATGAGCGCGAACAGCTTGTCGCGCCAGACCGGCATGCCGCGGTGCGCGCTGGCGACAATGGTCTCGCGGCTCGCGAAGTAAGTCGTTTCCATCGGATCGAAGATCAGGTCGCAGTGGTCGCAGGATTCCATCAGCGCCTGCGGCACGTCCGGCGTTTCCATGAAACCGTACTTCAGCACAACGCGATGGAAGTCGTCTCCAATGGTCGACACCCGCATCCGCTGGTCGTGTCCGATGTAGGGCAGCGTGGATGTCTCCACGGTGAGGAATACATTGCGCTCGTGCAGGACCTTGTTGTGCTTGAGGTTGTGAAGCAATGCATGCGGCACCACGCCCTTGTCGGCGGTCATGAACACCGCGGTGCCCGGCACACGCACAGGCGGAGACAGCATCAGCCCGGGCAGGAAGCTGTCGAGCTGGATGCCTTCCTTCTGGATTTCCGCGCGCAGCAACTCCCGGCCGCGGCGCCAGGTGCGCAGCAGGGTGAACAAGATCAGGCCGAGCACCACCGGGAACCACGCGCCCTGCAGGATCTTGGCACCGTTGGCGATCACGAAGGCCAGTTCGATGAAGAAGAACAGCACGCACAGCGGCAGCACCCAGCGCCGATGCCCAGGCCACAGTTTCGTCGCCACCAGCGCCAACAACAGGGTGTCGATCAGCATCGTCATCGACACCGAGATGCCATAGGCCACCGCCAGGTTGGTCGAGGTGCGGAAGGTCAGCACCAGTCCGATCACCAGCACCATCAGCATCCAGTTGACGCCGGGGATGTAGATCTGGCCGATGGTGCTGCGCGAGGTATGGGTGATGCGCATGCGCGGGATGTAGCCGAGCAACATCGCTTGGCGGGAGACCGAAAACGCGCCGGTGATCACCGCCTGCGAGGCGATCACGGTCGCCGCGGTGGCGAGCGTGATCATCGGCCAGCGTGCCCACTCCGGGACGCCGACGTAGAACGGATTCTGGATCGCCTGCGGGTTCTCCAGCACCAGCGCGCCCTGGCCCAGGTAGTTCAGCATCAAGGCCGGCAACACGAAGAAATACCAGGACAGGCGGATCGGGCGGGCACCGAAATGTCCCATGTCGGTATACAGCGCCTCGCCGCCGGTCACCGCCAGCACCACCGCGCCCAGGATGAAGATGCCGTGCCAGCCGTGCTCCATGAAGAAGCGTGCTGCCCACATCGGGTTGAACGCCTTCAGCACTTCAAGGTCGTGCAGCAGGTTCATCACGCCCAACGCTGCCAGCGAGGCGAACCAGAGGATGGTGATCGGCCCGAACACCTTGCCCACGATTTCGGTGCCGAAGCGCTGGCTGACGAACAACGCCAGCAACACCAGCACCGAGATCGGCACGATCCACGCATGCAGGCTGGGCGCAGCGACTTCGATGCCTTCCAGCGCCGACAGCACCGAGATGGCCGGTGTGATCACGCCGTCACCGAAGAACAGCGAGGCGCCGAAGATGCCGAGGATGCCGACCGCATAGGCCGATTTGGACCCCTTGGGGAGGGTGCGCTGGGCCAGCGCCATCAGCGCCATGATGCCGCCTTCGCCGTCGTTGTCGGCGCGCATGATGATGGTGACGTACTTGACCGTCACGATCAGCATCAACGACCAGAACACCAGCGAAAGGATGCCGAGCACGGTGTCGTGGTTGGCGGTCAGGCCGTAGTGTGGCGAGAACGCTTCCTTCAGCGTGTACAGCGGGCTGGTGCCGATGTCGCCGAACACCACCCCGATCGCGCCGACCAGCAAACCGGGCAGACCCACCTGCGGATGGTGATGGCCAGGTTGGCCCTCGTCGCCCGATGCATGGGCGGGTTTTGCGTTCATCGTCTGCAGTGCCCGGGACCGCTCAAGCCGCGCATGGTACGCCTATCGCAGGGCCTGTTGCAGGGCCTTGCGGATGATCGCCTCCGGGCCGTCGCCCTCGGCCGCCACCTTCTTCGCCATGCGTTCGGCTTCGGCCGGTTTGTAGCCCAGCTGCTGCAGGGCGATTATGGCTTCGGACAAGGCATCGAGCGCCTGTCCGGGCATCGCCGCGGCGGGACCGCCGGTCAGGTCGGCGGCACGATCGCGCAGTTCCACCACCATGCGTTCGGCGGTCTTCTTGCCGATGCCGGGGATGCGCGTCAAGGCGGTGACGTCGCTGGTCTGCACCAGCCGCGCGAAATCGCTGACCGAGACACCCGAGAGCACCGCCAGCGCGATCTTCGCGCCGATGCCGCTGACCTTCTGCACGTCGCGGAACAGACGGCGCTCGGCCTCGCTCAGGAAGCCGTAGAGCGAGACGCTGTCTTCCTTCTGCGCGTAGTGGGTGAACAGCGAGACTTCGCCGCCGACCTCGGGCAGGTCGTAGAAGGTGCTCATCGGCGCCTCAAGCTCGTAGCCGACGCCGTGCACGTCGATCACCAGCCACGGCGGCTGCTTGTGGATGAGGGTGCCTTTGAGTCTTCCGATCATGCGTTCATCATCGCCGAAAAATGCTTCGTGCGAAGGTCGGCGCGGTCGTGATGCAGGAGGGGCGAAGGCAGGGATGAAAAGTATCCGACGTGCAGGTCGGGCGATGACCGGGTCCCGTGAAGCGCGCCAAGGACGGCGTGCGTCCGCGAATCGAAGCAGGACGCGTAGCCTGAGTGGTCACGGGGCGCGGTCATCGCACGGCCGGACGCGAAGCCGCTACCACCGCAAAGCCACGCACGAACCGCGTCATCACCGCCTTCCCCACGCCTGGCGCACGCCCACGCCCAGCCGCGCCGCACTCGCGCGCACATGCGCATGGGTGATGGCGACCGCCAGCGCATCGGCGGCATCGGCTTGCAATTTGCCTTTCAGGTTCAACATCACCCCGACCATGTGCTGCACCTGCGCCTTGTCCGCGCCACCCTTGCCGACCACGGCCAGCTTCACTTCCTTCGCCGCGTATTCGGCGACCTTGAGGTCGCGCGCCACGCAGGCGGCGATCGCCGCACCGCGCGCCTGGCCCAGCTTGAGCGCACTCATTGCGTTGCGCGCGAGGAAGACTTCCTCGATGGCCACTTCGTCGGGACGGTATTCATCGATCAAGGCCCAGAGCCCATCCAGCAGCAGCCGCAGGCGTTGCGGAAAGTCCTCGGCAGCGAGCAGGCTGAGTGGCGCGTGGTACACGTGGGTCATTCGCCCATCGGGGGCGACATCGATGATCCCCGCGCCGGTGCGCTGCGAGCCGGGGTCGATGCCGAGGATGCGGGTGGTGGTGGTTGCAGTGGCGATGGTGCTCAGTCCGGCAGCTCGGCATTGCTGTAGACCGCCTGCACATCGTCCATGTCGTTGAGCCAGCCCAGCAGCTTCTGCACCTTCTCGGCGTCCTCGCCGGCCACCGCGATGTCGTTGTCGGCGCGCATGGTCACTTCGGCGAAGCCAGGCGGAAGGCCGGCCGACTCCATCGCCTTCTTAACTTCAGCGTAGGCCTCGGGCGAAGTCAGCACGTCGATCGCACCATCGTCGTAGACCGCGACATCATCGGCACCCGCCTCGATCGCCGCCTCGGTGATCGCGTCCTCGTCGGCGCCTGCGTCGTAACTCAGCACGCCCAGCTTGCGGAACATGAAGGCGACCGAGCCTTCGGTGCCCATGTTGCCACCGAACTTTCCGAAGGCATGGCGGACGTCGGCGACGGTGCGCACGCGGTTGTCGGTGAGCGTGTCGACGATCATCGCGATGCCGCCGGGCGCGTAGCCTTCGTAGCGGATTTCCTCGTATTCGACGCCCTCCATCTCGCCGGTCGCCTTCTTGATCGCGCGCTCGATCACGTCCTTGGACATGTTGACCGACAGGCCCTTGTCGATCGCGCTGCGAAGGCGCGGGTTGCCGGCGGGATCACCGCCACCGCCGCGCGCGGCGACGGAAATCTCGCGGATGATCTTGGTGAAGATCTTGCCGCGCTGGGCATCGACCGCGTTCTTGCGGGCTTCGATGGAAGGACCACGACCCATGGGACAACCGTTCGCTGTGGAAAGCGTGGATTTTAAGCGATGCCGGGCGGCCGCCCCGCGTCTTCGTGCAGGAAGCGGCCATGCCCGAGGAAATGCGCGGCCTGTTCCAGCGCGGCATCGGAAAAGATCAGGCCACTGTGGCTGGCATCGACGATGACGTGATCGGCCAGCCCGTCGATGCGGGTCTCGGCGATCGACACGGTGCCGTCGTGCTCGCAATCGAAGCGCGCGACCACCCCGCCCAGGCCGCGCCGGCGGCAACCCGCGACCATCCCGACCTCGACATCGGCGGGCAGTGCACCCGCGCCTTCGAGCAACAGCGACAGGTGCTGGCCAATGAAGCGGCCGCCTGCGGGAATCCGACTGGCCACGCCATCGGCGGCCGCGCTGCCGGCCAACGGGGTGCCGAGGCAGACGATGCGACCGAGCGGCGCGCCGGCCAGTTCCGCCGCGCGCAATGCCAGCAATCCGCCCAGGCTGTGGGCTACCGCGTGGGTGCCCGGCGCAGCGCGCAATGCGGCCGCGATCCGCGCGACCGCGTGATCCGTATCCTCCATCACGCTGTAGTAGCCGATCGCCCGCGCATCGAAACCGTGACTGCTCAGGCGCGTGGCGAACCAGCGCATCGCCGGCGCATGCATCCACAGGCCGTGCAGCAGCAGGACGCGGGGTTGGTTCGATGCCATCTTTGTCGGCGTGGCGCGGCCCGTGGCCGCCTCATCGATCAGATGGGCTTGCGCAGGATGAATTCCAAGTCCCGCGCCTCGCCGACCGAATACAGATATTCGCCGGCCTTGTCGTAACCGTGGCGCGCGTAGAAACGTTGCGCGCCGTGATTGCCGCTCCACACGCCGATCCAGATCGCGGCCGGGCCGTTCGCGCGCAGCCAAGCTTCGACTTCGGCAAACAGTTTCGCGCCCCAACCGCCGTTCTGCGACGATTTCAGCAGGTACAGGCGCTTGAGCTCCATGTCGCCCGCCTGTACTGCGGCATGGGGCAGCTTGGCCGGGCCGGCGTAGGCATACCCGATCGCCTTGGCATTCTCGTCCTCAAGCAACCAGGCGGCATTGCCCTGCTCGTCGAGTCCCTCACGGTACTGCGCGCCCGAATAGGTATCGCGCAGATAGTTGTGCAGGTCTTCGGGTGCGTACAAGTGCGCGAACGTCTCCTTGAAGGTATCGATGGAGAGCGCGGCGAGCGTTTCGGCATCGGCGGCGGTGGCGCGACGGATTTGCATCTTTCTCTCCCGACTACCGCGCAAGGCGGTTGATGCAGGCTGCGGATGGCGCGCCTAGGATGGCGAGCGGCGGCGCGTCGAACAGGCTGTCCACTCGCGACGGAAAGCAGGTTGGATCAACCAGCCTCGCCGCCTCCGACCTCCCGCACGCGCACATGTACTTCGGCCAGCTGAGCGTCGGCGATCGACGAAGGCGCATCGGTCATCAGGCATCGCGCGCCCGTGGTCTTGGGGAAGGCGATGACGTCACGGATCGATTCGCTGCCGGCCATCAGCGCGGCGATGCGATCGATGCCGAAGGCGATGCCGCCGTGCGGCGGCGCGCCGTACTTCAGCGCATCCAGCAGGAAGCCGAACTTCGCCTGCTGCTCCTCCGCGCCGATGCCGAGCAGGTCGAACACCGCGCTCTGCATTTCCGGGCGATGGATGCGGATCGAACCGCCACCGATCTCGTTGCCGTTCAGCACCATGTCGTAGCCGCGCGACACCGCGCTGCCGGCGTTCGCTCGCAGGTCGTCGATGCGGTCCACCGCCGGCGCGGTGAACGGATGATGCAGGGCGACGTGACGTTGTGCCTCCTCGTCCCATTCGAACATCGGGAAATCGGTGACCCACAGCGGTTTCCAGCCGTCCTCGACAAGACCCAGGTCCTTGCCCAGCTTCAGCCGCAACGCGCCCATGTAGTCGGACGCGGTCCTGGCATCGGCCGCACCGAAGAACACGGCATCGCCCGTAGCCGCGTCGGTCACCTCGATGAGCGCAGCGAGCGTGGCATCGTCGAGGAACTTGGCGATCGGCGATTTGACGCCTTCGCGCCCCTTGCCCGCATCCTCCACCTTCATCCATGCCAGGCCCTTGGCACCGAACTTCTTCGCGTGCTCGGTGAGTTCATCGATCTGCTTGCGCGAAAGCGCCGCGCCACCCGGCG
>JAEWNY010000016.1 GCA_023461075.1 Pseudomonadota bacterium | reverse complement strand
CCGGCCAGATCGGCTATGCCCTGCTGTTCCGCATCGCCTCGGGCGAGATGCTGGGCAAGGACCAGCCGGTCATCCTGCAGATGCTGGAATTGCCGATGGACAAGGCGCAGGCCGCGCTCAAGGGCGTGATGATGGAGCTGGAAGACTGCGCATTCCCGCTGCTGGCCGGCATGGTCGGCACCGATGATCCGGAAGTCGCGTTCAAGGACGCGGATTACGCGCTGCTGGTTGGCGCGATGCCGCGCGGCCCGGGCATGGAGCGCAAGGATCTGCTGCTCAAGAACGCCGAGATCTTCACCGTGCAGGGCAAGGCGCTGAACAAGGTCGCCAGCCGCAATGTCAAAGTGCTGGTGGTCGGCAACCCGGCCAACACCAATGCCTACATCGCGATGAAGTCCGCGCCCGACCTGCCGGCGAAGAACTTCACCGCGATGCTGCGCCTCGACCACAACCGCGCGCTGTCGCAGCTGGCCAACAAGGCCGGCGTGCCGGTGGCGGACATCAACAAGCTGGTGGTGTGGGGCAACCACAGCCCGACGATGTATCCGGACTACCGTTTCGCCGATGTCGGCGGCAAGTCGCTCAAGGACAGCATCAACGACAGCGACTGGAACGCCAACACCTTCATCCCGACCGTAGGCAAGCGTGGCGCGGCGATCATCGAAGCGCGTGGCCTTTCCTCAGCCGCCTCCGCCGCCAATGCCGCCATCGACCACATGCGCGATTGGGCACTCGGCAGCAATGGCGAATGGGTGACGATGGGCGTGCCGAGCGACGGATCCTACGGCATCCCCGAAGGCGTGATCTACGGTTTCCCGGTGACCACCGCCAACGGCGAGTACACCCTGGTCAGGGACCTGCCCGTCGACGACTTCAGCCGCGCGGCGATGGACAAGACGTTGGCGGAGCTGGAAGAGGAGCGCGGCGGCGTCGCCCACCTGCTCACCTGACTTCGCCGTCGCCGGCTGTCATGTCCTTGGAATTTCAGGAAGAGGGAAGCTGCGGCTTCCCTTTTTCGTGTTCGATGATGTGGCGGCGTTTCAGCGTCGCGGTGAAGGCCGCGCCGGATCGACATCGCGCAGCAGCGTCCACACCACGTCGCGACCTGCCGGGTCGCGGCTCATGCGCAGGCAGGCGGGCGAGTCAGGAACCAGCGCCTGCAGCGCTTCTTTTCGCACATCGAAGGATGGACAGGCGATCGAAGTGATGTAGAGGCCGCCCGCATCGATCTCGCGTCGCGCACGCACGTGGGAGAGGTCGCCGACATCCTTGACGGTGCCGCCGCGCTCGGCCAGTGCATCATCGAAGTCGATCAGCACATCGGCGCGCAGCGGGGGTGCCGAACCGGAAACGATCGTTCCGCCACGAATCATCAGGTCCGGCCAGACCTTGCCGTTCTCCGGCAGCGCGAAGTAGTGGCCGATGTCGAGGCCGCGATGGCTGCCGCTGGCGATCGCATCGAGCGCCGCGAGCAGGCCGAGGAAATAGTGCCGGCGCAGCTGCTGCTTTTCAGGGTCTCCGTCGATGCCGCCGGCTTCGATCAATACCGTGCTGCTGCCCCAGGCCGCGGTGAGGTCGCCGAACGCGCGCGGATTGAAGGTATCGTCCCAGCGTGCGATGTGGCCGCCCAGTGACGGCTCCAATGCGGCCCGGATCGCCACTGCGACTTCGATCGCGCTCCGACGCAATGGGTTGACCTCGCGCGCGTCGCTGTGGGGTGGCGCCAGCAATGCGATCGCGGTCTGCTTGTCGGTATCGCCGGCGCGGTAACCGGCCTGCTGGTCGTGCAGGTTGAAGCTGAAGTCCGGCCTCACCTCATCGTAAAGACGCTTCAGGGTTTGCGCTTCGGGCGAGGCCAGGGCGCGCGCATCGCGGTTGATGTCGATGCCCTGTGCACTGCGGCGCTGGAAACGGATCGCGCCGTCGGGGTTCATCAACGGCAGAAAGTGCAGGGTGGTTGCAGCGCGCAGCCGCTGCACGATGGGATGTTGCGGATGCTCACCGAGGAAGCGGAACAGGTCGGTCAGCGCCATCGTCGCGGTGCTTTCGTCGCCATGCATCTGTGACCACAGCAGGACGCGCGTCCTGCCTTGGCCCCAGCTGGCACGGTGCAGCGGGCGACCTTCCGCACTGTGCCCAGCCTCCTGGACAACGAAGCCGCGATCATCGGTGAGCAGCGGAATTGCCAGCCACCACCAGTGCGCGGGCGGGAACCGTCGTGATTCCAGCCCCGGCACGCGCACATCCGTCGGGTAAAGGCGTTCGACTTCACCCAGCCACTTCGGTGGCGCGGGCAAATGCGTGGTGGGTGTGGGCTGCACGGCGTTCGCGGTGAGAGGTGGCGTGCTGACGCAGCCAGCGAGTGCGGCGGCACAGGTCGTGGCGATCAGTATGGCGAGCATTCGATTCGACATCGGGATCCGAGTGGCGCGTTGGAAGGCTGGGGCAGATCGTGCATGTGCCATCGTGAAAGCAATGTGGCACGCGGGATACGGAGGTTCGAACAGTCAGCGGCCGCAGCTCATAATTGGGCGATGCAATCGCAGCGATCCACCGGGAACCCTGAGGCAACCGAAGCCAACCCGGCCAACGACATCACTGTCCTGCACTTGGACGATTGGCTGCTGGTGGTCGACAAGCCTGCGGGTCTGCTCTCGGTGCCCGGACGCCTGCCTGAGCACAAGGACTGCCTGACGACGCGGTTGCAGGTGTCTTATCCCGATGCGCTCAACGTCCATCGACTCGATCAGGTAACCAGCGGGGTGATGGTGTTCGCGCGAGATGCGGCCACCCATCGTGCACTCAGCGACGCTTTCGCCCGCCGCGAGGTGGACAAGACCTACGTTGCGCTGGTGGAAGGCATCGTGGCGCAGGACGAGGGCCGCATCGAACTGCCGCTGATCTGCGATTGGCCGAACCGGCCGCGACAGGTCGTCGATCACCTGAACGGCAAGGCCGCGATCACCGACTGGCACGTGATCGAACGCGATGTCGCGGCGGGATGCACCCGCGTCGCCTTGCATCCGCTCACCGGGCGATCGCACCAGTTGCGGGTGCACATGGCCGAGTTGGGCCACCCGATCGTCGGCGATACCTTTTACGGCGCGGGCGCCGCGCCGCGCGTATGCCTGCACGCGACACGGCTCGGGCTGGTGCATCCCGCCAGTGGTGCATATGTGGAGTGGCAGTCGCCTCCAGCTTTCTGAGGCGGATGACGCAGCGGCATCGATCAAAGTCCTGACGAAAATCCAGATCGCGCGGTCGCACGGACGGTGCAGGTCGACGTGGTCAACGCCTTGCCCAAAACGCGCCCCCCAGCATGCTGTTGCGGCTCTCCGCAGGCACCAGCCGAGCACCGCGACCCAAGTGACCTGTGGACGCTGGATGATCGTTGCGCGCTGGAAGAGCTGAAACGCGTCCTTGAGCGTGGTGCGGATGCCTGACCCTGCTGCGGGCGTTGTACCCATGTCCGATGCAGCCACCGCGGGCGTCGCGTAAAATCACTTTTTTGCCGGAGGTCGCATGAATCACGCCTCGCCTGGTGCGAAGTTCCGCGCCGCGCTTTCCGAAGAAACCCCATTGCAGGTGATGGGCGCCATCACCGCTTACGCTGGCCTGATGGCCAAGCGCGTCGGCTACCGCGCGCTCTACCTCTCCGGCGGCGGCGTCGCGGCCAATTCGCTGGGCGTGCCCGATCTGGGCATCAGCTCGATGGAAGACGTGCTGGTTGATGCGCGCCGGATAGTGGATGCCACCGGCATGCCGCTGATGGTGGATATCGACACCGGCTGGGGCGGCGCGTTCAACATCGCCCGCACCATCCGCAACTTCGAGCGCGTCGGCGTCGCCGCCGTGCACATGGAGGACCAGGTCGGGCAGAAGCGGTGCGGCCATCGCCCCGGCAAGGAAGTGGTGCCGAAGCAGGAGATGGTCGATCGGGTCAAGGCCGCGGTCGATGCCAAGAATGACAACGATTTCGTGCTGATGGCGCGCACCGACGCCGCGGCCGTTGAGGGCATCGACAGTGCGATCGAGCGTGCGGTGGCCTATGTCGAGGCCGGCGCCGACATGATCTTCCCGGAGGCGATGAAGACCTTGGACGACTATCGCAAGTTCAAGGCGGCGGTGCGCGTGCCGATCCTCGCCAATCTCACCGAGTTCGGATCGACGCCGTTCTTCACCACCGATGAGCTGCGCGAGGCCGGCGTCGACATCGCCCTGTATTGCTGCGGCGCCTATCGGGCGATGAACAAGGCCGCACTCGGTTTCTACGAGACCGTGCGCCGCGAAGGGACCCAGAAGAACACCATCGACCAGCTGCAGACGCGCGCGGAGTTGTACGACTTCCTGGGCTACCACGCCTACGAAGACAAACTCGACGCGTTGTTCGCGGATGGCAAATAACAGGAGATCATGATGAGCGAAGCTGCCACCCCCGCCGCGCCGAAGGTCAAGAAGTCGGTCGCGCTCTCCGGCACGGCCGCCGGCAATACCGCGCTGTGCACCGTCGGCCGCAGCGGCAACGACCTGCATTACCGCGGCTACGACATCAAGGACCTGGCCACGCAGTCCAGCTTCGAGGAAGTCGCGCACCTGCTGGTGCATGGCAGCCTGCCGACCGCCTCGCAGCTCAAGGCCTACCGCACCAAGCTCAAGCGCCTGCGCGGCCTGCCGGCGATCGTCACCGAGGCGTTGGAACTCATCCCCGCCAACGCGCATCCGATGGACGTGATGCGCACCGGTTGCTCGGTACTCGGGACGGTGTTGCCGGAGCGCGAAGGGCATCCGGCTTCGGAAGCACGCGACATCGCCGATCGGCTGGTGGCGAGTTTCGGGTCGATGCTGCTGTATTGGTGGCACTTCACCCGCAACGGCCGCCGCATCGACGTGGAAACCGACGACGAGACCGTCGCTGCCCACTTCCTGCACCTGCTGCACGGCGAGCCGGCCAGCGACTTGCATGCCGACGCGCTGGACAAGTCGCTGATCCTTTACGCCGAGCATGAGTTCAACGCATCGACCTTCACCGCGCGCGTCATCGCCGGCACGGGCAGCGACATGTATTCGTGCATCACTGGCGCGATCGGTGCGTTGCGCGGCCCCAAGCACGGTGGCGCGAATGAAGTGGCGATGGACATCATCAGCCGCTACGGCACTGCCGACGAAGCCGAGGCCGACATCAAGGCACGGATGGAGCGCAAGGAGATCGTCATCGGCTTCGGTCATCCCGTCTACACGATCGGCGATCCGCGCAACCCGATCATCAAGGAACTCTCGCGCAAGCTGACCGAGGACGGCGGCAACAAGACGCTGTTCGACGTCAGCGAGCGCATCGAGAACCTGATGATGGACAGCAAGAAGATGTTCCCGAACCTCGACTGGTACAGCGCGTCCAGCTACCACATGATGGGCGTGCCGACGCCGATGTTCACCCCGCTGTTCGTGATCGCGCGCACCACCGGCTGGGCCGCGCACGTGATCGAGCAGCGCGAGGACGGCAAGATCATCCGCCCGAGCGCCAACTACACGGGCCCGGAAGACCGCGAGTATGTGGCGATCGAGCGTCGCGGCTGATGCCGAACGTGGCGTCACCTCGACTGGATAGCTGAGCGCCGCCATGTGGCCGCTGCTGCCGGAGAACTCCTTCGACGAGTTCGTGAAGGTCGCGTTGGTGACGGCAGGGGTCACCATGTTGGTGGTGCTGCTGCACTACGAGGGCTTGAAGTGGCTGGCGCGGTTCTACGGGCCGCGCACATCGGGCACTCCATTGAGCCGAGGCGCGCATCGGCAACGCAGCGGGTTCGTCGGCCTGATCTTCGCGCTACTGGCGCTGCACGTGGTCGAGATATGGTGCTACGGCACCGCGTTCTACTGGCTTGAGCACCAGCCGGACATGGGCTACATCCACGGCGAACATGGCATCAAGAGCATGTTCGATGCGGTGTACTTCTCGGCGACGATCTACACCACGCTCGGCCTCGGCGACCTGTCCCCGGTGGGCACCGTTCGGCTTTTGGCAGGGATGGAGTCGCTGACCGGACTGCTGCTGATCACCTGGTCAGCCAGCTTCACCTACCTCGAGATGTCGCGCGTGTGGGCATGCGACGATTCGGAATGATCGCGCGAGAGGCGATCGCAACCCTGTTTCAGGAATACGAATGAACATCGAGTACCGAAAGCCCTTGCCGGGAACGCAACTGGATTGGTTCGATGCGCGCGAAGCCGTCGATGCGATCAAGCCGGCTGCTTACGCCACGCTGTCCTATACCGCGCGGGTGCACGCGGAGAACATCGTGCGAAAAACCGATCCGGCGATGCGCGATGCATACCTCACCCAGTTGATCGAGCGTCGCCGCGACCTGGATTTCCCGTGGTTTCCGGTACGCGTGGTCTGCCACGACATCCTGGGCCAGACCGCGCTGGTGGACCTGGCCGGCCTGCGTGATGCGATCGCCGATGCCGGTGGCGACCCGGCGCAGATCAATCCAGTGGTGCCGACGCAGTTGATCGTCGATCACTCGCTGGCGGTGGAATGTGGCGGCTTCGACCCGGATGCGTTCGAGAAGAACCGCGCGATCGAGGACCGCCGCAATGCCGACCGCTTCGACTTCATCGAGTGGAC
>JAEWNY010000015.1 GCA_023461075.1 Pseudomonadota bacterium | reverse complement strand
TCGGCATCGCCGCCTGCCCGTCATCGAAGTCCTGCGCACCGACCCGATCGGCGGCTTCCTCGTCGGCGCCGTAACCGCCCATGCCGGCATGCTGGAACTGCATCTGCTGCTGCATGCGTTCGGCCATTCGACGCTCCTCGGCCTCGATCGCGTCGATCTCCTCCTGGCTGCGGATGCGCACCTTGGCCAGCAGGCCGATGACCTCGCTCTTGACCGTATCCAGCATCTCGCTGAACAGCTCGAAGGCTTCCTTCTTGTATTCCTGCTTGGGCTGCTTCTGCGCGTAGCCGCGCAGGTGGATGCCCTGGCGCAGGTAGTCCATCCGCGCGAGGTGCTCCTTCCAGTTCTGGTCCAGCACGTTGAGCATCAGGTGCTTCTCCAGCATGCGCATGGTCTCGCTACCGACCTGCGCCTCCTTGTCGGCGAACAGGTTGTCGACCGCCTGCTGCACTTCATCGGCGATGGTCTCGGCATCCAATTCGCTGCGCTCGGCATGCATGCCCACCAGGTCCATTTCGATGCCGAACTCGTTGGTCAACTCCGCCTGCAGCCCCGGCAGGTCCCACTGCTCGTCGATCGAGTTCGCCGGGACGTAGCGTTCGACGATGCCGGCAACCACGTCGCCGCGGATGCCGTCGATGTTGTCCTGGATCGACTCGGCCTCCAGCAGTTCGTCGCGTTGCTGATAGATCACCTTGCGCTGGTCGTTGTTGACGTCGTCGAAATCCAGCAGGATCTTGCGGATGTCGAAGTTGTGCGCTTCCACCTTGCGCTGCGCGTTGGCGATCTGCTTGGTCACCAGCGGGCTTTCGATGATGTCGTCTTCCTTCAGGCCCATGCGCTCCATCATCTTCTGCACCCAGTCGGCGGCGAAGATGCGCATCAGGTTGTCTTCCAGCGACAGGTAGAAGCGCGAGGAACCCGGATCGCCCTGTCGGCCGGAGCGCCCGCGCAGCTGGTTGTCGATGCGGCGGCTCTCGTGGCGCTCGGTACCGATGATGTGCAGGCCGCCGGCCTGCTTGACCGCATCGTGGCGCTGCTGCCACTCGGACTTGAGGCGCGTCTTGGTGGCCGCGTCGACTTCGGCGCCGGTTTCGCTTTCCAGCTGCGCGAATTCGGATTCCAGCGAACCGCCCAGCACGATGTCGGTGCCGCGGCCGGCCATGTTGGTGGCGATGGTCACCGCCTGCGGGCGGCCGGCCTGGGCCACGATGATCGCCTCGCGCTCGTGCTGCTTGGCGTTCAACACCTCGTGCGGGATGCCTTCCTCGCGCAGGAAATCGGACAGCAGTTCGGAAACCTCGATCGAGGTGGTGCCGACCAGCGCCGGCTGGCCACGGTCGTAGGCTTCCTTGATTTCCTTGGCGACCGCGCGGAACTTGCCGTTGCGGTTGAGGAAGACCAGGTCCGGATGGTCCTTGCGGATCATCGGGCGATGGGTCGGGATGACGATGACCTCCAGCCCGTAGATGCTCTGGAACTCGTAGGCCTCGGTGTCGGCGGTGCCGGTCATGCCCGCCAGCTTGGAATACATGCGGAACAGGTTCTGGAAGGTGATGCTGGCCAGCGTCTGGTTCTCGCGCTGGACCGGCACGCGTTCCTTCGCCTCGACCGCCTGGTGCAGGCCGTCCGACCAGCGGCGACCCGGCAGGGTGCGGCCGGTGAATTCGTCGACGATGACCACCTCGCCATCGCGCACGATGTAGTCGACGTCGCGCTGGTAGATCGCATGCGCGCGCATCGCGGCGTTGAGGTGGTGGACGACGTGGATGTTGTGCGCCCCGTACAGGCCATCGTCGTCGCCCAGCACGCCGGCGGCGCGCAACAACTCCTCGACGTGCTCCATGCCGCCTTCGGAGAGGTGGACCTGCTTGCCCTTCTCGTCCACCCAATAGTCACCGACGCCGTCTTCCTTCTCCTGGCGCGAGAGGCGCGGCACCACCGCATCGACGATCTGGTAGAGGTCCTGGTTCTCGTCGGTCGGGCCGGAGATGATCAGCGGCGTGCGCGCCTCGTCGATCAGGATCGAATCGACCTCGTCGACGATCGCGTAGTTCAGACCGCGCTGGAAGCGGTCTTCCTTCGACAGCGCCATGTTGTCGCGCAGGTAGTCGAAGCCGAACTCGTTGTTGGTGCCATAGGTGATGTCGGCGGCGTAGGCCTCGTGCTTGTCCGAATGCGGCATGCCCGGGTAGACCACGCCAACCGACATCCCCAGCCAGTCGTAGAGCTTGCCCATCTGCGCGGCGTCGCGGCGGGCCAGGTAGTCGTTCACGGTGACCACGTGGACGCCCTTGCCGGCGATCGCGTTGAGGTAGACCGGCAGCGTCGCGACCAGGGTCTTGCCTTCGCCGGTGCGCATCTCGGCGATCTTGCCCATGTGCAGCACCATCCCGCCGACCAGCTGCACGTCGTAATGGCGCATGCCGAGCACGCGGACCGAGGCCTCGCGACAGACCGCGAAGGCTTCCGGCAGCAGCTTGTCGAGCGATTCGCCTTCGGCGTGGCGGCGCTTGAACTCGGCCGTCTTGGCTTGCAGGTCGGCATCGGAGAGCGCCTGCATCTGGGCTTCGAAAGCGTTGGTCTTGGCGACGATCTTGTCGAGCTGTTTCAGCAGTCGTTCGTTGCGACTGCCGATGACGCGGGTAAGCAAGCTGTTGAACATGCGTGGGGCCGGTTGGGCGCCGCGACAATGCGCGCGGGCGCGGACGATGAGGGGCGCAGGGCGCCGCTGGAAACCCTGAGGGACGCCCAGGCGCCACCTCAAACTGCGAAGGACGCCGTGGCGTCCTTCGACAACTCATCATTGTAGTGGAGGCCGGACCCGGCCGTCTCAAGCCCCCGCCCGGGCGGAACTCAGCCGCGGGTCGGCTTGTGCTTGTCGAGGAAGCGCCCCGGATCGACATAGGCACCGTTCTGCCAGACCTCCAGGTGCACGTGGACGCCAGTGGAGCGGCCGGTGGAGCCGGCCTTGGCCACCTCGCCGCCGGCGCGCACCAGCTCACCGACCCTGCGTGTCAGGCGCGAGTTGTGCGCATAGCGGGTGACGTAGCCGTTTCCGTGGTCGACCTCGATCGTATGGCCGTAACCGGAACGATCGCCGGCGAAAGTGACCACGCCATCGGCCACCGCCAACACCGGATCGCCCAGGTTGGCGGCGTAATCGATGCCCTTGTGGAACTGGCCGCCGTTGCCGAAAGGATCGGCGCGCAGGCCGAAGGTCGAGGTGATGTAGCCGGTCGCCACCGGCGAGCCCGACGGCAACGCCGCGCGGTCGCGTTGGCGGTTGAACAGCAGCGATTCCAGCGCCGAGAGCTGGCCGCCGGAACTGCGCAGCTGCGCATCCAGTTGGCCAATGCCGCCGGCGAGGTCGGACGGCGCGATGTCGTGGACCGGGCCGCCACCGCCCTGGCCGACCGGCTTGGCGAAATCGAACTCGCCTTCCGGCAGTTCGGCATCGCGGGCCAGGCGCTGACCCAAGGCATTGAGGCGGGTGGTCTCGGCCTGCAATTCGGCAAGGCGCGCGGCCATCGCGTTCAATTCACGCTGCGCGGCTTCCTTGCTCAAGGCGGCCTGCCGGGTATCGGCAGCGGCATCGCCGGACATCAGCTGCATCGCGCCGGCGCCACCGGCCAGGCCCAGCACCATCAGGCAGGCCGAGGCCAGCCAGGGCTGGCGGCGGATGAACCGGCGGGCAGCCAGCGCGGTGCCGCGCGTATGCTGGGCGAAGGTCTTGCGTTCGGGTTGTGGCATGTCGGGTTCCAAATCTTCGTCTTCCGGCTCCCGCGCCGGGCACGCCGGCCTTGAGCCGGCCATCGATGCCGTGTTGCGGGAACCCGCGGGCGATGTCCTGCGCCGCGCCATGTGGCTGGAAGCCGTGGACCGCCAGCTGCGGCCGAAGCTTCCCTTGATCCTTGCCGCACATGTCCGCTTGGCGAACGTGGCGCAGGGACGACTGTCCTTGCTTGCCGATGCCGCGATCTGGGCCAACCGCGCGCGGTTGCAGAGCGAGGACATCCTGCAGGCGGCCCGATCCATCGGGCTGGAGGTGGAGCGTGTGCTGGTGAAGGTGGCGCCACCGGCGCCGATCCCCTCCCCATCGCCGGAAAAACCGGCATCCGCCGCGTCGCGCAGTGCGGTCGAAGACGCGCTCAGGCTGCTCGGCGATCCGGACTGAGGACCGTCTTCACGCGGCCTGCACATCCGTCGGGGTGCGTAGGGTACTCGCCCAAGTCGTTGAATTTGTTAAACATCCGTTTCACGAAACGGAACGGCCCGGAAGCCGGGCCGTGGTGACGATCGGGTGGGGCGAGGGCACTCAGGCCGGTGAAGCGACGGCCGCCGGCTCGTACAGATTCGGCACATCCCCCGCGGTCGCGTCATCGAACGTGACGATCTCGTAGGACTCGGGCTGCGCCAGCAGCGCGCGCACCAGGGTGTTGTTGAGCGCGTGCCCGGACTTAAAGCCCTCGTACGCGCCGATGATCGGATGACCGGCGAGGTACAGGTCGCCGACCGCGTCGAGGATCTTGTGGCGGACGAACTCGTCGGCGTAACGCAGGCCGTCCTCGTTCAGCACGCGGAACTCGTCGAGCACGATCGCGTTGTCCATCGACCCGCCGAGGCCCAGATTGCGCTCGCGCATGTACTCGAGATCACGCATGAAGCCGAAGGTTCGGGCGCGGCTGACTTCCTTGATGTAGCGCGCGGTCGAGAAATCGATGCTGGCCTTCGACTGCGTGGCCGGAATCGCCGGATGGTTGAATTCGACGGTGAATTCGAGGCGAAAGCCGTCATGCGGTCGGAACGCAGCGCGCTTTTCGCCGTCGCGGACTTCGATGTCCTGCAGGATGCGAATGAAGCGCTTGGGCGCGTCCTGCTCGGCGATGCCGGCGGACTGCAGCAGGAACACGAAGGGGCCGGCCGAGCCGTCCATGATCGGCACTTCGGCCGCGGACAGTTCGACGTAGGCATTGTCGATGCCGAGGCCGGCCATCGCGGACAACAGGTGCTCGACCGTCTGCACCTTGGCCGGGCCGCAGGACAGGCCTGTGCACAGGGTGGTTTCGCTGACCAGGTCGCCACGCGCGGGGATCTCGACGACCGGCTCCAGGTCGATGCGACGGAACACGATGCCGCTATCGATCGGTGCCGGGCGCAGGGTCAGGAAGACCTTCTCGCCGCTGTGCAGGCCGACGCCGGTCGCACGGATCACGTTCTTGAGAGTGCGCTGTCGGGTCATCGATCGGGGAAGTCTGAACAGGCAGCTGCCTGACCTTGCAGGTTAGCACGGGGGTGGATGAACGCAGCCGTAAGCCACGCGGCCTGCGGCCAGAAAAGCGTCGGGCCGACCGACCCGACGCAAAGGGGACAGGCATGGCTGGAAGCGGTGCATTCCGCATCCGTCATTCATCGCCTGCCGGGGCTGCCGGCAGGCGCATTGGTCACGTCTTCAGTCCGCCTGACGGCGCAGGGCGAAGCGATGCGGTTGCGAGGCACTGCCTCGCGCATCGCCGAGCGCCCGGCCAAGGATGGCCGGGCCGGCCCATCCGGGGCCCTGTTGCGTCTCCACGGACGGCGTCAATCCGCCTGACGGCGCAGGAACGCCGGAATGTCCAGGTAATCCGCGCCACCGAAATCGGCCGCCTGCGGCGCTGCGCTCTCGCTGGCTTGCGAGGCGCCGGTTGAACCCGGGCCGCGACGCAAACCGGACGCCAAGCCCTGCGCCGGGTTGAACGCGGTGGCCGGGACATCATCGATCGGCAGGCCGGTGGTGCCGTCGCGCTTGGCGACCTGCGGCTGCGGCACGATCTCCATCTGCGGCTTGGCACGACGCGCACTCGGCTCGTAGCCAAAGTCGTTGCGCGGCAGCGGCTGGCGCGCGGCGTTGCGGTTGAGGCCGGTCGCGACGACGGTGACCTTGACCTCGTCCTGCATGTCCGGATCGAGCGCGGTGCCGATCACGACCGTCGCATCCTCGGCGGCGAATTCGCCGACCACGCGGCCGATCTCGTCGAACTCGGCCATGGTCAGGTCCGGGCCGGCGGTGATGTTGACTAGGATGCCGTTGGCGCCGGCCAGGTTCACATCGTCCAGCAGCGGGTTCTGGATGGCGGATTCGGCGGCAGCCTGCGCACGATCATCGCCGCGTGCGCTGCCCGTGCCCATCATCGCCAGACCCATCTCGTTCATCACCGTGCGCACGTCCGCGAAGTCGACGTTGATCAGGCCCGGACGCACGATCAGGTCCGCGATGCCCTGCACCGCGCCCTGCAGCACGTCGTTGGCGGCGCGGAAGGCCTGGATCATCGTCGCGTTGCGGCCGAGCACGGTGATCAGCTTCTCGTTGGGGATGGTGATCAGCGAATCGACGTGCTGCGAGAGCTCCTCAATGCCCTTCATCGCCACCTGCATGCGACGGCGGCCCTCGAACGGGAACGGTTTGGTCACGACTGCGACCGTGAGGATGCCCATCTCCTTGGCCAGCTGCGCCACCACCGGGGCCGCGCCCGTACCGGTGCCGCCGCCCATGCCCGCCGTGATGAACACCATGTCGGCGCCCTGCAGTGCATCCATGATGCGCTCGCGGTCCTCCAGCGCGGCCTGGCGGCCGACCTCCGGATTGGCGCCTGCGCCCAGGCCCTTGGTGACATTGCTGCCGAGTTGCAGCTGCAGCTTGGCGCCGCAGTTCTTGATCGCCTGCGAGTCGGTGTTGGCGGTGATGAACTCAACGCCATCGACCTGGCTGTTGACCATGTGCGCGACCGCGTTGCCGCCGCCGCCGCCCACGCCGACCACCTTGATGACCGCGTTCGGGGCCATCTTTTCCATCAGTTCGAAAGTTGCCATGTCCATGTCCTCGTTGTTGGGCCAGGTTGTCGTCTGGGCGGGAATCGGACCCGCTGCAGCCGCCACGCCGGCGTCTTGGTCTAGTTGTTGTTGCCTGCACTCACCACACTTGCCTGTCGCACCCGCCCGCCGGCCGTCCGGCGTTCCCGCACTGCTCAGAACTGCCCGCCGTACCAATCCTTCAATTTCCGGAACCAGCCCGGCCCGCCGCTGCGCCCACCGGGGAGCATCGAACGACCGCCGCGCGGCTCCTCGATCCGGCTGCCCATCAAGAGCAACCCAACGCCGGTCGCATGCACCGGGTTGCCGACCACTTCGGCCAGGCCCGAGACGTGCTGCGGGATGCCGACGCGTACCGGCATCTGCAGCATTTCCTCGGCAAGTTCGACCACCCCTTCCATCTTCGAGCCGCCACCGGTCAGCACCATGCCGGCGCGCACCAGCTCCTCGAAGCCGGAACGGCGCAGTTCGGCCTGCACCATCTCGAATATTTCCTCGTAGCGGCCCTGCACCGCCTGCGCCAGCGCGTGGCGCGGCAGGCGGCGCGGCGGACGATCGCCGACGCTCGGCACCTGGATGCTTTCCTCGGCGGTCGCCATCTGCGCCAGCGCGCAGGCGTAGCGGACCTTGATCTGCTCGGCTTCGGGCGTCGGCGTGCGCAGCATGTGGGCGATGTCGTTGGTGACGTGGTCACCGGCGATCGGCAGCGAGGCCGTGTGCGCGATCGCGCCCTGCGCGAACACCGCAAGGTCGGTGGTGCCGGCGCCGATGTCGACCAGCACCACGCCCAGTTCGCGTTCGTCATCGGTCAGCACCGCCTCGCTCGAGGCCAGCGCCGAGAGGATGAGGTCGTCCACCGACAGCCCGCAGCGCTGCACGCACTTCATGATGTTCTGCGCGGCCGATTGCGCGCAGGTGACCAGGTGCGCATGCACCTCGAGGCGGATGCCGCTCATCCCGACCGGGTTCTTGATGCCTTCCTGCGAGCTGTCGAGCACGTACTCGCGCGCGATCGCGTGCAGGATGCGCTGGTCGGACGGGATCGCCACCGCCTTGGCCGCTTCGAGCGCGCGATCCATGTCGGAATAGTTCACCTCGCCATCGCGCAGCGGCTCCATGCCCTGCGAGTTGCGGCATTGCACGTGGTTGCCGGAAATCGACGCATACACCGAGCGGATCTCGCAGCCGGCCATCAACTCGGCTTCCTCGATCGCACGCTGGATCGACTGGACCGTGGAGTCGATGTCGACCACCACGCCGCGACGCAGGCCGCGCGATTCGTGCGAACCCACGCCGATCACCTCGACCGGCAAGCCGGGCGAATGCTCGCCGACCAACGCGGTCACCTTGGAGGTGCCGATGTCGAGTCCGACGATGAGCGATTTGTCGCCTTTGCGGTTCATGCGATCTTCCGGGGGATGGCTTGTGGGGATGGGGCTTCGCTCCACTGCAATGCGAAGCCGTTGGCATAGCGCAGGTCGGCGCGGCGCAAGGCTCGGCCCTGCGGCGCGATCAACTTGGGCATCAGTTCGGCGAAGCGGCGCACGCGCGATTCGGCGTCCTGGCGCCCGATCAGCACCTGCGCGCCATTGGACAGGCGCAGCGACCAACTGCCACGCGCGTCCTGGCGCAACTCACGCACGCCCAGGCCGATCGGCGCGAACAACTCGCGTGTCTGGTTGTAGAACGCCAGCACCTCGGCGACCTGGCGCGGATCACCACCGAGTTGCGGCAGGCCTTTCGGCAACGCATCGCCCATCGCCGAACGCGGGTAGATGCGGCCGCGCTCGGACAGCAACTTGTCTTCATCCCACAAGGCCAGCGGGCGATGTTCGTGGATGCGCACTTCCAGCACGTCCGGCCACTTCTTGCTGACCTCGGCCGATTCGACCCACGGCAACCTGGCGAGTGCCGCCTGCGCATCGTCCAGCTCGACCGCGAAGAAGCCCTTGCGCGCGTACGGCAGCAGCAGTTTCTGCACCGCGGCCGGATCGACATGACGCATGTCGCCGGAGACCCGCAGCTTGGTCAGCGGGAAGCGCTCGGCGCCGATCCAGCCGTTGACGAAGGCGACCACCGGCAACGCGATCAACGCGATGGCGATGGCAATGGCGGCGATGCGCAGCAGCACGTTCATGCCTGCGCACCTCCTTGCAGGGTCTGCTCGAGGATGCGCCAGCACAGCTCGTCGAACTCGACGCCGAGATGGCGCGCGGCCTTGGGTACCAGCGAATGGCTGGTCATGCCCGGCGCGGTGTTGACCTCCATCAGCATGAAGCGACCGTCGGCATGGCGCATCACGTCGACCCGGCCCCAGCCGGTGCAGCCGGCGGTGATGAAACCCGCATGCGCCAGACGACGAATCTCCGCTTCCTCATCACCCGCAAGACCGGGGCACAGGTACTGGGTGTCGTCCGAAATGTACTTGGCGTGGTAGTCGTACCAGTCACCCGGCGGCACGATCTTGACCGAGGGCAACGCCAGATCGCCGACCACGCCCACCGTATATTCCCCGCCGGTGAGCATCTGCTCGGCCAGCAACTCGCCGGCGTAATCGCGCGCGAACTCGATGGCCGGCGCCATGTCGGCCTCGCCCATGATGCGGAACACGCCGACGCTCGAGCCTTCGGCGCTGGGCTTGACGAAGACCGGGAAGCCCAGCCCGCGCACCGCCGCGACGAGGTCATCACCTGGCGCGATGCGCACGAACCGTGCCGTCGGCAGGCCCGCAGCCATCCACACTTGCTTGGTGCGGATCTTGTCCATGGTCAGCGCGCTTCCCAGCACGCCGGGACCGGTGAACGGCACGTCGAGCGCGGTCAACACGCCCTGCAGGACGCCGTTCTCGCCGTCGCCGCCGTGCAGGATGTTGAAGACGCGATCGACCTTGTCGGCGCGGATTTCCTCCAGCAGCGCGGGCAAGCCATCGACCGCGTGCGCATCGACGCCACGCGACTTCAATGCCTCCAGCACGTTGGCGCCGGAATCGAGCGAGACCTCGCGTTCGCTGGAGGTGCCGCCGAGCAGCACCGCAACGCGGCCGAAGCGATTCGCATCGGTGATGGCAAGCGGCGGGAATCGGCCGGCAGCCGCATGATCAATCATGCGAAGCCTCCTTGCGCGCGGCGAACCCTTCGGCAGCGATCTGTTGCGCGGCCGCGCCGATGTCGCCCGCGCCCATCATCAACAACAGGTCGCCATCACGCAGGACATCAGGCAGCACCTCACGCAGATCGGATGGTGCGTTCACCACGACGGGGTCGACGCGACCACGTGTGCGGATCGCGCGCGCCAGTGATTTGCCATCGGCACCGGCGATCGGGGCTTCGCCGGCCGGATACACCTCGGTCAGCACCAAGGCATCGACCTCGCTCAACACCGCGGCGAAATCATCGAACTGGTCGCGCGTGCGGCTGTAGCGATGCGGCTGGAACGCGACCACCAGACGCCGATCCGGCCAGCCACCGCGCGCCGCGCTGAATACCGCGGCCAACTCTTTCGGGTGGTGGCCGTAGTCGTCCACGACGGTGACACTGCCGCCATTGGCGAGCGACAGCTCAGCCAATTGATTGAAGCGTCGACCGATGCCCTTGAACTTCTCCAGCGCCGTGGCGATCGTCTCGGGCGCGATGCCGAGCTGCCAGCCGATCGCCGAGGCAGCCAACGCGTTAAGCACGTTATGGCGACCCGGCAAGGCCAGCACGACCGGCGTGCAGGAGCCATCCGGCAGGCACAGGTCGAAATGCATCGACGCGGCATGCTGGCGCACGTTCTCCGCGCGCACCTCGGCGTGTTCGTTGAAGCCGTAGGTCAGCACATGGCGCGGCGTCTCGGCAGCAAGAGCGGCGACCTCGGCGTCATCGATGCACAGCACCGCCAACCCGTAGAAAGGCAAGCGATGCAGGAACTCGCCGAACGCCGCCTGCACCTTGGCGAAATCGTTGTCGTAGTTCTCCAGATGATCGGCATCGATATTGGTGATGACCGCGATCAGCGGATTCAGGCGCAGGAAGCTGCCATCGCTTTCGTCGGCCTCGGCCACCAGCCACTGGCTCGCGCCGAGCTTGGCGTTGGCGCCGGCCGCAAGCAGCTGGCCGCCGATGACGAACGTCGGATCCTTGCCACCCTCGTACAGCACGCTGGCGGTGAGCGAGGTCGTGGTGGTCTTGCCGTGGGTGCCGGCGATCGCGATGCCGCGGCGGAAGCGCATCAACTCGGCCAGCATCTCCGCGCGCGGGACGATCGGGATGCGCTGCGAACGCGCTTCCATGAGTTCCGGGTTGTCGGCGCGGATCGCCGAAGAGACGACCACGCAATCGCTGCCGAGCACGTTGGCGGCCGCGTGTTCGCGATCGATGCGAGCACCGAGTTGCTGCAGGCGACGGGTCGCGGCGTTGTCGGCCTTGTCGGAACCGGAGACTTCATAGCCCAAGGTGCACAGCACTTCCGCAATCCCGCTCATGCCGACGCCGCCTATGCCGACGAAATGCACGCGACGGAACGCGCGTGCCAGGTCGCCCGGGTCCTGCAGGCGGCGCTCGAAAACGGTGCTCATCATTTCGCCACCTCCAGCACCGCGTCGGCGACGCGTTCGGCGGCATCGGGCCGAGCCAGCCGCAGCGCGGCGGTGCCCATCGATTCCAGACGCGCGCGGTCGGCGACCAGCGCCGACAGCTGCGCCTTGAGCGCCGCGGCCAGATCACCATCCTGTCGTACCATCACGGCCGCACCGCGCTCGACCAGGTACTCCGCATTGCGGGTCTGGTGGTCGTCGACCGCCTGCGGGAACGGCACCAGGATCGAGGGGACGCCCGCGGCGCAGACTTCGGCCAGGGTCAACGCCCCGGCGCGACAGACCACCACATCGGCCCATGCATACGCCGCGGCCATGTCGGCGATGAAGGCTTCGGGCTGCACGGCCAAGCCAGCATCTGCATAGGCCTTGCGTGCATCGCCCAGCATCTTTTCGCCGCATTGGTGGCGCACGCGGAACGCGCTGGCGGGCAGCTGGGCCAGCGCCTGCGGCATCGCCGTGTTCAAGGCGCGCGCGCCCTGGCTGCCACCCAGCACCAGCAGTTGCAGCGCGCCTGCCGTGCGCGGGACTTCGCGGTCACCCACGGCGCTGATCTCCTCGCGCACCGGATTGCCGACCACGCGCTCGCCCTCGAAGGTGCCCGGGAAGCCGGTCATCACCACGCGCGCCAGCTTCGACAGCACGCGATTGGTCAGGCCGGCGGCGCGGTTCTGCTCGTGCACCAGCAACGGGATACCGGCGACCTTCGCCGCCAATCCACCCGGCCCGGCGGCATAGCCACCGAAGCTCACCACCGCGCGCGGATGGCGCCGCTGCAGAACGGCACGCGCGGTTCTCACAGCGCCCAGCAGGGTGAATGGAAGGCTGAGCAGCTTGCCGACGCCCTTGCCGCGCGCGCCACTGATCGCGATGGTGTCGATGTCGATGTCGTGCTGCGGGACCAATCGCGTTTCCATGCCGCCGTCCGCGCCCAGCCAGACCACCGGCACGCCACGCGCACGCAGCGCCTTGGCGACCGCAAGGCCGGGGAAGATATGGCCGCCGGTACCGCCGGCCAGGATCATGACGGGGGCGTCTGCTGCGCTCATCGGCCGGACGCCCCTTCGAAAGAAGGTTCGACGCGGTCGCGGCGCAGCGATGCTTCCGCACGCGGTTGCCTCGGCGCCCGATCAAGCAGGCGCGCAAGTGCGCTGCGCGTGCGCTCGCCTGCATCGGCGAGGACTTCACCGGCGACCTTCGCCGCCTCGCGAACAGGCTTGTGCGATGCCGCTTCATCCACCTTCATCGTGCCGCCCACCGGCGTCGTTGCCGCCGTGGCAGGCGCTATGGTTTCGCGGCGCAGTGCGACCTGGCGTTTTGCGCGCTCCAGTTCCCACGACACCCGCAGCAGCAGCCCCATCGCCAGGCAAGTCATCATCACGCTGGAACCGCCCGAAGAAATCAGCGGCAGGGTCAGACCCTTGGTCGGCAGCAGGCCCAGGTTGACGCCGATCGACACGAACGCCTGCAAGGCGATCCACAGGCCGATGCCGAACGCCAGGTAGCCGGCGAAATGCCGGCGCATCTCCACGCACTGCAGGCCGATCCAGAACGCGCGGCCGACCAGTCCCGCGTACAGCGCGACGACGAGGCAAACACCGACGAAGCCGAGCTCCTCGGCGATCACCGCCATGATGAAGTCGGTATAGGCCTCCGGCAGGTAGGACAGCTTCTGCACCGAACCGCCGAGCCCGACGCCCCAGAACTCGCCGCGACCGACCGCCATCAACGCATTGGTCAGCTGGTAGCCGCTGCCGAACGGGTCCTTCCAGGGATCACTGAAGGAGATCAGGCGCTGCACGCGGTAAGGCTCGAGCAGGATCATCACCACCAGCAGCGGCATGATCGCCAGCGCCGGCAGCACCATGCGCGGCATGTGCACGCCGCCGAGCACCATCATGCCGGCGGTGATCGCCAGCACCAGCGCCGTGGTGCCGAAGTCCTTGTGCACCAGCAGCAGCAGCAGCGAGAACGCCAATGCCACGCCGAAGGCCTTGAACATCGCGGTCCACGTGCCCTTCACCTCGTCGGAGAAGCGCGCCAGGTAACTCGCCAGCCAGACGATGAGCAGCACCTTGATCGCCTCCGCGGGCTGGAAGCCGATCGGCCCCAGGCTGATCCAGCGACGCGCACCCTTCACGGTGTGACCGAGGCCGGGGACCAGCACCAGCAGCAGGATGAGCATGCCGATGATCGGCAGAAAGCGGCTGTACTGCTCCAGCCTGCGGATGTCGCCACGCGCCATGACCACGCCGGCCATCGCCACGCCGACGGCGAGGAACATCACGTGGCGGGAGAAGTAGTAGAGCGGTGAGAGGTCGCGGCTTTCGGCGATCGCCAGCGAGCTGGATGCCACCATCACCAGGCCCAGGGAGGCCAGCGCCAACACGCAGGCCAGCAGCCATGGATCAAAGCGACCGGTGATCGCATCGAAGCGGGTGGCCTGGCGTTCGGAAGAATGCATGCGTCCGTCCATCAGCGCACCTTCAACGTGGCAAGACCGACCAGCACCAGCACCACCGAGATGATCCAGAAGCGCACGATGACGCGCGGCTCCGGCCAGCCCTTGAGCTCGAAGTGGTGATGGATCGGCGCCATCCGGAACACGCGTTTTCCGGTCAGCTTGAAACTGGCCACCTGGATCATCACCGAGAGGGTTTCGATGACGAAGATGCCGCCCATGATCACCAGCACCAGTTCCTGGCGCACGATCACCGCGATCGTGCCCAGCACCGCGCCCAGCGCCAGCGCGCCGATGTCGCCCATGAACACCATCGCCGGGTAGGTGTTGAACCACAGGAAGCCCAGGCCCGCGCCGGCGATCGCCGCGCAGATGATGACCAGCTCGCCCGCGCCCGGCACCTGCGGGATCTGCAGGTAATTGGAGAACACCGCATTGCCCGAGGCGTAGGCGAACACGCCCAGCGCGCAGGCCACCAGCACGGTGGGCATGATCGCCAGGCCGTCGAGGCCGTCGGTCAGGTTGACCGCGTTGGAGAAGCCGACGATCCAGAAATAGGCGATGGCGACGAAGGTCACCGACACCAGCGGCAGTGCCACCGCCTTGAACAGCGGAATGTAGAACGTGGTCGCGGCCGGCACGTCGGCGGTGTGGAACAGGAACAGGCCGGCCGCCAGGCCCAGCACCGACTGCAACAGGTACTTCCACCGCGACTTCAGGCCGTTGGGGTCGCGGCGCACGATCTTGATCCAGTCGTCGTACCAGCCGATCGCACCGAAGCTGACCATCACCGCCAGCACCACCCACACGTACTTGTTGCGCAGGTCACCCCACAGCAGCACCGACAGCAGCACCGTGATCAGGATCAGCGCGCCGCCCATGGTCGGCGTGCCGGCCTTGGAGAAATGCGACTGCGGGCCGTCCTGGCGGATCGGCTGGCCGCCCTTGAGCTGGCCCAGGCGGCGGATCACCGCCGGCCCCAGCCACAGCGACAGCAGCAGCGAGGTCAGCGCGGCGAGGATGCCCCGGAAGGTCAGGTACTGGAACAGACCGAAGAAGTCGTCCAGACCCTGCAGCCAGCGCGCGAGTTCAAGCAGCATCGTGTTCCCCTTGTGCATCGAGCAGCGCGGTGACGACGCGGTCCATCGCGCTGCCCCGCGAGCCCTTCACCAGCAGGCGCGCATCGCCATGCAGGTCGGACAGCAGCGCTGCGATCAGCGCCGCGTGATTGTCGAAATGGCGCGCGCCCTCGGAGAAGGCGTCCGCGGCGTGCGCGCTCAGCGGCCCCAGCGCATACAGCCGGGCGATGCCGGCCTCGCGCGCACGCACGCCGGCCTGGGCATGCATCGCAGCGCCGTCGTCGCCGAGTTCACGCATGTCGCCCAGCACCAGCCAGCGCTCGCCGCCGGCCGCGGCCAAGGTGTCGATGGCCGCCTGCAGCGAGCCGGGATTGGCGTTGTAGCTGTCGTCGATCAGCAGCGCGCCGCAGGCAAGCCGATGCCGCACCAGCCGCCCGGCGACCGCTTCGACAGCGGCCAGCCCGGCGACGATGGTCGCCAGCGGCACGTCCGCCGCCAGCGCGATCGCGGCCGCGGCCAGCGCGTTGCGCACGTTGTGGCGGCCCGGCAGCGGCAACGTCACATCGGCCTCGCCTGCCGGCGTGACCAGGCGGAACCGGGTCTGGCCGTCGTCACCGTGGATATCGCGGGCACGCAGGTCGGCGGTCGCGTCGATGCCGAAGCGCAGCAGGCGGCGGCCGTGCGCGCGCTGCGCGAAGTACGGGGCGAAGGCATCGTCGGCGTTGATCACCGCCGTGCCGTCGACCGGCAGCGCGTCGTAGATCGCGGCCTTGGTATCGGCGATGCCGAGCAGGCTGCCCATGCGCTGCATGTGCGCCGGCGCGATGTTGTTGACCAGGGCGATGCGCGGCCGCGCGATGGCGGTCAGGTAGGCGATGTCGCCCGGCTTGCCGGCGCCCATCTCGTAGACCGCGTAGCGCGCGTCCTCGGGCGCAGCGAGCACCGACAACGGCAGGCCGATCTCGTTGTTGAGGTTGCCGGGGTTGCACGTGGTCGTGGCGTGGCGCGAGAGGATCGACACCACCAGCTGCTTGACGCTGGTCTTGCCGTTGCTGCCGGTGATGCCGACCACCAGCGCGTCGCGCCCGGCCTGCACGGCTGCGGCCAGCGCGGCCAGCGCCTGCTCGGTATCGGCCACCACGATCTGCGGCAGGGCAATGTCCACGGGACGCGCGACCAGCGCCGCGGCGACGCCGGCCTGCGCCGCCTGCGCGAGGTGGTCGTGGCCGTCGAAGCGCTCACCCTGCAGGGCGACGAACAGCAGGCCGCGCGGATCGTCCGCGACCAGCCGGCGGGTGTCGGTGACGACGGCATCGATGCGTACCGAGCCCACGTCTTCGGCGCCCTGCAGGCGGCCGTTGACCAATCTTGCGATCCGGGCGAGCGAGATCGGGGTCATGGCGCGCCCTCCCCGTCGCCGCGCGCATCGAGCGCGGCCTGCGCGACCAGGCGGTCGTCGAAGGCATGCTGCACGCCGTCGATCTCCTGGTAGGGCTCGTGGCCCTTGCCGGCGATCAGCACGATATCGCCGGGCCTGGCGGAGGCGATGGCATCGGCGATCGCGCGGCCGCGGTCGCGCTCGACGGTGACGCGCGCGGGCGCCGTGAAGCCGGCCAGGATGTCGGCGACGATCGCGTCGCCATCCTCGCGCCGCGGGTTGTCGTCGGTGACGACCACGCGGTCGGCATGCGCCTCGGCGATCGCCGCCATCTGCGGCCGCTTGCCGGTGTCGCGCTCGCCGCCGCAGCCGAACACGCAGACCAGTTCGCCGCGCAGATGCCCGCGCAGCGACTGCAGGGCCTGCTGCAGCGGGTCGGGCTTGTGCGAGTAGTCCACCACCACCAGCGGCTGCTGCGGGCCGCCGCCGAGCCGGTTCATCCGCCCGGGGATCGGCTGCAGCGTCGCCAGCACTTCGGCGATGCGCGCGGCGTCGTGGCCCAGCGCGTCCAGCACGCCGGCCACCACCAGCAGGTTGTCGACGTTGAAGCGGCCGAGCAGCGGCGAGCGCAGCGGCAGCGACTGACCACGCAGGCGCAGGGTGAATGCCAGGCCGTGGTCGTCGAGCTTGACCTCATGCGCGGCGACATCGGCATCTTCGTGCCCTGCCGCGCTGACGCGGATCGCGCGCACGTCCGCCGCCAGGTGCGCCGGCAGCGTCGCGCCGAAGGCATCGTCGGTATTGATGACCGCCGCGCGCAGGCCCTCGCGTGCGAACAGCCGGGCCTTAGCCGCGCCATAGCCGGCCATGTCGCCGTGGTAGTCGAGATGGTCGCGGGTGAGGTTGCTGAACACCGCGACATCGAAATGCACCGCGTCCACCCGGCCCTGGTCGAGCGCGTGCGAGCTGACTTCCATCGCCACCGCATCGGCGCCGGCATCGCGCAGGCCCGCCAGCAGTTCGTGGGTCTGCAGCACCAGCGGCGTGGTGAAGCCGGT
>JAEWNY010000014.1 GCA_023461075.1 Pseudomonadota bacterium | reverse complement strand
GGACCACTCGCAGATGGACCACTCGCAGATGGACCACTCGCAGATGGACCACTCGCAGATGGACCACTCGCAGATGAGCCACTCGCTCCCGGTGAATGCAAAGCCGCGTGAGGCGATCCCGGCCGTGAGCGAGGCCGATCGCCAAGCCGCGTTTCCCACGGTGCATGACCACCACAAGCACGGCACCAGCATCCAGGACTATTGGCTGCTGGATCGACTTGAATTTTCCGACGCCGACCACGGTACCGAACTGGGTTGGGAAGGCATGGGCTGGGTCGGAGGTGACATACAGAAGCTGTTGCTGCGCACGGAAGGACATGCACGGGATGGGGAAGTGGAACGTGCCGATTTCGAAGTGCTCTACAGTCGAGGCGTCCGTGCCTGGTGGGATGTCGTCACAGGCGTGCGCCATGACTTCGGCGAAGGCCCCTCGCGTACATGGGTCGCGTTCGGTGTGCAGGGAGTGGCGCCGTACAAGTTCGAGGTCGCGGCCACGGCCTATGTGGGGCAGGGCGGGCGCACCGCGGCACGAGTGGAAGCCGAATACGACACCCTGTTCACAAACCGCCTGATCATGCAGTGGCGGGCGGAGGCAGCCCTGCATGGCAAGGACGATGCGCGCCTGGGTATCGGCGCGGGATTGAGCACGATGGAGGCGGGAGCCCGCCTGCGCTATGAAGTTAGCCGCCAGTTTGCGCCGTACGTCGGCATTGAGCACGAACGCGCCTTCGGCAACACGGCTGATTTTCGCCGTGCCGCCGGTGCGGACGTGTCAGACACCCGCATCGTGGCCGGTGTGCGGTTATGGTGGTGACGCAAGCAGTCTGTGGTTCGATCCAGTTGCGGGAGTGATCCGATGAGCAAGAAGGCCGCTTCGGCGCGCACGATTCTGACAAGCACGCTATTGGCGAACGCCCTTGTGCTGCTGCCGATGGGACCGGCGTTCGCCGCCTCACTGCGCGCCGACCCGCAACCGACGGCGCAAGCTGTCGATGCGCCCGATCCAGCGGCTGCTGCCGTCGCCGTGGTCGAACGCTTCTCCGCGGCGTTGAAGGCGGGCGATCTCGACACCGTTTCCACTTTGCTGGCGCCGGACGTGGTGATCCTTGAAAGCGGTGGCGCCGAGCGCAGTCGCGAGGAATACCTGGCCCATCATGCGGGCGCCGATGCCACGTTCCTGCGCGATGCGCGCGTCGAATCCGGCCCACGCGTCGCGCGCGTGGAAGGCAGTCTGGCCTGGGTCGCCAGCGAGAGCGAAACCCATGTGTTTCGCGAGGGCAAGCCGGCGGCTTTCCTCGGCACCGAAACGATGATCCTCCAGCGCGGCAGTGAGGGATGGCGCATCGTCCACATCCATTGGTCATCGCGGGCCCGCAAGGCAGACGCGAAATGACGACGGAAGCGCACCACGGGAGCGATGCCGGGAACACCGACATCGCCAACGCCAAGGTGACCGATCCGGTCTGCGGCATGCAGGTTGACCCGGCGACCGCCAAGGGCGGCAGCTTCGAGCATGTGGGCACCACCTATCACTTCTGCAACCCCAAGTGCCGGGAGAAATTCGTCGCCAATCCGGCGCACTACCTCGAGCCGCGGGCACCCGAGCCGGTGGTGGCTGGCGCGATCTACACCTGCCCGATGCATCCGGAAATCCGCCAGGAGGGGCCGGGCATCTGCCCGATCTGCGGCATGGCGCTGGAACCGGAAATGCCGAGCCTGGAGGATGAGGACAATCCCGAGCTGCGCGACTTCAGCCGCCGCTTCTGGTGGACCTTGCCGCTCACGCTCGTCGTGTTCGTGCTGGCGATGCTCGGCCACCGGTTCCATGGACTGGATGCCGGGTTGCGGACCTGGATCGAATTCGCCCTGACCACGCCGGTGGTGTTGTGGGCGGGATGGCCGTTCTTCGAGCGCTGCCTGCAGTCCATCCGCAACCGCAGCCCCAACATGTGGACGCTGATCGGCATCGGTGTGGCCGCCGCCTACCTGTACAGCGTGGTCGCCACGCTTGCGCCCGGCGTGTTCCCCGCATCGTTCCAGGAGCATGGCCGGGTCAATGTGTATTTCGAGGCGGCGGCGGTCATCGTCTCGCTGACCTTGCTGGGCCAATTGCTGGAGCTCAAGGCGCGCTCGAAGACTTCCGCGGCGATCAAGGCCTTGCTCGGCCTTGCGCCGAAGACTGCGCGCCGGATCCGCGACGACGGCAGCGACGAGGACATCCCGCTCGAAAACGTACACGTGGGTGACCGCCTGCGCGTGCGTCCGGGCGAGAAGATCCCGGTGGATGGCACCGTCATCGAAGGCCATTCCGCCGTCGACGAATCCATGCTGACCGGCGAACCGATCCCGGTGGAGAAGGGCGAGGGCGCCAAGCTGATCGGTGCCACCCTCAACGGGGCCGGCGGGCTGGTGATGCGCGCCGACCAGGTCGGTTCGGGAACGGTGCTTTCGCAGATCGTGCAGCTGGTGGCGCAGGCGCAGCGTTCCAAGGCGCCGATGCAGCGCATGGCGGACAAGGTGTCGTACTGGTTCGTGCTGGCAGTGCTGACGATCGCGGTATTGACGTTCTTCGGCTGGGGTCTGTTCGGGCCGTCGCCCTCTTGGGTCTACGCGATCGTCAACGCGGTCTCCGTCCTGATCATCGCCTGTCCGTGCGCATTGGGGCTGGCCACGCCAATGTCGATCATGGTCGCCACCGGCCGCGCCGCGCAGGAAGGTGTGCTGTTCAAGGATGCGGCCGCGATCGAGCAACTCGCCGGCATCGACACCGTCGTCGTCGACAAGACCGGCACGCTCACCGAAGGGCGTCCGGCGTTCCGCAGCGTCTTCGGGATCGATCGCCAAGAGGAAGACGCAATCCTGCGTGACGCCGCCGCACTGGAGCAGGGCAGCGAACACCCGCTGGCGACCGCGATCCTGGCCGAAGCCGCGGGGCGCGGCCTCTCGGGGGCACGGGCCGACGGGTTCGAGTCGGTGACCGGGCAAGGCGTGCGCGGTCGGGTCGATGGCCGGGACATTGCGCTCGGAAACGAGGCATTGATGGAGGCGGTCGGAGCCGATATCACTGGCGTAGCCGACGAGGTGCAGCGACAACGTGGCGAAGGCGCAACGGTGATGTATCTGGCCTCCGATGGCCGACTGGAGGGCGCGATAGCGCTGGCCGACCCGGTCAAGGCGACCACACCGGACGCATTGGCAGCGTTGCGCGCCGAAGGCCTCGACATCGTCATGGCCACCGGTGATGCCGAAGCCACCGCGCGCTCGGTCGCTCGCACGCTTGGCATCGAACAAGTCCACGGTGGCGTCAAGCCGGCCGACAAGGTCGCGCTGGTCGAACGGTTGCGTGCAGAAGGACGCAAGGTGGCGATGGTCGGCGATGGCATCAACGACGCGCCGGCGCTGGCCGCGGCCGACATCGGCATCGCCATGGGTACCGGCACCGATGTGGCCATGTCCAGCGCGCAAGTGACCCTGGTCAAGGGCGACCTGCGCAGGATCGTGATTGCACGCGCGGTTTCTAGCCAGACCATCGCCAACATGAAGCAGAACCTTGGCTTTGCATTCCTTTACAACGCGATTGGCGTTCCGATCGCGGCGGGCGTGCTGTACCCGGTGTTCGGGCTGCTGCTGAGCCCAATGATCGCCGCGCTGGCTATGAGCCTGAGTTCGGTGTCTGTGGTGAGCAATGCGCTGCGGTTGGCGCGGCGGGGCTCGGGCTGAGTGATGGCTTGAATAACATAATAAACATTATGCGAACTCATAGATCCTCCAGATCAGTCAAGCGACGGACGGTGATTCATCGGTGAAGCCCCCTTCTGGGCTGCTGGAGGAAATATTTTCCCCCGAGGGTACAAAAAAAAGCCGGTCGGCAGGAAGTGGAACGCGCGCACGGCCGACAGGCGGCTTGGGTGCGGGTCCGACCGCTTGCAGCTGTCGGCGCAGGGATGCGCCCTGGGCGCACCCCCTGTCGCCGACAGACTGCAAAGCGGGCCATCCATGGCCCATAGACGGCCCTACGGGCCTCGCAGGGGCTGCGCCCCTTGCATCCCCCGCCGCCGCGGCTCGCCGCTTGGCGGCAGCCGCTGCGATCGATACAACGGTCGAATCGTCACCTGCCGGAGCATGTGGCTTGCGGTGGCCGAATTTCGACCTGTAGTGAAACAGCAGACCAACTAACTCACGAACCGGTGCCCTGTCCTTGTCAGGTGAAATCAGATACTGGCCACGAATCTTCCAACCGGCCCATGGCCCTGCCAGGTCAATGTGCTGAAGGACCATCGCCGAATACATGAACTTCAGTGCTTCCTCGGGCGTCGGTTGTGCGCTCATAGCGCACCTCCTTGATCGTATTCCTTGAAAACCCGAGAACGCGACAGACGCTGCATTTCACGCTGTGATCGTGAAATCGTTTGTTCCATGTCGTCATGAATCGAAGCAAAGGCGATCAACTCTTGCAGGTCATTGCTTTGGACCTTGAGACGTTGAACAGCTCCCTGAACTTTGATCGCCCAGGCAATCACAATGCGGTGACACTCGATCCGCTCGCGGATGAGGTCTCCCAATGCAAGTGGCTCTGGCCCAAATAGCTCTGGAAGTTTCCGAGATGCGTTCATTCCGCACCCCCTTCGTGCCCTGTAGGGCCGTGGCCTAAGCGGCCACCCTGCGGATACACCGGCAGGGTCAAGCAACGGAAAGCAAGGCTATGTCCTTGATTCCGTTGATTTTTTTGCCCCTCCCCGGCGATGCTTGCATCTTCACAGGTAATCGAATCTTGCGACCCTTCGGAGCATTCGGCGGCGGTGCTGGCACCTGCAGCCTTAGCCGGTAGATGCAGCGCCCCGGCTTCGCTTAAGCCGCTTTGTATCTCAAGGCTGGGGGAGATGTCAAGCGCCCTGGCCGTCGCGCATCGCTCGCTCCTCGCTCGCTCCGCACTCCGGCCAGAGAACTTGACCCTCCCCGCTATTTCGCTCAGTCGCTTACACAGCAGCGCGTATGCTGCAAACGGTATTCGAGCCCTGCCACCTTCCCAGTTACGGACTGTTCGCGGGTTGACGCGCAAAAAAGCCGCGCACTGCCGCTGGGTGAAGCCGATAAGGCTTCTTTTCTGCTGGAAATCTAGGGCCGAAACGTGACGGGTGCAGTAAACATTATGCGAAGTTACAGGGCCATCGTCTGACGAGTCGAAAAAGCTGTGACAAATAGGCCCTAGCCCGACGATGTCACAGGTCTACTAGCAGCTCGAGGTTGTCACAGCTTTACCGATACCCAATACGTTGGGCACCGATGGGCACCGCACTCTTATAGGCGTCGCCACCGCAGTCTTGGGGCACTTTACGTGCATGGTCGAGTGCACGTCGGTGACGGGCCGCATACACGGATGCGCCCACGTGGCGGGCCACTTCACGCAGGTCACCGCTCTGCGAGCACATTGGGGACCTTGGGAGGCTTGCGGGACCCTCGAATCGGTCGTTTGCCCCGCGCAGTCTTCGCCTTTGACGGCCCCTCATTCCGGCGCAAAGCCGCTTCCAGTGCAACGGGTAGATCACGGAGCTTACCCAGTTGGTCGTCCAGAGCATCCGCCCGCGCACGCTGGATGCCGGCTTCACGCTCCGCCGCCATCGCTTTCGAAGTGGCTGCCTCAGCCCGCTGGCCCAGCGACTTCTCGGCTTCCGCATGCGCCTTTTTGACGGCCGCCAGCTGATTCTTGAGCTCCTTGCCTTCTTGGCGGGCGCGATCGACCTCGGCGTGGGCGCGATCCTCCACCGTCCGCACGTGGTTCGCCAGGGATTCCCGCTCGGCCTGAGCGGCCTCCTGATGCTCCTGAAGGCGCTGCTCAACCGCCTGGCGGACGGCCTCGGCCTCCACTGCCCGTGCGAGCGCCGCCTCTCGCTGCTGGGACAGTTCCCCGATCTGCCCTTCGAGTCGACTGACCAGCCGTTGCAGTTCGGCCGCCTGGGTCGACGCCACGCGTTCGGCGTGCGCAGCCGTTTCCGCCTGCTCACGCAGAACCGCAGCCTCGCTGCCGAAAGCCTCGCGGTCCCGCTGGAGGCCGTCGCGCTCGTCTTGAAGGGCCGCACGGTCGGCCGCGAGGTCCTCGTCGGCACTGATTCGGGCGCTCTCCAGGGCTAGTGCCCACCACTCCGCCGCAAGGGCGGCGACCGCGTCCGGCGCGGCCGGAACCGCGAGTCTGGCCTGCTGCGCGTGCAATCGCTGGCCCAGCCCTTGCCACCAAGTCTCGAGCCACCGAGTGACGGTGTTTGGCGAGCCGGTGCCTAAGTGCGCGCGGATGCGCTCGACGGTCGGTCGCTCGCCGGCGCCAACGATTTCGTCGGCGGCGGTGTGGACGTCGCATTCGGTGATGCCTCGGGCCATGTCGTGCCTCCTACGCGGGCGCCCTGCCCCGTTG
>JAEWNY010000013.1 GCA_023461075.1 Pseudomonadota bacterium | reverse complement strand
CTATCGCATCGTCATGAACTGCAATGGCGACGGCGGCCAGACCGTGTTCCAGATCCACTTGCACCTGCTGGCCGGTGCGCCGCTCGGGCGATTCGGCACGCCGGAGTGATCGCGCGGATCAGCGCGGACGGAAGGCGTCGAGATCCCGGATCAGTTGCGATGCGGCTGCCGACCCGGCATAACGGCTGTCGCTGAACCGGCGTGCCAGCGCCTGCAGCGCATCGGCGTCCGCTGGTCGCGCGTTCGAAACACGCATCGCCCATTCCGATGCGGCTTCGCTGGGTTCTCGTTCCAGCCCCACTCGACGGTAGCGCATGGACAGTCGGTGCCACGCGCGCAACAGCGGATCGCGCTCGCGTTCGCCGCGGCGCAGCCACCACAACATCCAGCCCAGGGTCAGCAGCGCGACCAGTGCGAACAGCAACACGAGCGTGCGCCCATCAAGCTTGTCGATGCCGAATGATTGCAGCATCCGCGACTGGCGTTCCGCGTTGAAGCCGAGCACCAGATCGTTCCAGCCGCGACGTAGCCAGTCGGTGGCGTTCCAAAGGCCGTTGAAGCCCCGGAATTCACCGATGGCGCCGGGCATGCGGTCGGCCACGGTGTCGGAGATGCGCTCGGGCGCGACCGCGGCGGTCGGATCGATCCGGACCCAGCCGCGTCCCTGCAGCCAGACCTCGGCCCAAGCATGCGCATCGGAATTGCGCACGATCCAGTAGTCGCCGACCGGGTTGCGATAGCCGCCGGCATAGCCGGTGACCACGCGTGCCGGCACACCGGCGGCGCGCATCAGGAACACGAAAGCCGAGCTGAAGTGTTCGCAGTAGCCGGTGCGCGTGGCGAAGAGGAATTCGTCGACGGTGTCGCGGCCCAACGCGGGCGCGGCCAGCGAGTAGGCCAAGTCCGCGTTCACCATCGCCATGGCCTTCTGCACGATCGCGGCAGGATCGCCTCCGGTTTCCTGTTGCCACTGCCGGGCAAGCGCTTGCGCGCGCGGGTTGAACTGGCGCGGATAGGCCAGCGCGCGGCGCAACTGGCGGGGGGCAAGATCGGCATCGAAGCGCGCCGGCGGCGCGGAATGCAGCGTCCAGCGGGTCAGTGATTGCAGGCGTTGGATGGCGACCAGATTGCCTTCGCTGGTCGCCACGCTGCCGTGCGGAGTGCTGCTTGGCAGGTCCAGCGCGGTGAGGTAACGGCGCTCGCTCGGCTCCATCTCGAGTTCGTAGCGCCAGCCCGTCCCGGCTGGCACCACATCCGCGCGCCTGGGCGCCTGCCATGGTCCTTGCGACCAGGTGCGACCATCGAAATCCCACAAAACCGGGCCACGCCAGTAGAGCTGTTCGCGCGGCGGTGGCGGCCCTTTGAAGCGCACCCGCATCGCCGGGGTGTCATCGGCCATGAGGTCGATCCAGTCGCCGGGCGCCATCGAATCGGACAGGCCGATCTTGGCACTGGCACGATCGGGCACGCCCCACAGCGGGGTGCCGATGCGCGGGAACAACCAGAACGCGGCCAGTGTCAGTGGCAAGCCGAGCAGCAGCAGGCGACCCACGCCGCGCAGGCCCATGGTCAGCGGAATCGGCACGATGTCGGCTTCGATATCGGCCAGACGCTGGAGGGTGACGAGTGCTGCCACGGTTGCGGTCAGGCCCAGCAGCAGCGACAGCGGCCCCTGGTCGAGCAGGAAGGTGGCGAACGGCGCGAACAGGGCGAAGCCGACCAGACTGCGGGCATCGCGCAGGGTGCGGGTTTCGGTCGGCTTGATCGCCAGCATCGCCGCCAGCAGCGCGCAGCCGGTATCGCGGCCGGGGCGAAAGCCGAACGCGAAGAAGACGGCAACGACCGCGACCAGCGCGACCAGCAATTTGAGGACGCCGGGCAGCGGACGCTTCCAGCTTGCAGCGACCACCAGCAATGCGGTCAGCGCGATCGCGATCGCCACGGTGCCCGGCAACTGAAGCAGCAGCGGCAACAGCGAGAGGGCCAGTGTCGCCAGCAGCAGGTTGCGGGTGGCGTGATCGAACGCCATCGTCAGAACCCGTGCGCCTGCGGCATCAGTGCCAGTGCCCGCAGGCAGGCGTGTCGATGGGCGGGACCGCTGGCCGGCCCGATCGGTGCCTGCTGCGGCAGTCGCAGTCGCCATTGCCGGCCTTCGCGTTCGGCAAGCTCCACCCAATGCGCGAGGTGCTGGATGCGCGCTTCATGTGGCAGGTTGAGCGCGAACCAGTCGAGTTCGACATCGTCTCCATGCGGCTGCTCCCAGGTCCGCGCCATCAACTGGTCGCGGCGTGCACTGGCTTTCCAGGCGATGCTGCGCAAGGGGTCTCCGGGCTGGTAATTGCGCAGGAGGTGCAGGTCGTCGCCAGCGAAGTGCGGACGACGCTGTTCACCATCGCGCTGGGTGTCGGGCAGCGGCGGACCGTTCGGTTCGGGGCGCGGATACACCAGCCATGGATCGCCCGGACGCAGGACCGACCAAGCCCGCGCCAAGCCCAGCGGCCGCGTGGTGGCCAGTTGGATGCCGTCGATGTCGAGCCAGCCGCGCTGTTCGGTGGGTAGTTGGATTTCGGCGATGCCGCCCTGGTGGGCGGGCATCGAGAGCAGGCCGTGTGCGTCGTCGATGTCGATGCGCAGGCCGTCGCGGCGGCGATCATCGCGGGCCGAGAAGGCGAGCCGCAGCGGCATCGGCATTCCCGCAGCGACCGGTTCGGCGGCGATCGCATCGACGTTCAGCCCGGAGAGCTGCAGGTGCGCCGCGACCAGGCTGGCGAGGCCGGCACCCGCGAGCAGCAGGGCCAGCAACAGCGCGGGATTGTTGTTGTAGTTGAGTGCGCCGAGCGCCATCGTGCCGACCAGCAGGAGGTAGAACAGGCCGAAGCGCGTCGGCAGCACGTAGACGCGACGACGATCGATGCGGATCGGCAGCGTTTCGCGCTCGCGCGGCCGGGTCCAGCGCGACAAGCGGTCGACCAGGCGCGATGAAGCCACGGCGTTCAATCGACCGGCACTGCCCGCAAGACGGACTTTGCCAGATGCAGGCCGTCGCCGGCATCGCCTTCACCGACCAGTCGATGCGCGGCCAGCGGCGCGAACAGCGCCTGCACGTCCTCCGGCAACACATGCGCCCGTCCCAGCAGCAGGGCATGGGCACGTGCCGCACGCAGCAGGGCGAGGCCCGCGCGTGGCGAGAGGCCGATGCGCACGCCCGGATGCTGCCGGCTGCGCGCGAGCAGGGCCTGTACGTAGGCGACCAGGGCCTCGCTGGCATGGATCGCGAGCACCGCCTGCTGCAGGCCGGAGATCTCCGATTCCGACAACAGCGGCCGGGCTTGCTGGATCAGCGCACGACGATCCTCGCCGGTGAGCAGTGCGCGCTCGGCGTTGGCATCGGGATAACCCATCGAGAGCCGCAGCAGGAAACGATCGAGTTGCGAATCGGGCAGGGGATAGGTGCCGGACAGATCGACCGGGTTCTGGGTGGCGATGACGAAGAACGGTTGCGGCAACACACGCGTGCTGCCATCGACGGTGACCTGGTGTTCGGCCATCGCTTCGAGCAATGCGCTCTGCGTCCGCGGCGGTGCGCGGTTGATCTCGTCCGCAAGCAGGATATTGCTGAACACCGGGCCGGGATGGAAAGTGAAGCCGCGGCTGGCGTTGTCGTAGACCGAGACACCCACCACGTCGGCCGGCAGCAGGTCGGAGGTGAACTGCACACGCTGGAACTTGAGGCCGAGCGTTGCTGCCAAAGCGTGTGCGAGCGTGGTCTTGCCGAGGCCCGGCAGGTCCTCGATCAGCAGGTGGCCGCCCGCCAGCAGGGCGACGAAGGCCAGCCGGACCTCCTGCGGCTTGCCCAGCACCAATGCATTTACTTGCTCCTGCGCCGCGCGCAGGCGTGACCTCAGCACGTCATCGGTATGCGTATCCAACTCGGTTACTCTTCCTGATCTGAATGTCGATGCCAGCACATGAGTTTACCGACTGACAACCGGCACGGCGTCGCTTGGCGCAGGCA
>JAEWNY010000012.1 GCA_023461075.1 Pseudomonadota bacterium | reverse complement strand
CCGCGCTGATCCGCGCGATCACTCCGGCGTGCCGAATCGCCCGAGCGGCGCACCGGCCAGCAGGTGCAAGTGGATCTGGAACACGGTCTGGCCGCCGTCGCCATTGCAGTTCATGACGATGCGATAGCCTTCCTCATCGACACCCTGCGCCTTGGCGTAGTTGGCCGCTGCGATCGCCAGCCGGCCGATGATTTCCGGCGCATCGGCGGGCACGTCGTTCAAGGTGGCGAAGTCGCGCTTGGGCACGAACAGCACATGCACCGGCGCCTGCGGCGCGATGTCCCTGAAGGCGAACAGGTGTTCGTCCTCGTAGACGATATCGGCGGGGACCTCGCCCGCGCGGATCTTGTGGAAGATGGTGCTCATCGGCAGGCCCCGCGCGTTGGATCCGGATGCCGCGATCTTAAACCTTGATCGCTTCAGACCATTTCGCTGCGGCTGCCGAACGCGTGCGAGAGCGTGCCGCGATCGACATACTCCAGCTCGCCGCCCAATGGCACCCCATGCGCCAGCCGGCTCGGACGTACCTCGGCGGCGCGCGCCAGTTGCGCCAGGTAATGCGCGGTCGCCTCACCCTCGACCGTCGGATTGGTGGCGATGATCAATTCCCGCACCTCGCCCTCGGCCAGCCGCGCGGCAAGCCGGTCCAGCCCCAGTTCCGCCGGCCCGATGCCATCGAGCGGGCTCAGGCGACCCTGCAGCACGAAATACAGTCCGCGATAACCGGTCGCCTGCTCGATCGCCAGACGGTCGGCCGGGTTCTCCACCACGCACAGCTCGCTGGCATCGCGGCCGGCGCTGGCGCAGGTGGGGCAGGTCTCGGTTTCGCTGAAATCGCGGCAGCGCACGCAATGGCCGATCTTTGCCATGGCCTCGCCCATCACCTCGGACAGGCGCGTCCCACCCTCGCGCTGGCGTTCCAGCAGGTGGTAGGCCATCCGTTGTGCCGATTTCTGTCCCACGCCGGGCAGCACGCGCAGGGCTTCGATCAACTGCTCAAGCAGGGATGCGCTCACCGAAATCGTCTTCGCGCGCCGGTCTCAGAACATTCCCGGCAGCTTCATGCCCGGCGGCATCGGCATGCCGGCGGTCGCCGCGCCCATCTTTTCCTGGGAGGCGGCATTGGCCTTGTTCACGGCGTCGTTGAACGCGGCGGCGATGAGATCCTCCGCCATTTCCGCATCCTCGAACACGGTGGGGTCGATGCGGACCTTGCGGCATTCCATCTTGCCGGTCAGCGTCACGGTGACCATGCCACCGCCGGCATTGCCGGTGACTTCAAGGCTGGCCAGTTCTTCCTGTGCGCGCTGCAGGTTTTCCTGCATCTTCTGCGCCTGCTGCATGAGTTGGGCGATGTTGCCGCGCATCTTGCTACTCCTGTGTTCGCGTGTTTCAGTCGTCGAGCGGTCGGATCGAATCCGGCACCACGCGGGCACCCTGCCCGATCAACCGCTGCACGTCGAGGTCATTGAGAAAAGCATCTTCGGCCGCGCTGTGGCGCGCATCGCGGGCGCGCTCGTGGCGTTGGCGCAAGGTATCGCCGGCCACTGCCGCAGCCTCGAAACGGATCTGTGGCGCCGCGCCGAACACGGGCGCGAGCGCCTCGGCGAGCTGCTTGATCGCAGCCGGGGTCTTGAGGAACTCGTCATCGGCCGACAGCGACAGGCGCAACACGCCATCGCTGTAGCCGGCGAAGGCGGCATGCGCCGCGAGTTCCTTGGCAAGCCCGCGCAACGACACGCCGGCCAGAAGGTCCAGCCAGCGCTCGGCATCAAGGTCTGTGAGCGCCGACGCACCGGCTGGCGCAGGTGGGTCTTCCTGCATCGCCGCGACCTTGTGTTCAGCGCGCTCGCGTTGCGGGACCGGCGAAGGCTCCGGCTGCGCGGCGGCTTCGGCAATGGCCGCCCGTGCCGCCGCGCGGCCACTGATCGCGGGAGCGGATGTTTTCGCCGGCGCGTTGGATCGCTTTGGATTCGCGATGCTGGATGTCGATGCCCGGGCCGAATCGCCCGCCGGTCGGAACGCCAGCATCCGCAACAGCGTCATCTCGAACCCGACCCGAGGCGATGGCGCGATCGCGATGTCGCGACCGCCGTTCACCGCCATCTGGTACCACAGCTGCACCAGTTCCGGACGCACTCGTTCACCGAGCGCAGCGACATCCAGCCCCATGCCTTCGTCCTGCAATTGCACCGCCGGCACCAGTTGCCGCAGCTGCACGCGATGCAGGGCCTCGGCGATCGCTTCCAGCACATGGCTCCAGTCGGGCGAGAGTTCACCCAACGACTCGACTTCGGCCATCAGCGCATCGCCATCGCCTTCGGCCAACGCGTCCAGCAGCGTGGTCACGCGCGCACGATCGACCGTCCCCAGCATCGCGGCGACGGCCGCCTCGCGCACCTCGCCGGCGCCGTAGGCGATCGACTGGTCGAGCAACGACAGGCCATCGCGCAGGCTGCCATCCGCACCGCGCGCCAGCTGGCGCAAGGCGCCGTCATCGAAACCGATGTCTTCGGCGCCAAGGATCTTGCGCATCTGTCCTTCGATCTGGCCGATGTCGAGCCGCTTCAGGTTGAACTGCAGGCAACGCGAAAGGACGGTCACCGGCAGCTTCTGCGGATCGGTGGTCGCCAGCAGGAACTTGACGTGCCCGGGCGGCTCCTCGAGCGTCTTCAACAGCGCGTTGAAGGCGCTCTTCGACAGCATGTGCACTTCGTCGATCAGGTAGACCTTGACCCTGCCACGACTGGGCATGTACTGCGCGTTGTCGATCAGCTCGCGGACGTCGTCGACGCCGGTATTGGAGGCCGCGTCGATCTCCAGCAGATCGATGAAGCGACCGGCGTCGATGTCGAGGCAGGTGCGGCACTCCCCACAGGGTTCGGCCGAAGTGCCCTGCTCGCAGTTCAGCGACTTGGCGAAGATGCGTGCAATCGTGGTCTTTCCCACGCCACGCGTACCGGTGAACAGGAAGGCGTGGTGCACACGCCCGCTGTCGAGCGCGTTGGTCAGCGCCCGCACCACGTGCTCCTGCCCGACCAGTTCGGCGAATTTCTTCGGACGCCACTTGCGGGCGAGGACCAGGTAGCTCATGCGTCCATTCTGCCACGGCGGGTCTGCCCGACCCGTCCTGATCGCTGAACTTTTGCCTTGCGGGCGACGGCCCACTAGAATGTCCGGCTCGCCCCCGGCCCGCCGGAGCGACCCGGAGAGGTGTCCGAGTGGTTGAAGGAGCACGCCTGGAAAGTGTGTAAGCGTCTAAACCGCGCTTCGGGGGTTCGAATCCCCCTCTCTCCGCCAGATTCAACAGTTCCATGGTGGCCCCGTTGGCCCCTCGCGACGCAAGTTCGAAAATCCCGCCAGGGCCGGAAGGCAGCAACGGTATCGGATGTAGCGGGCGCCGAGGATCGTCGGCGGGGCCGCCGCCTTTTCCGGGCTTCAGTCCTGCATCCGGATGGCCGCTGATGGCTCGCTCAAGACGATGGCCTCACCCGGCGCAGCGACGCGCATCCCGCGCGCGCGCAACGCGGCGACCTCTTCAGCCGAACCGTAGTGGTAGAGATGGCAACGCGCCAGCAGTTCGGCTGGATACTCGCGCTCCAGATCCTCGATGCCGCTATGCGAGGGATTGCCGACCAGTGAACAGTCGTGCGCGATGACTTCCCCATCGTCGGCGAACTTGGCGAGCATTTCCGGAATGGGCCGGGTGTCGCCGGTCCAGACCATGCTGCCGCGCAATCGCAGGCCATGCGCGCTGTCAGGCCAGTGATGGCGCACCGGAAAGGTCTCGATACGCAAACCGTCGTGCCAGAAATGATCGCCCACGACGATCAGCTGGAACGCATCCCAGAAATTGGTTCCGCCTTCGGCCAGTGCATTCGGGTACTCGGCCACGCGCCGCTGAAGCCACGGCAAAACGCCGGTCGGGCAGTACACGCGTACCCTGCCCTTGCGCGCCTCGTCGAAGATGCTGGCGACGAACAGCCGCTCGAAACCGCTGACATGATCCAGATGGGCGTGTGTCATGTAGATCGCCCACGGGTATTCGCCGTAATGCTCGACGTATCGCGTCAATCCTTCCGAGCCGCAGTCGATCGCCAGCCACTGCTTTCCGTCGCGCTCGACGCAGGCCATCGCGCTGCCGAACTCGGCCACCGCCATCGCGCCACCCGTGCCGAGGAAGCGCAGTGCCCAACTCATGCTTCGGCCTCGTCCATCGCCGCATCATAGGCGCGTTGCAGCTGGCCGAAGCCGGCATCTATTTCGCGCCGCATCCGTCCGCCGCTGATCTTGTCGAGCGAACGACGCAAACGCGCGAGGTTGGCATCTCGCCAATCGCCGCCGCCATCGCGCAGGCGACTCTTGTCGAAATCGATCATCCAGCCGTTTTCTGCGTCGTCGAACAGCAGGTTGTGCGCGTTGAGGTCGGCATGGTCCAGTCCTGCGCGATGGAAGCGCGCGATGAGCCCACCGCAGGCCTGCCACGGTGCGCTCGTCGCATCCTGCACCACCCGCGCGCCGAACGCATGCACGTTCACGATGCGCGAGAGCAGGATCGCCGCGCGATAGTGCCGGCCCGCGCGCCAATAGGCTGCGGCCAGCGCGCGCGGCACCGGCAGTCCGCGGTCCTCAAGCGCCTGCAGCAGATCGAACTCCGCAAGGCTGCGCACGCTGTACTGCCCGCGCCAGACGAAGGCATCGCGGCTCAGCTTCGCCATCAGTCCGCCGCGCAGGTAGCGCCGCAACACCATCGCGCCATCCGCTGCATCGATGAACCATGCGCCACCGCGGCCGCCGCTGCCGACGCGCTCGGCAGCCTCGCCCCAATGCGCCGGATCGAACCATTCCGGCGAGGGCGTTTGCCGGAGCGCATCGGCGTCGAACACAATGGCGCCTTCGCCGCGCGCATGACGGAAAGGCAGCAGTGTCCGGCTGGTTGCGCGCATCGACATGACCCGAGTCTAGCAATCCCGTGAATATACCCGTCCCCGCGCCCCGCTCGATCTGCCTGCTGCGCCTGTCCGCGCTGGGCGATGTCACTCATGTGTTGCCGCTCATCCACACGTTGCGCGAGGCGTGGCCGGACGTCGCGATCACCTGGGTCATCGGCAAGGGTGAACATCGCCTGCTGGAAGGCCTGCCCGGCGTCGACTTCGTCGAATACGACAAGAGATCCGGCTGGCGCGGCATGTGGGCCTTGCTCAAGGCATTGAAGGCGAAACTCGGCACTGACCAACGATTCGATGTGCTGCTGCAGATGCAGGTGGCCGCACGCGCCAACCTGCTGTCCGCCTTCATTCCCGCGAAGGTGCGCGTGGGCTACGACAAGGCACGCAGCAAGGACCTGCACGGTCTCTTCATCAACCGCCGCATCGCCGATCGTCCCGGCATCCATGTGCTCGATGCGATCCACAGTTTCTGCGAACCGTTGGGGCTCGCTCCTTCCACCGTGCAATGGAACCTGCCCGTGCCCGACGAAGCGCATGACTGGGCCCGGCAGCAGTGGCCCGACGATGGAACGCCGGTGCTGATGATCTCACCCGCTTCAAGCCATGTGCGTCGCAACTGGCGGCCTGAGCGCTATGCAGCGCTCGCCAACCACGCGGCGGCCGAAGGTTGGCGGGTGGTGTTGTGCGGCGGACGCAGCACGCTTGAACGCGAGCTCGGCGATGCGATCGTGGCCGGGATGGAACTGGCGCCGCTTGACCTGATCGGCAAGGACACGCTCAAGCAATTGCCGGCATTGTTCGCACGCGCCGACCTGCTGGTCACGCCGGATTCCGGCCCGATGCACATCGCCAACGCGATGGGCACCCAGGTGTTGGGACTGCACGCGGCCAGCAATCCCGCGCGCAGCGGGCCGTATTCCGACACCCGCTATTGCGTGGATGCCTACGATGCGGCATCGCGCAAGTTCCTCGGCAAGCCGGCTACGGAACTCAAGTGGGGAACCAAGATCGAATTCGACGGCGTGATGGACCTGGTCGGCGTCGAGGATGCGATCGCCGCATTCGAGCGCTACCGCGCCGATCAGGCCGCCGGCGCGCGGTAATCCTCGTAGGATTTTTCCTCGACGTAGGACGAGCCCAGCGCCAGGTTGATGTCCTTTTTGATCCGTGCGCGCTCGTCGTTCTCGAAATAGACGCTGCGGGCCAGTTCGATGAAGCCCTCATCGAACGCCTGCGCCTTTTCCTTGAGGCGGATGTCGTCCTCGATCACCCACAGGCGTTCGTTGACATGCTTGAGCTGGGCTCGGAGTTCGGCGATGTTGTGGCCAGCGGCCGGATGCGCCATCCAGGTCTTCTCCAGTGCCGAGAGTTCGTTGCGTACGTTGGCCAGCTTGGCCTCGTCCTTCATGCGCTCTGACTTGATCTGCAGGATGGCGATCTTGTCCAGCAACTCGCCGAAGGACACCGGCACCAGGATCTCGGACATGACAGGTTCTCGCTGGGAAAACAGGGGAGTTTAGCCGCTTGTAGCCGAAGCACGCCGGCCTTATCATGTGCGGCCCGCTTTTGCGGCGGCCTGCGACCCATCCGGAGAGGTGGCAGAGTGGTTGAATGTACCTGACTCGAAATCAGGCATGCGTTTATAGCGCATCGGGGGTTCGAATCCCCCCCTCTCCGCCAGAAAAAATGAAGCGCCCCATAGCGGGGCGTTTCGCTTTTTTAGCACCACCCTTGCCGATCCGCGCGCGCGACACGATGATGGCCGCATCGTCTCGTCAATACCTCTCATGATCGAATTCGGCCACATCACCCATCCGGGACTTCGTCGCCAGTTGAATGAGGACACCTACCACGGTGACGCCGATCTTGGCCTGTGGGTGGTCGCCGATGGCATGGGCGGGCACGAGTACGGGGAAGTGGCCAGCGCCATCGCGCGCGAAACCGTGGTGCGCGAGGTCCGCGACGGCACGCCGCTGACGCAGGCGATCCGCATCGCCGGCGAGGACATCCTGCGCAGTCCGCGCAATCGCCGTGAGGCGCTGCCGATGGGCACCACGGTGGTCGCGGCGCGGGTCAAGGCCAACCGCTTCGAAGTCGCCTGGGTTGGCGACAGCCGCGCCTACCTGTGGCAGTCCGGCAAGCTGGTCCAGCTCTCGCACGACCACAGCTACGTGCAGGAACTCATCGCGCAGGGCACGTTGGGCATCGAGGAAGCGCGCCGCCATCCGCAGCGCAAGGTGGTGACCCAGGCGCTCGGTGTCACCGATCCGGCCCAGCTCGACGTCGAGCAGTTGGCCGGCGCATTCGCCAGTGGCATGCAATTGCTGTTGTGCAGCGACGGGCTGACCGAAGAGGTGGACGATGCCGCGATCGCCGACATCATGGGGCGGCCCGCGCTGACCGCGCAGGAATGCGCAGACACCTTGGTGGCCGCCGCGCTGGATGCGGGCGGCAGCGACAACATCACCGTGCTGGTGCTGCGCTGCCACTGACCGCAGGCGAACTCACCCGACTCAACCGGCCAACGCGCGCCACAGCACGATCGGCGGCGAAGTCCCTGCCTCAACCGTCTTGTCCAGCTTTTTCTGTATGGCGTCCAGCCGCGCCTCGTGTGCGACGTGCTCGGCGTCGGCCACGACGACCCGCGGACGCGGGCCTATCGATGCCGCGTCGGCATATCCCTGCGCAAGCACGCCGGCACCGATCGATTCGGCCGGCGCGGACAGGGCATCGAAGCCGATCTCACCCTGCCCTGCCGTCATCGCCAGATAGACATCGGCCAGCAACTGCGCGTCGAGCAATGCGCCATGCAACTGGCGATGCGCGTTGTCGACGCCAAGCCGCTTGCACAGCGCGTCCAGCGAGTTGCGCTGGCCGGGATAACGCATTCGCGCCATCTCCAGCGTATCGGTGATGCTGGAACGGTCGGCGATGCGGCCGAAGGCACCGGCCAGCCGCGAAAGTTCATAATCGAGGAAGCCGACATCGAAGCTGGCGTTGTGGATCACCAGTTCGGCGCCGTCGATGAACGCCAGGAATTCCTCCACGACCGCTTCGAACCGCGGCTTGTCGGCAAGGAACTCCAGGGTCAGCCCGGTGACTTCCTGGGCGCCCACCTCGAATTCGCGATCGGGATTGAGGTAGCGATGGAAATGGCGCCCGGTCGGACGGCGTTCGACCATCTCGACGCAGCCGATCTCGACCACGCGGTTGCCCTTGCGCCACTCAAGACCGGTGGTCTCGGTGTCCAGCACGATCTGCCGCATCAACCCGTTCCTTGTTGCTTGATGACGAGCGCGGCGTCGCGCGCCAAACCGTCCACGCGTTCGTTGTCCGGATCGCCGGCGTGGCCCTTGACCCAGCGCCAGTCGATGCGATGCGGCTGGGTGGCCGCGTGCAGGCGTTGCCAGAGGTCCTGGTTCTTGACCGGATCGCCACCTGCGGTCTTCCAGCCGCGTCGCAGCCAGTTGGGCAACCATTCGGAAATGCCCTGCTGGACGTAGCGCGAATCGGTATGCAGCGCGACCTCGCAAGCCTCGGTCAGCGCTTCGAGCGCGGAGATCGCCGCCATCAGCTCCATCCGGTTGTTGGTGGTGGCAGGCTCCCCACCCGACAGCTCGCGCTCATGCGCGCCGTAGCGCAGCAAGACGCCCCAGCCGCCAGGGCCGGGATTGCCGAGGCAAGCGCCATCGGTATGCGCCTCGATCGATTTCAACGCGCTCACGCCCTCTCGCCCACGGGCGGGCCCAGTAGCGGCACGCGCCTTGGGGTCAGCGGCAGGCGCCGCTTCTCGGCGGCCAGCAGGTAGGCCGCGCGCGCACCCGCCCCCAGTTGCAGGGCGGGATCGATGCGCGGATTCCAGCGCGGGCCCAGGCCGCGAGCCACCGGCTCCGGCACCAGTCCGGCTCGCTTGAGCCGGCGGCGCCAGGTCACCGGCTCGCGACCCGATACGCCTTCGCCCAGCCAACGCCCGCGATAGGGCGAGAGCGGATTGAGCGAAAACACGCTCAGCTGGCCGCCCGGGACCAGCACGCGCGCGCACTCGGCCAACCACGCAGCGACCGCATCGCCCTCGACATGCTGCATCACCACCGCCCCCACCGATTCGCTGGCCAGCGGCAGCGCCAGATCGCAGGCGACATCGCCGCCCCAACGGCCGCCTTGCGGGCACAGCCAGAGCCCATGCGGCTGGTCGATGGCCGATGGCCTCGGCGCGACGCTGAAGACCAGCCACGGCAGGCCCGGACGCGCCGAGACGGCCTGGTGCAGGCCGGGCAATTCACTGTGAAGCAGCGCCTGGCCGGCCTCGCTGGCGTACCAGCGGCAAGTGGCGTCGGGTTGACGGGCGGTGGTGAGGGCGGGCATCGTCGCCCATTCTACGTGCCCGACCCATCTCATCACCCCTTGATATCGCCCCCGCCGCCGCTGCCTGCATTCACCGACAATTACCTGTGGTGGTTGCCGGGCAGCCGTGGGCCGCTGCTGGTCGATCCGGGCGATGCGGCGCCGATCCTCGAGCGCTTCGGCGGTGAGTCCGACCTCGCCGGCATCCTGCTGACCCACCACCACGATGACCACATCGGCGGCGTCGCCGCCTTGCTGCAACGCTGGTCTGACACGCCGGTCCATGCGCCGCACGAGTCGCGCATCGCGCACGCCACTGCTCGTGTTTCCGGCGGGGACGTGGTGGAGATCGATGACTATCGCTTCGAGGTCATCGAAGTCCCCGGACATACCCGCAGCCACATTGCCTACCACGGCCATGGCCTGTTGTTCTGCGGCGACGCCCTCTTCAGCCTGGGCTGCGGGCGGATGTTCGAGGGCGATGCGCCGACGATGCGCGCCTCGCTCGACCGATTGGCAGCATTGCCAGCCGAAACGCAGGTGTGTTGCGGGCACGAGTACACCCTGGCCAATGCCGCCTTCGCCCGCCAGGTGATGCCGGAGAACAAGGCTTTGGCGCGGCGGGTCGATGAAGCAACATCACGACGCGATGCCGGCCAACCCACCCTGCCCGCCTGCCTGGCCGATGAGCGGGCCTGCAACCCGTTCCTGCGCCTGGACGATGCCGAGGTGCACGCGGCCCTGACCCGTCACAACGGCCATGCGCCGGCAACCCGCGACGAGGCCTTCGCGGCCCTGCGCCAATGGAAGGATGGATTCCGCGCATGACGATCCGCGTCTTGAAGCCCGCTCGCCGGCTGCCGCTTGCGATGGCATTGGCGCTGTCGGTTGCACCGCTCGCACATGCGGCGGAGGCTGTTGCCGATCCGGCGGCCAGCCCCGGCAAGGCCACCAAGTCGAAAGGCAGTCGCAATGGCCTGGAGATCTACCAGCGCTTCCGCGACCACCTGGCCGAGCCCGACTGCCGCAATGCCAGCCCGCGCTGGAGTGCGCACTACGCCCATGCCACACGGCGCATGGCGGCCAGCAACGACGAATTGCTGCCGTTGTTCGGCTACGTGGTCGACGAACTCATCAAGGCGAAGTTGCCGACCGAGTACGCGCTGATCCCGTTCATCGAGAGCGGCTACAAGCCGGCGGCGCGGAGCAAGGCCGGGCCGGCCGGGCTCTGGCAATTCATCGCATTGACCGCGCGCAACCAGGGCATCCCGATGCGCACCGGCTACGACGGCCGCTATTCGGTGGTCGATTCCACCCAGGCCGCGGTGCGCTACCTCAAGATCCTGCATGGGATGTTCGGGCGCAACTGGCGGGTCGCGATCATGGGCTACAACGCCGGCGAATACCGTCTGATCAACGCGATCAAGCGCAGCGGCATGGGCCAGCGCAATGCCGAGGCCAGCCGCATCCAGGGCATGCCGCTGCATACCCGCGCCTACGTCGAGAAGCTGCACGCCCTCGCCTGCCTGCTTGAGGATGCCGGCGAGCGCGAATCCTGGCGCAAGTCGCTGGACCGCAGCGTCCCGCTGCTCGGTGTCGAACAGATGGCTCCGGCCGAGGCGCGCACGCTCGATGCCTGGGCGCGTGCGCGCAATGTCGATCCCGGCTGGGTGCGCAGGCTAAATCCCGCGCTGGCGTCCGGCAGCCTGCGCGGCGGTGCGGGCTCGCCGCAGGTGCTGGCTCCGGCCTCGGTCGAGCCGGCGACCCAGGGCGCGACCGATGTGCTGGGCGTGATGGTCGATGTCGCCGCAGCGGCAGCGCGGGCAGCGCCGCGGGTGACCACGGCATCCTCGATCGACAACCCTCTTGAAGCCACCGCGGCGGCGATCGATGGCAGGACGAATGCGGATGCGGAGGCCACGCCTGCAACGCCCACCACCCACGTCGTCGCCAAGGGCGATTCGTGGTGGACGATCGCGCGTCGTTACCGGACCAGCACGGCCGAACTCCTGCGCATCAATGGCCTCGCCGCGAATGCCCCGCTACGCCCGGGTATGGTGTTGAAACTCGACGCCGGTACCCGCTGACGGGCACACTGTGCGCTTCGTCCCTCCCCAGAACGGAAGACAGCATGGGTTTCCTTGAAGGCAAGCGCGCACTCATCACCGGCATCGCCAGCGAGCGATCGATCGCCAGCGGCATCGCCGAAGCGATGCATCGCGAAGGCGCCCAACTCGCCTTCACCTACCAGAACGACAAGCTGAAGTCGCGCGTCGAATCGGCGGCCAGGGAATTCGGCAGCGACATCGTCATCCCGCTGGATGTCACCTCCGATGCGCAGATCAGCGAGTGTTTCTCCGAACTCGGCAAGCACTGGGACGGTTTCGACATCCTGATCCACGCGATCGCCTATGCCCCGCGCGAAGCGATCGCCGGCCAGTTCCTCGACGGCCTGACCCGCGAGAACTTCGCCATCGCCCACGACATCTCGGCCTATTCACTGGCGGCACTGTCATCCGCCGCGCGTCCGATGATGAGCGGCCGCAACGGTGCGATCCTCACCCTGTCCTACCTCGGTGCCGAACGCGCGCTGCAGGGTTACAACGTGATGGGCGTGGCCAAGGCCAGCCTCGAGGCGACCGTGCGCTACCTCGCCTACAACCTCGGGCCGGAAGGCATTCGCGTCAATGCGGTCTCGGCCGGCCCTATCAAGACGCTGGCCGCAGCCGGCATCGGCGGCTTCCGCAAGATCCTCGGCCATGTCGAGGACAACGCACCGCTGAGGCGCACGGTGACCATCGAGGAAGTCGGCAACGTCGCCGCCTTCCTGTGCTCGGACCTGGCCAGCGCAGTCACGGGGGAGGTGACCTATGTCGATTCCGGCTACAACATCCTCGGCATGACCGGCCTCAACGACTGACGCGCGCGCACCGGCGTCGCTGCCGGAAACGAAAACGCCCGGCACCGCCGGGCGTTTTCTTGCGCATGATCTCGCCTGCCCCGCAATCGCCGCATCGGCTCAGAGCTGGCTCTCGACGATGTTGATCCTGCGCGACTTGCGCAACTCGGCGATGAAGGCCTTGGCGGCCTGCTCGGCGGAGGCCATCGTCAGCTGCTCGCGCATCTGCGCGCGTTGCGCTTCGGGGATTTCTTCCAGCTTGGCCGGGGTCGCGCTGTCGATGCGGAACACCATCCAGCTGCCATCCGGCAACGGGGTTGAACCGGCGCTGACCTTGCCGGCCTGCGGGCGCGCCACGGCGAAGATCGCCTTGGTCGCCTCCGGGGTCGGTGCCGGCATGGTGCGCATCACGCCCTGGAACGGATCGATCGCCAAGCCACGTGCCTTGGCCAGCGCGGCCAGGTCACCGCCCTTCTCGACCGCGTCCGCCATCGCCTTTGCCGCATCGGCAGCGGCCTTGCTTGCACGCGCGGTGCGGACATCGGCGATCACCTGCTCGCGCACCTCGGCCAGCGGGCGAATTTTCTCCGGGGTATTGCCGACGACGCGCAGGATGACGCTGCGGCCTTCGCCGACATCGATCGGATCGCTCACCGAACCGTCCTGGATGCGCTGCTCCGAGAACGCCTCGGCCTGCACCGCCGGCACCGCGGCGATGCCTTCGCCAGCGCCCTTCGCCACCGCGCCGGTCTTCTGCACGGTCAGGCCGTGCTTGGCCGCAGCCTCGGCGAAACCGGAAGGATTCTTCATCAGGTCATCCACCAACGCCGAGAGCAGGTCGTTGTAGGCGCGTTCGCGGGCTCCGGCATCGGCCTCCTGCTCGAGTTGCGCGCGCACCGCCTCGAACGGCTGCTCATTGCCGGCCTTGACCTCGCGGACCTGGATGACATGCCAGCCGGCTTCAGTCTTGATCGGCGCACTGATCGCGCCGGCGGCTGCGAGGGCGAACACCGCGTCCTCGAACGCCTTGGGCATGGCGCCATTCTGGCTGATCCAACCCAGGTCACCACCACTCGCCTTGGAGCCGGCATCGCCGGAATTGGTTCGCGCCAATGCGGCGAAGTCCGCGCCACCGCGCGCTTGCGTGGCCAACGCTGCAGCCTTGTCCTGTGCCGCCTTGTCGGCGGCTGCGCCGCTGCCAATCACCGGCACCAGGATGTGCGAGACCAGACGCTGCTCGGCTTCGCCGAACTTGCTGCGCTCCGCCGCATAGCGCGCGCGCAGATCAGCCTCGGTGACCGGCTTGGGCGTGACCTTGGCCCTATCGATCTCGATGTATTCCATCGCCACCGTTGAAGGCGCGCGGTAATCGCGCTCGTTCGATTTGTAGCGCGCGGCGATCTCGGCATCACTGACCGGCGCGGTGTCGGCGGCCAGCGGGATGCGCACCGCGCTGACATCGCGACGCTCGAACCACAACGCCAGCATGCGGTCGGCCTCGGCGCGCGGAGTGAACGCCGACAACGCCACCTTGCCGACCAGAGCGTTGCGCAGCAGGTCGTCGCGCACGCGCTGCTGGAAGGACAGCGGCGTCTGCGGCGGGTTCAAGCTGCCGAGCATCGATACGTACTTCTGCTCGTTGAAGCGTCCGTCGACGTGGAATTCGGGGATCGACTGGATCTCGCGACGGATCGCCGCCGCCGGGACCTGGATGCCGGACTCGCTGGCGGCCAGGCGCATCAGCCGCTCGTCGATCATCGACTCCAGCACCTTGCGCTTGTTGTCGACCGATTCGAACGCCTTGTTGTCGAAGGCTTCGCCCTGTTGCGCGCGTTCCTGCTGGCGCACCTGCTCGAAACGCTCGCGGAACTCCTGCGGCGTGATCTCCTCGGTGTGCCAGGCCATCGACACCGGCCATACCGCAGGTGCGGACTTCCACCAGCTTGGCGGGGTCTGGATGCGCGCGGCGTAATTCTGCGCGCCGCCGCTGATGTAGTCGTTGATGCCGAACAGGGCGAAGGGGATGATCAGCAGGCCGAGGATGACCGTGGCCACCCAGCCACTGGATTTGTCGCGCAACGCTTGCAGCATGTCTTTCGGCCCCTTGGCCGGCGAAAGTGTCAGCCGTGCAGTGTAAACGGGTGAAGCCCCCGCTGCATCGCAGGCAACAAAAAACCCCGCCTTTAAGCGAGGTTTCCATGCTTCGAATGGCGGAGCGGACGGGACTCGAACCCGCGACCTCCGGCGTGACAGGCCAGCATTCTAACCAGCTGAACTACCGCTCCGCGACGAAGTTGGGCAGTCTAAATGCGTTTCGCGGCTTTGGCAACAACCATGATGCGTGTGAGGTTGGCGCAAGCCGAGGACGTGGCTTTGACCGCGATGGTGGGAGCTGAGGGGATCGAACCCCCGACCCTCTCCGTGTAAAGGAGACGCTCTACCGCTGAGCTAAGCTCCCGTAGCGGAGCGCGATGATAACGCACGCGCCCATGAAAAAGCCCGGCAC
>JAEWNY010000011.1 GCA_023461075.1 Pseudomonadota bacterium | reverse complement strand
ATGATGCCGATGAAGCGCGCACGCTCTGCCGCATCCATCCGCCCGCCGTCGTCCTGCAGCAGCTCGGCGCCGCTGCGGATCGCCGCCAGCGGCGACTTCAACTCATGCGTCAACGCGTGCACGTATTCCTCGACGTACTGCTTGCCTTCCAGCTTCTCGCGCATGGTCGCCAGCGCCTGGCCCAGCGCACCGAACTCGCCATGCGCTTTCGGCACCGTCGCGCGTTCGCCGCGGGTCACCGCATCGGCATAACGACGCAAGCGCCCGAGCTGGCTGGACAGCCACCAGGCCACCAACGCGCCCACCGCCAACGCCGCGACCAAGAGTCCGATGCCGGCATCGCGCACCTTCTTCTGGCTGCGGGCGATGAACGGCTCGACGATGCGGTTGGGCTTGGCCACGGTCAGCACACCGATGATTCGACCGTTGTCGATTACCGGCGCGGCCACGTGCATCACCGTGCTGCTGTCATCGCCCGGCACTTCGGCGCTGGAACGCGCGCCGTACTGTCCGCGCAGGGTGCGGGCCACATCGTTCCACTTCGACTTGTCGCGGCCGACATCCTTGCCCTCGCTGTCGTAGATCACGATGCCGCGCTCATCGGTCACGGTGATGCGATAGGCGGTGCGCAGCTTGTCGAAGCCATGGATCTCGGCCCCGACATCACGCCGCTGGGTGGCATCGACCGCGGCGGCGAAGCGTCCATTCGCCAACGTGCCGGCCTTGATGTCGTCGGCGGCCAGCTCCGCCAGCAGGTTGGCAGTATCGATGAGGGTGTCCTCCATCGCCTGCCGCACGCCCGGTTTGATCTGCTGCACGAACACCTGCGCCAGCAGCACCGCCGCCAACGCGACGATCAAAAAATAGCCGAACAACACGCGCAGCCCGACCCTCATGCCGCGCCCACCTCCAGCGAATAGCCCATGCCGCGATGGGTGCGGATCGGGTCGGAAGCCGGATCGATCTCGCGCAGCTTGGCGCGCACCGTCTTGACGTGGGTATCGACGGTGCGATCGCCGCTCTCCAGCGCATCCTCCCAGACCCGGTCCATCAACTGCGTGCGTGTCAGCACGGCACCGGGGCGCTGCAACAGCGCGGCCAAGAGGCCGTACTCGTAGCGGGTCAGGTCGAGCACATGTTGATCGAAGCGGATGCGATGGCCGGCCTCGTCGACGCCGAAGCGTCCATGCGTCTTCCATCCCGATACGGCCTCCGGTGTCGAACGCCGCAGCCGCGCGCGTACCCGCGCCACCAGCTCTCGCGGCGAGAAGGGCTTGGGCACGTAGTCATCGCCGCCCAGTTCCAGCCCGAGCACGCGATCGACCTCCCCATCGCGCGCGGTGAGGAAGATCACCGGCACGTTCGATTCGGCGCGCAACGCACGGCAGACCTCGAAGCCGCTGGCATCGGGCAGGCCGACATCGAGGATCAGCAGGTCGATGCCGCCGCGCCTGACGCGCGGCAACACTTCACCGCCCAGCAACACGTGCTCGGCCTGCCAGCCTTCCGCGCGCAGCGCGTACAGCACGGTCTCGGCGATGGCGCCCTCGTCTTCGGCAATCAGTATGGTCGGCATGGCCGCATGCTAACCGCGGGCGGCGCGCGGTTTGTGTGGCCGGCGCGAAGTCGATGCGAGAATGGCGCGATGAACTATCGCCACGGCTTCCATGCCGGCAACCATGCCGATGTCCTCAAGCACGTCGCGCTGTTGGCGATCTGCGATGCGCTCACTGCCAAACCGGCGCCGATCTTCGCGCTGGACACCCATGCCGGGCGCGGCCTGTACCAGCTCACGGGTGATCAGGCCACGCGCACCGGTGAGGCCGAGGGCGGCATCGGCAGGCTGCGGCGCGGGCTCGATCCGGCCATCGACCGCTATCTGGATGCGGTGGCCGCCTGCCGTGCCCGCGATGGTGGGGATGCCTATCCCGGTTCGCCGTGGTTGCTCGCCTATGCCCTGCGAGCCCAAGACCGAATCGCCGCATGCGAGCTGCAGGCGGAAGAGGCGCATGCGCTCAAGGCGAATTTCGTCGATGAGCCGCGCATCGCGGTCCATGCGCGCGATGGCTATGCGGCGATGAAGGCATTGCTGCCGCCCCGATTCGGCGATACCCGCTTCAATCGCGGCCTGGTCCTCGTCGACCCGCCGTTCGAGGCGCAGCTGGCCGAGTTCGATGTCGCCTTCGGTGCGGTGCGCGAGGGACTCGAACGCTGGCCGCAGGGCTGTTTCGCGCTGTGGTATCCGGTCAAGCAGGCCCGCGCACTGGCCTCGGCGATGCGCCGCGCAGCGGCGATGCCGGCAAAATCCGCCTTGCGCCTCGAACTGCACGTCCGGCCCGACGATTCGCCGTTGCGGATGAACGGCAGCGGCCTCGCCGTATGGAACCCGCCGTGGCAGCTGGATGCCGCGCTGACGCCGACGCTGGCCGCGCTGGCGGGCGCGTTGGGCGAGGGCGGGCCCGGTCGCGCCATCGTGGAATGGCTGCGGGCGCCCGCCTGATCTGACGCTGCACGCGGCACTCGCTTGGCGCTGTGCGAGAATCCGCCGACCCAGCCAGCCCTGACGCCCATGCCCTCCAGTTTCTTCGCCCTGTTCGACGACATCGCCACCATCCTCGATGACGTCTCGGTCATGACGAAAGTGGCGGCGAAGAAGACCGCCGGCGTACTCGGCGACGACCTCGCGCTCAATGCCCAGCAGGTGCAGGGCGTCAAGACCGACCGCGAGTTGCCGGTGGTCTGGGCGGTGGCCAAGGGCTCGATGATCAACAAGGTCATCCTGGTGCCGGCGGCCTTGGCGATCGCCGCGCTGGAGCGCTGGCTGCATGCGCAGGACATCGATATCCCGCTCATCACTCCTCTGCTGATGATCGGCGGCGCCTTTCTCTGCTACGAGGGCGTGGAGAAGCTCGCGCACAAATGGCTGCACCGCGATCATGAGGTCGAGACCGACCGCCTGATGCATGCGCTGGCCGACGAGGACGTGGACATGGTCGAGTTCGAGAAGGACAAGATCAAGGGCGCGATCCGCACCGATTTCATCCTCTCGGCCGAGATCATCGTGATCTCGCTCGGCACCGTCGCCAATGCGCCGTTCATGACCCAGCTTTCGGTGCTGGTGGCGATCGCCATCATCATGACCGTCGGCGTCTACGGCCTGGTCGGCGGCATCGTCAAGCTGGACGACCTGGGCGTACGCCTGACCCGCGAGGGCAGCAGCGGCTTCAGCCAGGCGATTGGCCGCGGCATCCTGTGGTTCGCCCCGCGCTTCATGAAATTCCTGTCGATCGCCGGCACCGCGGCCATGTTCCTGGTCGGCGGCGGCATCCTGGTCCACGGCATCCCCGCGCTGCACCACTGGATCGAGCACGCCGCCAGCTTCCCGCCGGCCTGGTTGTGGAGCAACCTGTTCAACGCCGCGGTGGGCATCGTGGCCGGCGCGATCATCGTCGCCGTCGTCGAAGGGGTGAAGAAGCTGCGCGGCAAGCCCGCCGCCGCCGCGCACTAAGCCTCAGACGTCGGCGAGTTCGCGCTGCAGTTTCTTCGACAGCTTGGCCCGCACCAGCTCGTAGCTGGTCCGCAATACCGCCTTCAACTCCGCATCCGGCAGGGCCTTCGGATCCTCCAGCAGCACCCAGTGGGCGCGGGCCAGGTAAGGCGCCGGGATGATGCCGGGCCGGTCGGTCATCGGGAGGAAGGCCTCGTCATGGACCTTCAGGCTTGGCCCCGTGCGGCTGTCCTCGCCGATCACGCAGAACATCTTGCCGCCGACGGACCAGACGATGTCGCAACCCCACTTGACGTCCTCGGTGACGCCCGCCCAGCCAGAGACAATTTTCCTCAGCTTCGCTGCATTCATCTGCAACACCCTGTTCACGGAACCCGTGGCAGGATACGGCCATGGCTGCCCGCAATCGACTTCCCCCTTGGCATGAGTCGCTCCGCCTCGCCAATGGTCGCGAGATCCTGATCCGCCCGATCCGCCCGGAGGACGCCGCGCCGATTCAGGCCTCGTTTTCGCTGCTCGAGCCCGACGAGATCCGCAACCGCTACCTGCACTCGATCAAGGGCTTGACCGATGACGAGGTCCATCGCCTGACCCACCCCGATCCGCGCAGTGAGTTCGCCCTGGTCGCCGCCGAGCCCTACCCCGCCGGCGAAGCATTGATCGGCGCGGTCGGCCGCGTGTTCCTGATCGAGAACACCCGCGATGCCGAGTACTCGATCCTGGTCAGCAAGTACATCCGCGCGATGGGCCTGGGGCGGCACCTGATGCTGCGCCTGGTGCGTTGGGCGCGCGGGCAGAAGGTCGAGCGCCTGTATGGCGATGTCTTCGACCAGAACCACCCGATGCTGGCGTTGTGCGAATCGCTCGGCTTCGTGCGCCAGCGCGATGACGACAGCCCCGGCCTGATCCGGGTCATGCTGGACCTGCGCGAGCAACACCCCGACGAGGACGCGGAGTCCGCGTCAGCCTGAGCCGCGCGACCTGAGCCCGGCAACCCGGAGCCGTTAAACTAGGCGGCTGATGGCGTCCTCCCCCGATTTCCGACACCTGCTGCCCCGCGCCGGCCATTCGCGCGCGTGGTGGCGTGCGCCCGCGAGTCGCTCCGGCCTGGCTTGGGCGATCGCGCAAGCGGCGTCCGCGCTCGACGCACCGTTGCTGCTCATCGCCGCGGACAACCAGCAGGCCCACCAGCTCGAATCCGACCTGCGCACCCTGATCCGCGACCCGGCAGCGCTGCCGCTGCTGCCGTTCCCGGACTGGGAAACCCTGCCCTACGACAGTTTCAGCCCGCATCCGGACATCGTCTCGCAGCGCCTGGCCACCCTGCACGGCCTGCCGACGCTCAAGCGCGGCATCGTCATCGTCCCGGTGCAGACGCTGTTGCAGCGATTGGCCCCGCTCTCGCACGTAGTCGGCGGCAGTTTCGACTACCGCGTCGGCGCCCGCCTCGATCTCGATGCCGAGAAACGCCGGTTGGAGTCGGCTGGCTACCGCAACGTGCCGCAGGTGCTCGATCCCGGGGACTTCGCGGTGCGCGGGGGCCTGCTCGACGTCCATCCGACGGGCACCGACACGCCCTACCGCATCGAATTGTTCGATGACGAAATCGATTCGATCCGCGCCTTCGATGCCGAAAGCCAGCGCTCAGGTGACCGCGTCGAGGAAGTGCGCCTGCTGCCCGGCCGCGAAGTGCCGATGGACGAAGCGGCCCGCGAACGCGCGATGACCGCCCTGCGCGACGATTTCGGCATCGACACCCGCCGTTCGGCGCTGTACCAGGATCTGAAGAACGGACTGGCGCCGGCCGGCATCGAGGCCTGGTTGCCGCTGTTCTTCGAGGCCCGGCGCGATGCGGCATCCACCTCCACGCTGTTCGACTACCTGCCGGAGGGCACCCTGCCGCTGCTGGCCGACGGCGTGGGCGAGGCTGCCGACAAGTTCTGGATGCAGACCGGCGAGCGATACGAGCAGCGCCGCCACGATGCCGAACGCCCGTTGCTGCCGCCCGAAGCGCTCTACCTCACCCCGGTCGCGCTGCGCGAACGGCTCAATACCGGCACGCGCATCGAGGTCGTCGATGACGCGCATCCGCGTCACGAAGAAGCCCACGTGCTCGGCGTGCAGCCGGTGCCCAACCTGCCCCTGTCCGAGCACCACGCCGAACCCGCCTCCGCGCTCAAGGCTTTCCTGCGGAGTTACGAGGGCGATGTCGTCATCGCCGCCGAATCCGCCGGCCGCCGCGAGGCACTGCTGGAAGTGCTCGCCGCCGCCGATCTCAAGCCCGAGGTCCTGCATTCGCTGCACGACGCGCCTGCCGAGCGTTTCGCGATCACCGTCACCCCGCTCGAGGACGGCTTCGCGATCGATACACCGACCCGCGCCCTCCTCACCGAACGCCAGCTTTACCCGGAGCGCGCCTCGCAGCCGCGTCGCCGCAAGCGCGTCGGCCGCGAGCCCGAAGCGATCATCCGCGACCTCGGCGAATTGACCGAGGGCGCACCGATCGTCCACGAGGACCACGGCGTCGGCCGCTATCGCGGGCTCATCACGCTCGAAGCCGGCGGCGAGCAAGGCGAATACCTCGACATCGAGTACGCCAAGGGCGACCGCCTCTACGTGCCGGTTGCGCAACTGCACCTGGTCTCGCGCTATTCCGGTGCCTCGCCGGAGACCGCGCCATTGCACTCGCTCGGTGGCGAGCAATGGACGAAGGCGAAGAAGAAAGCCGCCGACAAGGTGCGCGATGTCGCCGCCGAACTGCTCGAAATCCAGGCCAAGCGCCGCGCCCGCGCAGGCATCGCGCTGGAAGTCGACCGCGCGATGTACGAGCCGTTCGCCGCCAGCTTCCCGTTCGAGGAAACCCCCGACCAGCACGCCGCGATCGAAGCGGTGATCCGCGACCTGGCCTCCTCGCAGCCGATGGATCGCGTGGTCTGCGGCGATGTCGGCTTCGGCAAGACCGAAGTGGCCGTGCGCGCCGCCTTCGTCGCCGCCACCGCCGGCAAGCAGGTCGCGGTGCTGGTGCCGACGACCTTGCTCGCCGAACAGCATTACCGCAATTTCCGCGACCGCTTCGCCGACTGGCCGCTGCGCGTGGAAGTGCTCTCGCGCTTCAAGTCGAAGAAGGACACCGATGCCGCGCTTGAGAAAGTCGCGCGCGGCGAGATCGACGTCATCGTCGGCACCCACAAGCTGCTCTCGCCCGACGTGCGCTTCAAGGACCTGGGCCTGGTCATCGTCGACGAGGAGCAACGCTTCGGCGTGCGCCACAAGGAAGCCTTGAAGGCACTACGCGCCAATGTGCACCTGCTGACGCTCACCGCCACGCCGATCCCGCGCACGCTCAACATGGCGATGGCCGGCCTGCGCGACCTCTCGATCATCGCGACGCCTCCGGCCAACCGCCTCGCCGTGCAGACCTTCGTTACTCCTTGGGACGGCGCCCTGTTGCGCGAGGCCTTCCAACGCGAACTGGCGCGCGGCGGCCAGCTCTACTTCCTGCACAACGATGTCGAAAGCATCGGCCGGATGCAGCGCGAGCTCGAGGAAATGGTGCCGGAAGCGCGCATCGGCATTGCCCATGGCCAGATGCCCGAGCGCGAGCTCGAGCAGGTGATGCTGGATTTCCACCGCCAGCGCCATAACGTGTTGCTCGCATCCACCATCATCGAATCCGGCATCGATATTCCCAACGCCAACACAATCATCATCAACCGCGCCGACAAGTTTGGCCTCGCCCAGCTACACCAGCTGCGCGGGCGCGTCGGCCGTTCGCACCACCGCGCTTACGCCTATCTGGTCATCCCGGACCGCCGCTCGATCACCGAGGATGCGAGGAAGCGACTCGACGCGATCAGCTCGATGGACGAACTCGGCGCCGGGTTCACCCTCGCCACCCACGATCTGGAGATCCGCGGCGCCGGCGAGCTGCTCGGCGAGGAACAGAGCGGGCAGATGGCGGAGATCGGCTTCTCGCTGTACACGGAATTGCTAGAGCGCGCGGTCACCTCGATCAAGCAGGGCAAGCTCCCCGATGTCGATGCCGCCGAACACCGCGGAGCCGAAGTCGAGCTGCATGTTCCCGCACTGATCCCCACGGATTACCTGCCTGATGTCCATGCGCGGCTCACGCTCTACAAGCGCATCAGTTCCGCGCGCGATGCCGACGCCCTGCGCGAACTGCAGGTCGAGATGATCGATCGCTTCGGTCTGTTGCCGGAGGCCGCGAAGAACCTCTTCGCCATCGCCGAACTCAAGCTGGAAGCGCAACGGCTCGGCATCCGCAAACTGGAGATCGGCGAAAAAACCGGGCGCGTGCAATTTGTCCCGCAACCACGCATCGACCCGATGTCGATCATCCGGATGATCCAAAGCCAGCCCAAGCGCTACCAGATGGACGGCGGCGACAAGCTGCGGCTGACCCATCTCGACTTGCCCGATGCCGCTTCCCGGATGCAGGTCGCGCGCAGCCTGTTCGCCCTGCTGTCGATCTCGTCCTGACCGACTCCGGCGGCGCGGCATACAGCACTACATCCGATCCAGTGGGCTGAACACACCTCCCGCGCCGCGGCCGAGCACGTGCGTGTAGATCTGCGTCGTCGACAGATCCTTGTGCCCCAGCAACTCCTGCACCGTGCGGATGTCATGTCCCGCCTCCAGCAGATGCGTGGCAAACGAATGCCGCAACGTATGGCAGGTCGCGGGCTTCAGGATGCCGGCCTTGGCGCGGGCATTTTTCACCGCGCGCTGCAGCACCGCCTCGTCCACGTGATGCCTTCGCACCATGCCCGACGCCGGGTCGCGCGAAGGCTTTGCCGCCGGAAATACGTACTGCCAACCAAGATCACGATCCGCATTGAGATACTTGCGGGCCAACGCCGAGGGCAACCACACCCGGCCCAGGCCACGTGCCAGATCATGCCCATGCAACATCCGCGCCCGGTCGATGGCGTGCTGCAAAGGCTCCCGCAAGCGCTGCGGCAACGGCACCCGCCGGTCCTTCGCACCCTTGCCGTCACGAACCACGATCTCGCCTCGATCGAAATCGATGTCCTTGATGCGCAAGCGCACGCATTCCATCAACCGCATGCCGGTTCCATACAACAATGCCGCCATCAACCATGATTGACCATCCAGCATCGCCAACAGGCGCCGCACCTCATCCGTCGACAGCACCACCGGGATCCGCCGCGAACGCTTGGCGCGAATGACGTTCTCCATCCACGGCAGGTCCAGCCGCAGGATGTCCCGATACAGGAACAACAGGGCCGACAACGCCTGATTCTGAGTCGATGCAGACACGTTCGCCCTCGACGCCAGGTTCGTCAGGAACGCCTCCACCGCGTCCCCACCCAGATGTCGCGGATGGCGCCGACCATTGGCGATGATGAAGCGGCGCACCCAGCCCACGTACGCCTGCTCGGTCCGGCGGCTGTAATGCAAAGCCTGCAAGCGCCGCCGCATCATCACGAAAAGATCGACCTGGAAAGCCTCAGCCTCCCGCATCAATGTGCCTTGGCCTGGCGACTTGGCAGGGATGACCTCCCCGGACAGCCTCCGCGCCGCCCCGGATCCGGGACTGTCGGCCAACACCTTGGGACCCGACGGTTCCGCCGGGGTGCGCTGCGCCCCATCCGGGCGCCTGAATCTCCCGTAGCCCTCCCGCTCATCTTCTATCCGTCGCCCCACGAGCCCTAGCCGCCGCCAAAGCTCGGTGACTACACCCCCGCTCCTAAGTCCCAATTCCATTACACCCCCTCCACGACAGATAACCAGGAAGATGGCAAAAAAATTCCAACACCGGGATAAGAGATTGGCACGATAGCGTGTGGGAATTCGGCCGCTCCGACAGAGCGGATCCTGGCACTATCCCGTACAGTCAACATCTATTAGGCGTTAGACCTGCTTGAAGGAAACCAGAGCCCGCAGACATTTTCTTCGCGGAACGTTTCGTACCCTCAGCCCACCCTAGCCTCGGTTAAAGCTGATGAACTCTCATAGCGATCATTCTTCGGCGGCTCATTCCACCAGCCTCATGGGACACGCGACGCCTCAACGTAAGGGCCACTCAATGTACGGGCGCCTAGCCCTAATGCTGGTCGCGTCGTTTATCTCTATGTACGTACTCATGTACGCGATGGTGGACACATTCAAGGATGCGATTCCAAATCTCAATCAAGGATATATGGCAGCCATCATGACTGCGCCTATGGGGATCTTGGAACTTTTGCTCATGTCTAAAATGTACCC
>JAEWNY010000010.1 GCA_023461075.1 Pseudomonadota bacterium | reverse complement strand
CGGCCACAGATCCGCGCAACTGCGCATCGCCGATGTCGCCAGCGGCGCGGTCCACGATGTCTATCTGGAAACGGCCAAGACCCAGTTCGAGAGCGGCATCGGCGGCGTGGTGAACTGGCGCTACCTGCCGGAATCCAACGAATTCCTGTGGTGGACGCAGAAGTCGAACTGGGGCCACCTCTACCTGCATGACCTCGCCAGTGGCAAGCAAAAGCGCGCGGTGACCGCAGGCGACTGGAACGTGGTCGAAGTGCTGAAGCTGGACGAAGCATCCCGCACGGTCTGGTTCTATGGCGTCGGTCGTGAATCTGACCGCGATCCCTATTACAAGCACGTCTACCGCGCCTCCCTTGATGGCGGCGAGGTCCAGTTGCTGACGCCCGAAGACGCGCAGCACGGCATCACCCTTGCAAAGGACGGCCGCCACTTCATCGACACCCATTCGACCAGCAGCCGTGCGCCGATCACCGTCATTCGTCGGCTGGATGATGGCGGCGAGGTCAAGGAAATCGCCCGCGTAGACGATGCGCGCCTCAAGGCCGCCGGCTGGCGCGCGCCGGAGAAGTTCACGGTCAAGGCACGCGATGGTAAGACCGACCTGTACGGGATGCTGTGGAAGCCGGCCAACTTCGATGCGAACAAGAAGTACCCGATCATCAACTACATCTATCCCGGCCCGCAGACCGGCTCGGTGCGCACGCGCGCCTTCGCAACTGCGCAGATCGACCACCAGGCATTGTCGGAACTGGGCTTCGTGGTGGTGGCCATCGACGGTATGGGCACGCCCTGGCGCAGCAAGGCCTTCCAGGACGCGTACTACGGCAACATGATCGACAACACCCTGCCCGACCAGGTCGCGGGGATGAAGGCACTGGCGGCGAAGCATCCGTGGATCGACCTTGATCGCGCCGGCATCTGGGGCCACTCGGGGGGCGGCAATGCCACTGCCACCGCGATGTTCCTGTATCCCGATTTCTTCAAGGTCGGCATCAGCGAGGCCGGCAACCACGACAACCGCACCTACGAGGACGACTGGGCCGAGCGCTACCACGGCCTGATGGTCAAGAACGAAGACGGCACCACCAATTACACCGGTCAGGACAACGCCGCGCACGCCGGCAAGCTGAAGGGCAAGCTGTTCCTGATCCACGGCATGCTGGATGACAACGTGCCGGTGCAGAACACATTGCTTGTCGTCGATGCGCTGATAAAGGCGAACAAGGACTTCGACCTGCTGCTGTTGCCGCAATCGCGCCACGGGTTCGGCCAAGGCGATGTCGGGATGTACGTGATGCGTCGGCGCTGGGACTACTTCGTCCAACACCTGCTGGGTGCGACCCCGCCCAGCGAATACAAGATCAAACCGGCGTCCCCGTGACGCCGGCAGGCGACACGCTCACCCGCCTGCGCTCCGCGACCCGCGCACAACATGGGCGGCTGGACGCGCTGTTCCCGCGCGGCTTGGCCTGCGACCGCGACTATCGCCACTACCTGCGGGGCATGCGGGCGATCGTCGCGGCGGTGGTTCGTGCGGATGCTTCGCTGCATCGCGCCTACGCCGAATCTTTGCGGCGGTTGGACGACGATCTGGCCGCTCTGGGATGCGCTGCGCAGCCCCCTGCATGCAGCGCCATCGACGCAAGCCTGCACCGCCTCGGCTATCGCTACGTGATCGATGGTTCTTCGATGGGTGCACGCGTATTGGTCCGCGATGCCATGGCGCTCGGCTGGACACCGTCACGTGGCGCCAGCTTCCTCGCGTACCATGTGCGCAGGGGACACGCGGCATGGCCCCGCCTCAAGCGCACTCTGGCCGCCACCGACAGCACCGATGCGGGCGCCCTTGTCACGGGTGCGGTCGCTGCGTTCGCCTTCGTCGCCGATGCGTTCATCCACGCCGCAACGCCACACCCACAGGACACGCAATGACCCGGAGCGGCGAAATGCTCGAATCCGATGCCCTGGCCGCCTGCGCCAGCGAGCCAATCCAGCACAGCGGCGCGATCCAGCCGCACGGCTGCCTGCTGTCCTGCGGCATCGAAGACCTGGTGATCCGCCACGTCTCCACCAATACCGCAGACCTGTTTGACATGCCTCCCGAGGAGCTGATCGGGCTGCCGCTGATCGAGGTCTTCGACTCCAGCCTGCTGGACGCGCTGACCAGGGTTTCCCTCGGCGCGACCGGGCTGCCGCCGTCTTTCGTCGGGTCTGCAAACGTCGGCTTGCGTGCGAAGCATTGCGATGTCAGCGCCCACGTCAACCAGGGCCTGATGCACATCGAACTGGAGCCCGGCCTCCATCGCGGCCTTGGCGCGACCGACCTGGCCCAGCCGATGTACATGTTGCTCAACCACGAGGCCGACGGCGGCGACATCCACGCACTCGCCGCAGCGCAGGTGCGTCGGCTCATCGGCTTCGAGCGGGTGATGGTCTATCGCTTCCTCGAGGACGGCAGCGGCGAAGTGATCAGCGAATCGCTCAGCGAGGAAGTGCCCTCCTACCTGGGCCTGCGCTACCCGGCCAGCGACATCCCGCCACAGGCGCGCGCGCTGTACCTGCGCAATCGCGTGCGGCTGATCGCCGACACCGACTACCAGCCGGCGCCGATCATCCCGCCGACCCTGGCTGACGGCAGCGAACTCGACCTCTCCTTCCATGGCCTGCGCAGCGTATCGCCGGTGCACTTGGAGTACATGCGCAACATGGGGATGTCCGCGTCGATGTCGATCTCGATCATCGTCGATGGCCAGCTCTGGGGGCTGATCGCCTGCCACCATCGCAAGCCGATGCGCGTCTCGCCCAGCCAGCGGGCCGCCGCCGACCTGTTCGGCATCCTCTATTCGCAGCGGCTCGATGCCCGCCTGCATGCGGGCATCGCGGCACATCGGGCGGACGCGACCGCGGCGCGTGGCGCCCTGCTGCGGAGCATGTCCGGCGGCGGCGACCTGATGCAGGTCCTGCTCGACCACCTGCCCGCGCTGCACCGGCTGATCCCGTGTGATGCGGTGGCCTGCCGGTTGCCGGACGGCCGCACCCACGTCGACGCGGCGCAGCGCGAAGCCGCCCTTGCCGACGCCGAGGCATGGCTGACGCGGCAACCGGACGCGGGGCCGATCGTGGCCACCGACGCCCGTGCCGAGTGGCGGTCGCCTGGCGCGGACGACGCGACCAGTGGCGTGATGGCGATCCGTGCCAGCGACGGCCTCCTGCTCCTGCTGCTGCGCGACGAATGGCTGGAGCAGGTGCATTGGGCCGGCGAGCCGGTCAAGCACCTGGTCAGTACCGATGACGGCGTGCGGATGGCACCGCGCCGCAGCTTCGCGCTGTGGAAGGAAACGATGCGCGGTCGCAGCCAACCGTGGGAGACCCAGGCCTTGGCCGATGCCGAGGCCTTGCAGCTGCTGCTGTCGATGCGTA
>JAEWNY010000009.1 GCA_023461075.1 Pseudomonadota bacterium | reverse complement strand
ACGAACGGCGGCATGATGCGCAGGAAACGTTTGCGGTAAAACTGCCAACAGCTTTGTCCTTTCTTCATCGGTGCAAGCAGATAAGCCGAAACAATCATGAACAGAGGCACAGACATACGAGAGAAACCATCATAAACTGATACCCACAACCTATCGGCCTCATTCTGAAGGAAAGACTGCGGTCCTACCATATCTGTAGAGCCGGCAGCTCCATAAAAATTCTCACTGGCATGAACCAACATGACCAAGAAGCACGCAAACACGCGCACGTAATCCAAAAAAGCAATACGTTTCATTTTATTTATTACAATCACATTTTTGAAAAGTCCTTTCTTCTTTTACAACCTCTTGCTTTATAAGTTTATCATCAATAAAAGTAAAAGCTGTTGTTATAATATACCATGTACCTTTGTTTAATTCTTCTTTATAGAAGAGTTTTTCTTTCTCTTGATTGTCTTGTGTATAGGATATTTCCTTATTAAAAGGCTTTCCATATCTTTTTATGAAAAGATTTTATCTATACCAATTTTATATTTTCAGAGCTGAATTTACTTATTCGACTGGATGTATAACATGATGTCAGGGCGATTGTTACCAATGTAGTCAGAATGATATTTTTTAGTTTCATATTACTATTTATTGTTCTTTTCAGGTAACGTTTGTGTACCAAGATAATTGTATGTCACTTCTTGTATGTTATAAGGGAAGACATTATAATAACCGTCTGTTTGTACAATTTCCATGTTCAAAGCTTTTTGACCGTATGCTTTACGGAGTGTTGACCACTCGAAATCGAATGAGGTTCCGGGACGCATCACCATGGTACGTTTATCAGGAAGTGATACTGGCTGTTGGAGGATGCGCACATATACATATAGGGTAGCTGTTGGTGGCAAGGTCGCCGAGGTCATTTTACGCATGGTATAGATGCCTTGGGCAATGTTTTTTTTGCAAGGCAGGGTGGTAAATGACGGAGCGTTAGTGAAATGAAAGGCACAAGTTCCCCATAAGCAATAACCTTGTTGGGATAATTCTCTGTTCTGCTTGGTTTCCACATCGACACACGTTAAGCCCGAAATCGGAAAATGCTGTTGATTAATGTCATACATTTGGAGTTCCGAGAAACATTTGATGCGGAACACTTTATTGAAATCTGCCTTTGCTACAGCTTGTTCCAGTTCTTTCCGGTATGTTGTACGGAGTTCTTCCAGTACAAACGGGTCATTGGCTGCTTCTGCATATTGTTTGGGAGCACGGAGAGAGGCATAGGTTTCAACTGATGTTGTGTCGATAGGTTTGCCGTAAAGCTTATGTGCGTAGGCGAACAAGATAGCTGGGGTAAGGTCAACAGCTCCATTCATAAGGGAAACATGATGTCCGGACATGATGTTTCCTTTGCTTAAAGCCATGTTTAGATATACGCCGATCTTGAAATCCCCTTGTTCGGCAAAGACTATTTGGGGCGTTTCCGGCTGTTGGTAAATGCCGAACTGTTGATAGAGTTCGGGCTGGTAAGTAGGTATGTCGGTAATGACGGCAGTCCGTCCGGTTGAGTTTTTCGGATCCAGACTGTCGAATTGATTATTAGCGTTTAGCTGCCTAATAAATAGATAGCCCGAAGGCAATGGTTCGCCAATACGGAGCGTGTCGCCTACTTTATAAGTACGACCGTCACAAGCATCAATGCTCTGTTGGGCTTGAAGGGGTTGGCATAACAAACAGACACTGCTTAACAATAAAGCGGTCAAATTCATTCTTTTCATACGTTTTTTTATGCTTAATTCTATAGTTCTCATATTAATAGATTCTTATAATAGTTGCAATGATAATTAGGATAATTGATGCTCGCTGAGGATTTTATGTTATTTAATAGAAACGGCATAAGAAACCACAACTGTTTTTACTCCGGCTTGCGGATATTTATTTTTGTAGTATTCAGAAAGGTCTTTATAAAGATAAGCTACATCGGGAGTTAAATCTACGTTTCTTGATTTAGCAGAACGACCCATAAACACATCAAATGAAAGATAATTCGTTTCATTTCCCTGTTCATCTGAAAAAGTCCATTTTCCATAACCAAACACATTTCCCTCTGGAGGAAGTAATTTGTAAGATTCTGGCATTTCTTCCGGAGCTTTGTTTTCGTTTTTTATAATACACGGTCCCAGTGTATTATTATCGTCTTTTATTGCAATACATCTTAGGAATTTGTCTTCGCTCCGCCAAAATATATAGTGAAAATCCAAAGGAATAAGAGATTCTTTTTCCAATTCTTCTTCAATAAGTTTTTGATTATTATCTGCATCTACTACATATTTGTATTTAGGAAGCTGTACATTCTCGTAGTATGATTTAGGGATAAAATGTAAAGGCAAATTTTCTGAATCTTTCCTATTTTTAGATATTATTTCAAGTAGTTCATATTCCGTCCATGCGGGATTTTCCATGCTATAATCCAAATAATTTGTTTCACTGATTTTTACCTTATATTCATATCCTTTCTCAAACTCAAATTTATCAATGACTCCAAGGCTCTCCCATTCTTGGGCATTTTCTTTCTTTACAGCATATACATCAGATAAATAATTAAATCCGTCTGACCAACAAACACCGGGTATCTTCTTTGATGCAATGGTTAGAGAATATTCCTTGTAGTCTGTCACTTTCTCACCCTCTTCATCTTTGTTATCACAGCCTATAAAGCCGAATATACAGAGGAATAATATCAGTATTTCTAATTTTTGTGTTTTCATATCTGTCAAATTTTACGATTCTGTATTTACTTTTATTTGCTCTATCCTTATTTTGTGTGCAAATATATAAAAAGTGCCATTCATAAGGCATTATGAACAGCACTTTTTATTGTTTTCCAGCAAGATAAAACGGTTATATCTTCATTCCCCTGCCTTTCCTTTGCGGCTGTATAGGTCGGTGTATGCTCTGCCGTAGCTTGTCGAATTGCTCTTTGAACCACTCGACAATGGGCTTTCGGTCAATGGCAAGAACCAGTCTCGTCCCGTCCGTGGGGTCTTTCACGACTTGAAACCCTGCCTTTTCGGTCGTGAATTTCCGTCCGTGTTCCTCCGAGTAAAGTTCCCCTGCATACTCCAACGGCTTTCCCTTGACGAGCGTTGCGGTTTGCCTTTCATCGAATCCCACAAGGCGGCATAGGTTTTCGATACGGAGCATTTCACGGAAATAGGGAAACCATGCCGCCGCCCTTGCGATTACCGTTTTCAAGAAAGATATTTCCTCCTTGTGCTTCGTTTCCTTGTCCGCTATCTCCCTGCGGTACTTCCGTTCTACTTCTGCCATCTGTCGGCTGTGGTCTGCCTGCATGTTCTGTATTCTGTCTTGCAGGGCTTCGATGGTTTCCTCGTGGTCGGCTACCTCCCTATGCAGGGCGATGTTCTCTTTTTCCAATGTCTTGACCTTGTTGCTGCCGAAAAGAGAACCGACACTCTCGGCGATGTTGGCGGCTGCGGTGGTTGCTGCCCCTTTCAGCTTCTCGGTCTGTATTTCTTTTTTCGCCCGTCTTAGTTCTTCCCGTGCCGTTTCTTTCTGCTGCTGCAAATCCACCACTTCCGCTTTGAGGTCGTCGGAGAGTTTCTGTAT
>JAEWNY010000008.1 GCA_023461075.1 Pseudomonadota bacterium | reverse complement strand
TGGCGATGCTTGAGCCCGCAACACGCCCCGATGCATTCCCGACCGGGGCCAGCGGTCTGTACGACCTGCGTGATGTCCCGGCCCAGCGGCTGCATCAACACTGGTTGCAGCCGTCATTGCAGGCGATGAAGAGCGAGGGGGGATACATGGATTGGCTGATCGAAGATGGCGATTCCTATCGACTGGCGTCCGCCCAGCGTTGGCGCTTCTGGCGTCGACAATGGCAACCGGGAGCAACCGGCGGCGCGGCGGAATGACCTCGCCACGCCCGCTGCAGCGACGCGAATTGGACGAGGCCGCGCTCGCCAGCGCCGAGTGGCCTGCGCACTGGCCCGAGGCCTTGCGGCGCGCGCACGCCGCGCGAGGCAGTGCGGGAGGTGCGATGGCGATGCCTCCGCTGGCCGCGCTGCCTGCGCCGGATGGACTGATCGGCCTCGATAAGGCGGTCACCCTGCTGCGTGAGGCGATCGATCGGAACGCGCACATCGTCGTCACCGCCGATTTCGATGCCGATGGCGCGACTGCCTGCGCCGTCGCCGTGCGCGGATTGCGATTGCTGGGCGCAAGTCGCGTCTCGTTCGCCGTGCCGGATCGCATGGTCCACGGCTACGGCCTGACGCCGGGCCTGGTCGATGAAATCGCATCCCTGCAACCGGATGTGTTGCTCACCGTCGACCACGGCATCGCCTGCCATGCGGGCATCGCGGCGGCCAAGGCGCGCGGCTGGCGGGTGATCGTCACCGACCATCACCTGCCGGGGGAAACCCTGCCGGATGCCGACGCCATCATCGATCCCCAGCAGCCGGGCGACACATTCCCCGGCAAATCACTGGCCGGCGTCGGCGTGTTGTTCTACCTGCTGCTCGGCCTGCGCGCTGCGGCACGCAATGCGGGCGAAGTGAGTGGCAATGCGGATCTCGCATCGCTACTCGATCTGGTCGCGGTAGGCACGGTCGCCGACATGGTCAAGCTGGACGTGGCCAACCGCGCGCTCATCGGCGCCGGCTTGCGGCGGCTGCGCAACGGGCAGGGGTGCTCGGGCCTGCGCGCGTTGATCGATGTCGCTGGCCGGGATCACTCGCGCCTCACCACGGCCGACATCGGCTACGCCATCGCGCCGCGGATCAACGCCGCCGGTCGGCTGGAAGACATGCGGCTCGGCATCGAGTGCCTGCTCGGCGATGACATCGCGACCTGCCGCGTGCAGGCCGAGGCGCTGGACGCGATCAATCGCGAACGCCGCCAGATGCAGCAGTCGATGGTCGATGCGGCGATCGAATGCCCGGACATCCGCGATGCCTCGGCCATCCCGTGCGTCGCCGACGACAACTGGCATCCCGGCGTCGTGGGATTGGTTGCCTCGAAGCTGAAAGAACAGCTCCAGCGACCGGTGTTCGCGTTCGCGCCGGCGGGCGGGGACGAGTGGCGCGGCTCGGCGCGCTCGATCCCGGGCTTCCACCTGCGCGATGCGATCGCATTGGTCGATGCGCGCCATCCGGGCATGATTGCGCGCTTTGGTGGCCACGCGATGGCCGCGGGCCTGACCCTTCCACGCGCGTCGCTTCCGGCCTTCGTGGATGCCATGGCACGAATCGGCGAGGAACAGGCGGTCGCATTGGCGCAGCGCGAAGCGTTGCTCAGCGATGGTGAACTCGCGATAGACGCGCACGACTTCGCCCACGCCTGCGCCCTGCGCGATGGCGGTGCGTGGGGACAGGGCTATCCGGAGCCGCTGTTCGACGGCGAATTCGACGTGGTGGATTGGCGCATCGTCGGCGAACGCCACTTGCGTCTCACTCTGAATCGCGAGGGCCGTCGCTTCAACGCGATGCATTTCGATGGATGGGAAGAGGATCGACCGGCGCCGCGTTCGCGCATCGCCTATCGGTTGGTGCCGGATGACTGGCGGGGCGGGGAAGCGGTGCAACTGATCGTTGTGCATCGGCAGCCGGCTTGAGCCCGAAAAGCGGCCGCAACAAAGCTATCCGTCGGATCAGCAGTTCGTGCAGGAGCAGGCACCCGACGATGGTGCCGCCGAGGATCGCGACCACCTCCATCGCCGCGTTCCATCCCAGCGGGATCACCCAGTAGCCGATCAGCACCAGCAACGTCTGGTGCAGGATGTACCACGGGTAGACCGCTTCGCTCGCATACGGGAGCCAGCGGAAAGGCTTGTTCAAATGGGATAGGCCGAAACCGAAGATGGCGAGCATCGCAGTCCACCCATAAGTCGCTCGCGCAGTGGTTTCCACCAGTCCCCAGTTGACTGCAGACGCCCAGTCAGGCAACGGCGCCTCGTCAAGCCACAGATCGGCGAATTTCAGCAGCAACTCGATCATGATGGCGATGGCTGCGATGCCGACGGTCAGCCAACGCCAGCGGGCCAACCATTCCCATGCGCCTTGTTCCCTCGACACCCACCAGCCGGCGAGGAAGCAGCCGAAGTAGACGACATGCGCATACCAGTCACCGATGAATGCATGGCTTTCCGGGAACCGCGGCTTCAGCCACAAGAGGGCGATCAACCATGCCAGGACTGGCAGCAACCAACCGACGACCACGCCAAGCGGCTTCGATAACGCGCCCAGCCTCGATTCGGGCGAGTTCTGCAGCACGGGCCGCAACATCATCAACAGCACGGTGTAGCACCAGAGGTAGGGCAGGTACCATAGATGGTTCCAAGTGACGCCATGGGCCGCCCCGGTGAAGGCGTCGGCGGGCCACGGCCGCAGCTGCAGGTAGCGCCACCAGAATCCCAGGAAACCGGCCGGCACCTGGCCGTTGAGCCTCGCCTCGCAGTAGGCCTGGACGACGATCATCGTCAGCATGCCGAACGCCAGCGGGATCAGCAGGCGCGATGTCCGCTGGCGCACGAATAGCCAGCCATCGCGTGGAGCGGCCAGGCCAATCGCAATACCCGAGATGGCGAACAGCAGCGGCATCCGCCAACGATTCAGCAGGATGCGGAAGCCATCCATCTGGTCGAAGGTGTGGCGACTGACCACGTGGAAGTCGGAATCCGTCTGCCAGATGCCGCTTGCGTGATAGAGGATGAGGAGGCCAAAGGCGATCACGCGCAGCGCATCGAGGTCGTGGCGGCGGCCGGAAAGTGCTGAGGGTTTCATCCAGCCAGACTGCGACCGCCTGACCCTCTCGGGAAGCGCAAATCCTTGAATCGCGAGGACCAAGGGACGAACGGCGGGATGCGGTGACGAATAACCCGGCCGTGGATAGCAGCCGCCGCCTAGACTGTGGGTATGAGCGATGCGGCTTCCACCCACCCACGCGGTGCCCTGTACGCTTCCGCGGCCCTGTGGATCACGGTCTTCGTCGGCGCGGGGCTGGGCAACATCTGGATCGACTGGGCGGATGCGGCCCGCGAAGGCGCCCCTGTCGATCTGGCGTCCCTGTCCATTGCCGAGGGCAGCAGCCTGCTTGTTTCACTCCTCCTGCTGCCGCTGCTCCTGCTGGCCTGCCGGCGTTGGCCACTTTCACTCGAGAACTGGCCCCGACGACTGCCCGGCTATCTGCTGGGCAGCCTGGCATGGAGCGCCCTGCATGTTGGCGGGATGGTCGCGTTGCGCACGGCCATCCATGCATCGATCGGGCTGCATTACGACTACGGGCCGTGGCTGGCGAACTTCGCCTATGAATATGGCAAGGACGTGCAGACGTTCTCCTTGATCGTCCTGGTCGCCCACGGTTTCGAGCGCTACGCGCTGCTCCGGCAAGGCGAAGCGCACGCCTTGTCAACACCGGATTCCGGCGTACCCCTCGTGCCGGAGGTCGCCGCAGCAGGGCATCCCAAACGTTTTCTGGTACGCAAGCTGGGACGCGACTTCCTGATCGCCACCGACGACATCGAATGGCTGCAGGCCAACGGCAACTACGTCAACCTGCATCTGGGCGGGCGGGTCTATCCGCTGCGCGGCACCATCGGCGGCATCGAGTCACAACTGGACGCGGAAAAATTCTCCCGCGTCCATCGCAGCCATATCGTGAACCTTGCCATGATCGCCTCGATCGAGCCGACCGATGCCGGCGACGCCCGCATTCACCTCAAGGATGGCAGCGTGGTGCCTTGCAGCCGGCGTTATCGCCACGTCCTGCGCGGCGAGGCTGCATCAATGCAGTAGTGAACAGCGTGCGCAAGACGCAAGCGGACGGCTTCCGGGTCGATGATCGTCATGTGTTTCCTCCGGACATCTTCTCGAGCACGTCGCCGTAATGCGCCGCGACGTGATCGGTCTTGTCGGACTTGATCTCGTATTGCGGCTTCTCGCGGCTGGCGCGGTGGGTATGGCCCTTGTAGTCGAAATCGGCCACATGCACCTTGATGATGTGGCCGCTGGCATGCCCGGCCTCCGAGTTCCAGCGCACGTGGTCGCCTATCTTGAACCTGGCCATGTCGTTCTCCGCTGCCGGGATGGAAGCAGGCTGCCATGCCCGGCGCAAATCCGGCGTGAGCCTCCGGCTGGAGCCTCCGCCTGCTAGAATTGCCGGCCGTTTTCAACGATGTACGCAAGCCATGATCGAGCTCAATCCCGTCCGAGCACGCATCGCCGACCTGATCGGTCGCCTTGATGCGCTCCGGGGGTTTCTTTGACTACGACGCCAAGAAGGAGCGTCTTGAGGAAGTCGAGCGGGAGCTGGAAAGCCCCGATGTCTGGAACGATGCCGAGCGCGCGCAAGCACTGGGCCGCGAACGCGCCCAACTCGACAAGAACGTCAACGGCATCCGCACGCTGACCGAAGGCCTGACCGGCGGCAACGAGCTGCTGGAACTGGCCGAGATGGAGGACGACGAGGACACCGCGCTCGCGGTCGTCGCCGACGTCGATCGCTTCGAAAAGGATGTGGAGAAGCTGGAGTTCCAACGCATGTTCTCCGGCAAGATGGATGGCGCGTCCGCCTTCGTCGACATCCAGGCCGGTGCCGGCGGCACCGAGGCGCAGGACTGGGCGGAGATGCTGCTGCGCATGTACCTGCGCTGGGCCGAGGGGCGCGGCTGGAAGGTCGAGTTGATGGAAGCGTCCGGCGGCGATGTCGCCGGCATCAAGTCGGCGACGTTCCGGGTCGAGGGCGACTACGCCTACGGCTGGCTCAAGACCGAAACCGGCGTGCATCGGCTGGTGCGCAAGTCGCCGTTCGATTCCGACAACCGCCGCCATACCAGCTTCACCAGCGTATTCGTCTCGCCGGAAGTCGACGACAACATCGACATCGAGATCAATCCCGCCGACCTGCGCGTGGATGTCTATCGCTCGTCGGGTGCGGGTGGCCAGCACGTCAACAAGACCGAATCGGCGGTACGCATCACCCACCTCCCGACCAATATAGTCGTGGCCTGCCAGAACGGCCGCAGCCAGCACCAGAACCGCGACACCGCGATGAAGATGCTGGCCGCCAAGTTGTACGAATTCGAATTGCAGAAGCGCAATGCCGAACGCGATGCGGTCGAGGCCACCAAGTCCGACATCGGCTGGGGCAGCCAGATCCGCAACTACGTGCTGGACCAGTCGCGGATCAAGGACCTGCGCACCGGTTTGGAGCGCAGCGATACCCAGAAGGTGCTCGATGGCGACCTGGACGAGTTCGTCGAGGCCAGCCTGAAGTCCGGACTGGATGCCGGTTCCAAGCGCGCCGACATGACCCATTGATGGAATGACGATGAACGAGCCCACCGCGTCCGCACAGGACGAGAACAGCCTGATCGCCGAACGTCGCGGCAAGCTGGCCACGTTGCGCGGGCAGGGCAACGCTTTCCCCAATGATTTCCGTCGGGCCGAGTACGCCGGCGACCTGCAGTCCGAGTACGCGGATGCGCAGAGGTGGAGCGGCGAGGCGCTGGAGGGCGATGGCCGCCGCGTCAGCATCGCCGGACGCATGCTGGCCAAGCGCCTCATGGGCAAGGCCGCGTTCGCCAAGCTGCGTGATGTCAGCGGCGACATCCAGTTGTTCCTGCAATCGACCACGCTGGGCGACACCTACGATGCGTTCAAAGGCTGGGACGTCGGCGACATCCTCGCCGCCGAAGGCACCCTGATGCGCACCAAGACCGGCGAGCTGTCGGTCAAGGTCGAAAGGCTGCGCCTGCTGACCAAGTCGCTGCGGCCGCTGCCGGACAAGTTCCATGGCCTGTCCGATGTCGAGCAACGTTACCGCCAGCGCTATGTCGATCTCATCGTGACACCCGAAGCGCGCGAGGTCTTCGTCGCGCGTTCGCGCATCATCGCTTCGATGCGGCGCTGGCTGGATGCACGGCGCTTCCTCGAAGTCGAGACGCCGATGATGCATTACATCGCAGGCGGTGCCACGGCCAAGCCGTTCACCACGCACCATAACGCGCTCGACCTTGACCTGTTCCTGCGCGTGGCGCCGGAGCTGTACCTGAAGCGCTTGGTGGTCGGCGGCTTCGAGCGCGTCTACGAGATCAACCGCAATTTCCGCAACGAGGGCGTGTCGACCCGGCACAACCCCGAGTTCACCATGCTCGAGTTGTATGAGGCTTATGTCTCCTACACCGAAGTGATGGACCTGACCGAGGCGTTGATCCGCCATGTCTCCGCCGAGGCGATGGGCAAGGTCGCACTGGAATGGGAGGGGCGCGAGATCGACCTCGGCAAGCCGTTCCGTCGCTGGAAACTCGAGGAAGCGGTGCGCGAACTCAACCCGGAGATCTCCGAGGCCGATTGCCGCGACCGCGAGGCACTGGCCGCGCATTGTGCGCGCCTGCAGATCCCGGTCAAGCCCGGTTACGGCTGGGGCAAGTTGTTGCTGGAGATCTTCGAGAAGACCGTGGAAAGCGGCCTGATCCAGCCGACCTTCATCACCCATTATCCGGTGGAAGTCTCGCCTTTGGCGCGCGAATCCGACGACGAGCCGGGCATCACCGACCGCTTCGAACTGTTCATCGGCGGCAAGGAAATGGCCAACGGCTTCTCCGAGTTGAACGACGCCGAAGACCAGGCCGCGCGCTTCATGGCGCAGGTCGAGGCCAAGGACGCCGGCGACGATGAAGCCATGCATTTCGATGCCGACTACATCCGCGCGCTGGAAGTGGGCCTGCCGCCGACCGGTGGCTTGGGCATCGGCATCGACCGACTGGTGATGTTGCTGACCGATTCGGCCTCGATCCGAGACGTGCTGCTGTTCCCGTACATGCGCCCGCGCGCCGAGGAGTGACCTCGCGACGCCGCGTTTCCACGCAGTCTTCGCATCATCAAAAACCCCCCGGACCGGCGGGTTTTTCATGGCGACAATGATGGGTTGTGGCAGTCGGTCAGCCCTTGGGCTTGGCCTCGTCGCGCAGTTCGCGGCGGAGGATCTTGCCGACATTGGTCTTCGGCAGTTCGTCACGGAACTC
>JAEWNY010000007.1 GCA_023461075.1 Pseudomonadota bacterium | reverse complement strand
CCGCATCCACCTTAGGCAACCGTCCGCGCCGGCACCATTGAAAAGACACCCGACGGACATAACCGCAGGCTATGCACTGCGCGGCATGCGCAGCCATCGTCCCTCCGCTTGAACCCCGTGTCCGCCGGCCTGCAGGCGATCGGTTGGCGTGCCGACGTCGACCCGCGCTGGCAGGCGCGAATCTCCGCGCCCTTCGCCCCAATCTGGAACACGCCGCCGCGACCGACGTGCGGACCGAACTATGAACCGTCCTTGGCCACGGGAACCAGCTCGCCAACTGTTGCACTCTTCGTTTCCGCGTCACCGGTTGCCATGGCTCTCGCAGGCCAACGGGTCGATTCGGCAGTGCACTCGACCGTGCGGGCCTGCAGTGATGGCCGAGGCTCGACCGCCACTTCGGAATGCGTCGAACTGGAAGCTGTCTGCTCTTGGATCGCAGCAGCGACTTCAGGATCAAGGTTTACCCAGATGACAGCACCGAACGGGTGCTCGTAGGAGACCGGGACTGCCAATGGCGCGGCGTGTTCCAGTTGCCAAGCGGTCGTCCACTTCGTGGCCCGTCCGGACTCGAGCTCGACCATTGGTACGCAATGCCGCGAGGCGTTTGATCGGAGCTCTTCCAGCCCAAGAGGTCCGTGGTTGCCGATGACATTCGCAGTTCCAACGACCTGTCCACTTCCCTTCCGGATCAGTGCGATGGGCCCACGCACCTGCGTCGGGCGGCTGCGCATCTCCCAGTCCTTCTTGCCGGCCAGGATCAATGAAATCCATGGTTCGTCGATGATCAGTCCCTTTACTTCGCTCTCCCCTGAGATTCGCTGCAGACGATCCAGCTTAGGCGACGTCTGTCTCAGGAGACGAGAAGGATGGGCGTCGGAACGCCGGTGAGGCCTCGGATGCGTCACACGGCCACTACTCATCCGCCCGGCCGCGCCGAAAATTTCGTGGCACAGATCTGGCACAGATTTGTCACAGGAGGGATGGCGCGCCTGGAGGGATTCGAACCCCCGACCAACGGCTTCGGAAGCCGCTACTCTATCCGGCTGAGCTACAGGCGCTCAAATCAATGACTTACAGCGATTTGGTACATCCCACTGACTACACGCCTTGTGACACGTCCGACCCCCGATTTCGGGGGTGAGTAATGGCTTCGGAAGCCACTACTCTATCCGGCTGAGCTACGGGCGCGCAGGGCCGCGCATTCTCGCACGGTTCGCGCCTCGATCACAAAGAACGGCCACCCGGAGGCGGCCGTCCATCTCGTATAGCGGCGAGGCGGGCCTCAGACGTTCTCGGGCCGCAACCATTTGTAGAGCGCACCACCGACGGCACCGCCGATGATCGGCGCCACCCAGAACAGCCAGAGTTGCTGGATCGCGCCACTGCCGCCGAACAGTGCGACGCCGGTCGAGCGCGCCGGGTTCACCGAGGTATTGGTGACCGGGATGCTGATCAGGTGGATCAGGGTGAGGCCCAAGCCAATGGCGATCGGCGCGAAGCCGGCGGGCACCTTGCCGTGGGTCGAGCCCATGATGATGACCAGGAACATCGCGGTCAGCACGATTTCCAGCACCAGCGCGGCGGCCATCGAGTAGCCGCCCGGCGAGAGGCTGTCGAAACCGTTGGTGGCGAAGGCGCCGGCGGTGGCCGGATCGCCGACCACTGCCTGGCCAATGACGGTGCCGTTGCCGCTGGCCACGAAGAACAGCAAGGCCGCGGCGGCGATCGCCCCCAGCACCTGGGCGATGATGTAGCCCGGCAGTTCGCGGGCGGGGAAGCGGCCGCCGGCCCACAGGCCCACGCTGACCGCCGGATTGAAGTGACCGCCCGAGATGTGGCCCAGCGCATAGGCACCGGTCAGTACCGTCAGGCCGAACGCCAACGCGACGCCGACGAAACCGATGCCCAGCGGATTGGCATCGCCCCCGAATTTCGCTGCCAGCACGGCGCTGCCGCAGCCACCCAGCACCAGCCAGAAGGTGCCGATGAACTCGGCCGCCCATTTCTTCGTCTACATCCCGTCACCCCCGATCCGCGCCGGCTTGGCGCGCCCGCAGGCTATAGGAAGCGGGTGACCCGCGTCCATCGCCAGCGGCCGTGGCGGGCATCCGGGGCCGCACTTATACTGTGGGGCTGAGGCAGGGCCACTCGGGCCTTGCAGGACCGATGCACGTGAACAAGCACGACTCCCTATTCCTGAAGAAATTCTCCATGGTCATCGGCTTCCTGGTGCTGCTGACCTTGGGTTTGATCCTGTTCGCCCGCTACCTCAACCACTTGCTTCCGCATGAGCAGACGCCGCAGGCCAAGGCGCAGACCGAGGCGCGCATCGCGCCGGTGGGCAGCGTGTACGCCGGGCAGCGAGGCGTGGCCGAGCAGCTGGCCGCCGCCGCCGCGATGAAGGCAGCCGCCACCGCCACCGCCGCTTATGACGGCACGCTGGACGGCAAGGTGATCTTCGACAAGCTGTGCACCGGCTGCCATACCGCCGGTACCGGTGGCGCGCCCAAGCTGGACGGCGCCGGCATGGGCGCGCGCTTGGCGGCCAACGGCATGGACCTGATGGTCAAGCACGCGATCGAGGGCTTCACCGGCGCGACCGGCGTGATGCCCGCACGCGGCGGCAACCCGGCGCTGACCGACGAGCAGGTCAAGGTGACGGTCGAATGGATGGCCGAGCAGAGCCAGTAAGCATGCCGCCATCCGGAAGGACGCCGCCTGCGGGCGGCGTCTTCGTTTCCGCCGGGCGCGTTCCGATCCGGGCTGGATAGCCCTCCCATGCCGAGACACCGCACCATGCAGCCGTATCGCCGTTTAACCCTCACCACCCTGCTTGCGACTGCGCTGGCTGGGTGTGTCGGCCTGCCCAAGCCCGCTCCGGCCATCGCCATCGGCAGCGTGCAGGGCGGTGGCGCGCATAGCCCGCTGCTCGGGCGCGAGGTGGTGGTCGAAGGCAGCATCACCGCGGATTTCCGCGCGGGACTGGGCGTGATGTCGCTCGAGGGCGATGCCGATGGCGATCCGGCGACCTCCGATGCGCTGTTCCTCGTCGGCGCGCCGGATGCGTTGCAAATGGATGATCGCGTTCGCGTGCGCGGCACGGTCATCGAACGCGACACCGGCCGGGGCGGCAGCATCACCGCGCTGGAAGTGGCCGAGGTCCGCCAGCTTCCGGCCGCGCCGCTGCCTGCGGCGCAAGTCCTCCAATCCCTGCCGCGGAGCGACGCGGAGTGGGAGGCGCTCGAGGCGATGCGGGTGTCGATGTCGCCGCAGCTGACGCTGGTCGCCAGCCACAACGCCGCGCGTTTCGGCGAATGGCAGGTCGCGCTGGAAGGTCCCGCATGGACACCGACCGAGATCGCGCTGCCGGGTCAGGCCGCCAACCGACTCGCCGCCGCCAACGATGCGCGCATGCTGCTGCTCGATGATGGTGACGCCCGCGAGAACAGCGGCGGGGTGATGAGCCGCGACATCCCGCGTACCGGCAGCGTGCTCCCGGGAGTCAGCGGCATCGTCGATGAGCGCCTCGGCCGTTACCGCCTGCAACTGGCGGCGGTGCCGGTGGTGGAGGCCGCATCGCGCCCGGCCGCACCGCCGCGCATGGGTGAAGTGCGCATCGCGGCGATGAACCTGGAGAACCTGTTCAACGGCGATGGCCGTGGCGGTGGCTTCCCGACCGCGCGCGGCGCGAAAACGCAAGCCGCCTACCTGCACCAGCGCGCCAAGCTGGTGATGGCGCTGGCCGCGCTGGACGCGGATGTCGTCGCCTTGATGGAACTGGAGAACGATGAGGCCGGTGCCGCGTCATCCGAAGCGCAGCTCATCGATGCGCTCAACGCGGTGCAGGGCGGCGACTGGCGCGCGGTGCCGATGCCGGCCAATGCCAGTACCGATGCGATCCGCGTCGGCATCATCTATCGCGCATCGAAAGTGCGTGCGTTCGGCGTTGCGGCCACGTTGGACATCGGCCCGTTCCGCGACATGAGCCGGCCGTCGCTGCTGCAGGGGTTCCGCGTTGGCGATGGGCCGTTGTTCCATGTCGTCGCCAATCATTTCAAATCCAAGGGTTGCCGTGATGCCAAGGGCGCCGATGCCGACATGAAGGACGGCCAAAGCTGCTGGAACGCGACCCGGCTTGAATCGGCGAAGCTGCTGGACGGCTGGCTGCGTCGCGAAGTGGGCGCGAATGCTTCGGTCATCGTGCTGGGCGATCTCAATGCTTACGCGATGGAAGACCCGCCGCGCTGGTTGCGCGAAGCCGGATGGCGCGATGCCTTCAGCGAAGCCGGCATCGCCCAGCCGTATTCCTATGTCTACGATGGCCAGCGCGGCCGCCTGGACCATGCGCTGCTGAGTCCCGCGCTGGCGCCGCGGTTGCAGGGCGCAGCCGAATGGCACATCAATGCCGACGAGCCCGACGTGGCGGAGCCGGCCGGCGCGCCGGTGACGCCGTACCGCAGTTCCGACCACGATCCTCTGGTCATCGACCTGCGCCTGCGGACGCGGTGAACGGATCGCCACGCCGGCGCGGATAAAATGTGCGGATGCAGAATCCCAGCTTTCCCGGCAGCGATGCCAAAGTGACCCTCGGCGGCCCGGCCGGCGCGATCGAAGCGATGGTCGAGTTTCCCGAGAGCGAAATCGCCGCGCAGCCGGTCACCGCCATCGTCTGCCATCCGTTGCCGACCGAAGGCGGCAGCATGGACAACAAGGTGGTGACGATGGCCGCGCGAGCGCTGCGCGAACTGGGCGTCACCACGGTCCGCTTCAACTTCCGCGGTACCGGCGCATCGGCGGGCGAATTCGACCATGGCGATGGCGAGCTGTCCGATCTGCGTGCGGTTGCCGAATGGGTGCGCGGCGAACGCGCGGACGATCTCCTGTGGCTGGCCGGTTTCAGCTTCGGCGCCTTCGTCTCGATTCGCGCCAGCGAAACCCTGGAGCCGACGACGTTGATCTCGCTGGCGCCGCCGTTCGGCCGCCGCGATTTCGGCGATCTTTCCACCGTGCCGACGATGCCGTGGCTGGTGGTGATGGGCGAGGACGACGAGATCGTCGAACCGGAAGAGGTCTATCGCTGGCTGGAGGACGCCGAGCCGCCGCAGTTGCAACTCGTCAAGATGCCGGCGACCACGCATTTCTTCCACGGCAAGCTGGTCGACCTGCGTGGCGTCATCAAGAACACCGCGCGGCATTGGTTGCCCGACCCCGCTGCCGCCAGGGAATGAGCAACACGCCTTCGCAGGCCTATGCCGCAGGCATCGCCCGCGGCGATTGGGAGGACGATCCGGCCCAGCGCGCGGTGCTGGTGGAGCTCGACCGCCTGCACCACGCATTGTCGAGTGCGCCCGAAAGCCCCGGTGTGTTCGGGCGCTTGTTCGGCGCGCGCGATGCTGCGGCCAGCATCCCCGGTCTCTACCTGTGGGGCGGGGTCGGCCGCGGCAAGACCTTCCTGGTCGACCTGTTCTACGACACGCTCGGTTTCAGCGAGAAGCGGCGCACGCATTTCCATCGCTTCATGCGCGACATCCACGCACGGATCAAGGCCCATGCCGGCGAACGCGACCCCTTGGCGACGATCGCCAGGGAATGGCGCCGCGACATGCGCGTACTGGTGCTGGACGAGTTCTTCGTCAGCGACATCGGCGATGCGATGCTGCTGGCACGCGTGCTCGAGCGGCTGTTCGCCGAAGGGGTGGTGCTGGTCACCACCTCCAACACGCCGCCCTCGAATCTCTACAAGGATGGGTTGCAGCGCGCGCGCTTCGTGCCGGCGATCGCGTTGATCGAGCGCGAGTGCGTGGTGATGGAGATCGCCTCCAGCACCGATTACCGGCTGCGCGAACTGACCCGCTCACCGGTCTACCGCGTGCCGGCCGATGCCGCCGCCGAGGCCTGGCTGGCCGAGCGCTGGCAGACGCTCACCCATGCCGTGCCCGTGGCCGGGGAGATGGATGTCGATGGTCGCGCCATCCCGACCCGCGCGTACTGCAACGGCTTTGCCTGGTTCGATTTCGCCGCGCTCTGCGAAGGCCCGCGTGCGGCGAGTGACTACATCGAGATCGCCAGCGAGGTTCATACCGTGCTGCTTGGCGGCATCCCGCGTTTCGATGGAACCAATGACGATCCGGCCCGCCGTTTCGTCACCGCCATCGACGAGTTCTATGACCGCCACGTCAACCTGGTCTGCAGTGCGAATGCATCGCCGGTGGACCTGTATGCCGGCGAACGCCTGGCCCATGCCTTCGAGCGCACTGCCTCGCGCCTGATCGAGATGCAGAGCGCCGAATACCTGGCCCGCGAGCACCTGACTTGATTTAGCATCCCCATCCATGAGAAGGGGAGTGCCGATGCGCCCGTATTCGACAATCACGCCGATGATCGCCGTCTGCGCGATGCTCATCTCGATGTCGATCCAGCCCGCGCGCGCGGGCACGCCGTTGCCGGACGCTCCGCACGTGGTGGCGAACGGCGAAGGCAGGGTGTCTGCCAAGCCCGATTCAGCGCAGGTCAGTCTGTCGGTGAGCGCGCGCGATGCCGATGCGGCGGTGGTGAAGCGGCGGGTGGATGATGCGGTCAACGGATTCCTGGCCGCGCTCAAGCAACGTTCCATCAGCGTGGATGATGTGTCCGCCTCGGCCCTCGCCATCAACGAGGATGTGGAGTACGAGGATGGCAAGCGCATCTCACGCGGGTTTCGCGGCCAGCGCAGCGTCCAGGTGCGCGTTCGCGACATCGCCAGCATCAATGCGATCATCAACGAAGGCCTGGCCGCCGGCATGAACGGGGTCGATTCGGTCAGCTTCAAGTCGTTGCGCGAGGATGCCCTCCGACAGCAGGCCCGCGAAGCCGCCGCGACGCAGAGCCGGGAACGTGCCAGCGCATTGGCCGCCGCCTACGGTGCCCGGCTGGGCCGCGTCTACAGCATCAACAGCGTCAATTCGAACATCATGAATCGCTACGGCGCCAGCCTTGACCGGGTGGTGGTGAGTGGATCGCGGGCGCCTGCACCGGCCGCGCCGGGTCAGTACATCGAGCCTTCGATCGAATTCAACGAGGGCGTCGATGTCGTGTTCGAGATCATTCCGTGAAACGGGAAGCCCGCATGCGCACCTGCCTGATCGCCGCAGCCGTACTCGCCTCGTTTTGTGCATTCGATACCGCTGCCCAAGCCCGCCCCGAAATCGATGCTGCCGCCCAAGCGGTGCGTGATGAAGTCATCGCCTGGCGCCGCGACTTCCACCAGTTCCCCGAGCTGTCCAACCGCGAAGCGGGCACGTCGAAGAAGGTCGCCGATGCGCTCCGCGCGATGGGCCTGTCGCCGCGCACCGGCATCGCGAAATACGGCGTCACTGCGGTCATCAAGGGCGGCCGGCCGGGTCCGCGCGTCGCGCTGCGCGCCGACATGGATGCGTTGCCGGTCACCGAACAGACCACCGACTTGCCCTTCGCCTCCAAAGTCACGACCGAATACAACGGCCAGACGACCGGCGTGATGCACGCCTGCGGCCACGACGCACATACCGCGATCCTGCTTGGCGTGGCGAAGTCGCTGGTGGCGATGCGCGATCGCCTGCCGGGCGAGGTGCTGCTCATCTTCCAGCCGGCCGAGGAAGGCGCACCGCCGCCGGAGGAAGGCGGCGCCGCGCTGATGCTGAAGGAAGGTGTGTTTCGCGATTTCAAGCCGGCAGCGGTGTTCGGCCTGCATGTGTTCTCGACCCTGCGCTCGGACACCATCGGCGTGCGACGCGGGCCGTTCATGGCGGCGAGCGATCGTTTCAGCATCCAGGTGCAGGGACGGCAGACGCACGGCTCGCGCCCTTGGGGCGGCGTCGACCCGGTGGTCGCCAGCGCCGGCATCATCGATGCGTTGCAGACGGTGGTCTCGCGCCGCACCGACATCGCCAGCATCCCGGCGGTGGTCACTGTCGGCAGCATCCACGGCGGCATCCGCTACAACATCATCCCCGACAAGGTCGAGATGGAAGGCACGCTGCGCACCTTCAGCGACGAACAACGTGCGCGCATCGTCACCGACATGCGCAATGTCATCGAACACAGCGCTGCCGCGCAGGGCGCGAGCGGCAAGCTCGAAATCAGCGAGCAGGTCGGCAACCCGGTGACCTACAACGATCCGGCGCTGACCGAGAAGGTCCTGCCCAGCCTGCGTGCGGTCGCCGGCGAGGACAAGGTGGTGGAGACGCCGCTGATCACCGGCGCCGAGGATTTCAGCTACTACGCGAAGGAAGTGCCGGGCGTGTTCTTCTTCGTCGGCGCAAGCGGGCCGGAGGTGGCCGATCCATTGGCCGCGCCGTCCAACCATTCGCCGCTGTTCCGGCTGGATGAAGCCGCGCTCGACCTCGGTACCCGCGCGATGCTGCAGTTGACGCTGGATTACCTCGAAGCATCGCGCTGAGAATCAGCGCGCAGCCTCTTCGCGCGGACTCGCGACATCGGCGAATTCGCCTTCGCCAAGCTCCGCGGCAAACAGCTGTTCCAGTTCGCGCCGGCCCTCCAATGCACTTTGGCGCAGGGCGTCCTCGTCGTCGTAGACCAGGTGCTGCGCTTCGAGGATGCGCTCGTCGTGCTCGCGGAAGCGACGGGCATAGTCCTCGGCGGCATCCGGTGGCACGCCCAGCTCGACCAGCACGTCGCGGCCGACTTCAAGCGCGGCGGCAAAGGTCTCGCGGATCGGGGTGACGCCGAAATCCATCAGCTGCCAGGCGTGCTCGCGGTCGTGCGCGCGCGCCAGCACCTTGGCCTTGGGGTAGCGGCGGCGCAGCAGGCGGACGATGCGCAAGGCCGCGCCGCGATCGGAGACCGCCACCACGAACACCTTGATGCGGTCCGCGCCCGCCGCGCGCAGCAGGTCGCCCTTGCTGGGATCGCCGTAGTAGATCGGGTTGCCGAACCGGCGGAAGAAGTCGACCTGTTCGACATCGGCATCGATCGCCACGAAGCGGATGCGCTGGGCAAACAGCAGCCGCGCGACGATCTGGCCGAAGCGGCCGAAGCCGGCGATCAATACCTGCGGGTGGTCGTCGGGGATGGCATCGAAATCACGGGCCTGCACGTGTGGTTTGCGGCGGCGCTTGAGCAATGCACTGATCGCGATCACCAGCAACGGCGTCAGCGCCATCGACAGGCCGACGATCGCGGTCAGCCGGTCGCGCTGACCTTCTTCCATCAGGCCGGCACGGTCGGCTTCGCTGAACACCACGAAGGCGAATTCGCCGCCCAGCGCCAACACCGAGCCGAGCAGCAGCGCGCCGCGCGTGTCCAGCTTGCCGAGCCCCTTGCCGAGGCCGAACAGGATCGCGAACTTGATCGCCATCAGCAGCAGCACGCCACTGACGATCGGCCATGGCTCCGAGGCCACCGCGCGCAGGTCGATGCTCATGCCGACGGCCATGAAGAACAGCCCGAGCAGCAGGCCCTCGAACGGCTGGATCTGGGTCTCCAGTTCGTGGCGGAATTCCGAGTCGGCCAGGATCACGCCGGCGAGGAAGGCGCCGAGGCCCGCGCTGAGGCCCACGTTCTGCAGCAGCCAGGCGCTGCCCAGCACCACCAGCAGGGCGGTGGCGGTGAACACCTCCGGCATGTCGAGGCGGGCGATGCGGTTGAACAACTGCCGCAGCAGCAGCCGGCCGCCGACCACCAGCAACACGATCGCGGCGATCGCCTTGCCGACCGCCAGCCACTGCGCCTCGCCATCGGCGGAGGCCACACCGCCGAGCAGGGGAATGGCCGCCAGCAGCGGGATCGCGGCGAGGTCCTGGAACAGCAGGATGGCAAACGCCAGGCGCCCATGCTCGCTGTCCAGCTCCTTGCGTTCGGAGAGCAGCTGCAGGCCGACCGCGGTCGATGACAGTGCCAGCGCGACACCGATCACCAACGCCGAACGCCAGCTGGAATCACGCATCAACATCGCCACAGCGCCCAGTGCCAGCGCCGACAATGCGACCTGCAGGCCGCCGACGCCGAAGATCGGCCCGCGCATCAGCTTGAGCCGCGGCAGCGACAGTTCCAGGCCGATGACGAACAGCATCATCACCACGCCGATCTCGCTGGCGGTCAGCACCGGTTCCGGATTGGGCACCACGCGCATCGCGTACGGGCCCAGCACCACGCCTGCGACCAGGTAGCCGAGCACCGCGCCCAGGCCGAAACGCTTGAACACCGGTACCGCGATCACCGCGGCCAGCAGGAAGACCAAGGCAAGTTCCAATCCGCCGCCGTGCATGCACCTCTCCTTTGCGAGGCTCGATTATGCGGCCGTCTTCGCCGGCAGGGCGGATAATGCGGGCATGACCACGCCGCAAACCGCCGCCGGCAGCCTGTTGGGCCGGGAAACGCCGTATCCCGAGCGCTACGACCCGACGCTGCTGTTCCCGATCCCGCGCGCCGACGGCCGTGCCGGCATCGGCATCGAAGGCGCGGCTTTGCCCTTCATCGGCCACGACCGCTGGCATGCCTATGAGCTGGGATGGCTGGATGCGCGCGGCAAGCCCTGCGTCTCCACCGCGACGTTCAAGGTACCGGCCGATTCGCCGAACCTGATCGAATCCAAGTCCTTCAAGCTCTATCTCAACTCGTTCAACGGCGAGCGGCTGGTCGATGAAGCCGCGTTGCGCGCGCGGATCCAGACCGATCTTTCGCAGGCCGCCGGTGCGCCGGTGACGATGGATTTCGGGTTGCCGTCGATGGGTGATGCAGGCGAAGGCGAATGCATCGACGGCCTCGACATCGACATCGACGTGTACGGCCCGCCCGATGCCTCGATGCTGCGGATCGCCGGGCAGGACGATGCCGAAGAAGTGCTGGTCTCGCACCTGCTGAAGTCCAATTGCCCGGTCACCCGCCAACCGGACTGGGCGACACTGGCGATCGCCTACCGCGGCCCGCGCATCGACCGCGAAGGCCTGCTGCGCTACGTGGTCGGCTTCCGCAACCATTGCGAATTCCACGAGCAATGCGTGGAACGCGTGTTCGTCGATTTGCTGGCCCGTTGCCGCCCCGAGCAGCTTTCGGTCGAGGCGCGCTACACCCGTCGCGGCGGCCTCGACATCAACCCGTGGCGGGCCAGTCCCGGCACACCGCCGCCGCCGCCGGTTCGCGAGCCGCGCCAGTAGCGTTCACCCCGGCACGATGTTTTCTTAACAGGCGCCGTGCAAGGCTGGTCGCGTGAAACCCCACGCACGGAGGCTACGATGGCCAACCAGAACAACGATCCCGACAAGCTGTCCCTGTCCGGCATGACCGGCAACAAGGGCGGCGCCTTTTCCGGTGTCACCGGCGGCAGCGCCGCCAGCGGTGACAAGGCGGATTTCTCCAAGGTGACCGGCGGCAGCAGTGCCGTGGTGGGTGCCGGCGGTGGCAGCCAGAGCTACACCGTCAAGTCCGGCGACTCGCTGTCCAAGATCGCCAAGGCGGTCTATGGCGATGCCAACGCCTGGAACCGCATCTACGAGGCGAACCGCGACCAGATCGAAGACCCGGACAAGATCCAGCCCGGGCAGACCTTCAAGCTTCCCTGATCAATTCAATCGTTCCATTGACGCATTGACGGCCGCAAGCGGCCGCAACATCCATCCACAGGAGTTTCCATGAATCGCAAGCACCTCACGATCGCGCTGGCTTCGGCCCTGGTCGCCACCGTCGGCATCACCGGCTGCAAGAAGAAGGAAGAGCCGGTCGTCGCACCGCCCGCGGCCACCACGCCGGCGCCGACGACGCCCGCACCCACCACGCCCGCAACCACCGCCGTCACCATCAATTCGGTGGACCTGGGCAAGGCCGTGGACGCCAGCAACCGGGTGACCGCGCCCACCACCACTTTCGCGGCCGCCGACCACGACATCGTCGCCTCGGTCAACACCAGCGGCGCGCCGGCCGGCAACAAGCTCAACGCCAAGTGGACCTTCCAGGACGGTCAGACCGTGCACACCGAGTCGCGTGACATGGCCGGTGCCGACACCATGTACACCTTCAAGATCAACAATCCGAACCCGTGGCCTGCAGGGACCTACACCGTCGCCATCGACGTCGATGGCGGTGTCGCGCAGACCCGCCAGTTCGAGGTTCGCTGAGTCTCCCGCACCATCCGCTTTGCCGTCGGGCGAGCCGGGCGCGACGAAAGTCGCGCCCTTTTTTTGCCTGCACGCGTGCGCCTGTTGCAGTACGCCCCCGCATTTTGCCGACGCTGGCGATAGCGGCGACAATGTCCGATCCATCGCGAGCGGCATCGGGCCGGCTCGCCACATCCGCGAGCACGCCATGACCGAAACGCCCAAGATCCTCTACACGCTCACCGACGAAGCGCCGCTGCTCGCCACCCACTCATTCCTGCCGATCGTGCAGGCGTTCGCGAAAAGCGCGGGTGTCGATGTCCAGACCCGCGACATCTCGCTGGCCGCGCGCATCCTCTCGCAGTTCCCGGAGCGGCTCGGCGACAACAAGGTCAACGACGACCTGCACGAACTCGGCGAACTGGCGAAGACGCCTGAAGCCAACATCATCAAGCTGCCCAACATCAGTGCCTCCGAGCCGCAGCTGAAGGCGGCGATAGCTGAATTGCAAAATCAGGGTTTCGACGTTCCCGACTACCCGGAAGACCCGCAGGATGAAGCCGGCCGCGAGGCCAAGGCCCGCTACGACCGCATCAAGGGCAGCGCGGTCAACCCGGTGTTGCGCGAGGGCAATTCCGACCGCCGCGCTCCGGCCTCGGTGAAGAATTACGCGAAGAAGCACCCGCATCGCATGGGCCAGTGGGATGCCGCTTCGAAGTCGCACGTCGCGCACATGGGCGATGGCGATTTCTTCGCCAGCGAGCAATCGGTGACCTTCGACCATGACGGCAAGGTGCAGATCGAATTGCTCGGCAAGGACGGCTCCGATGTCATCCTCAAGTCCAAGACCAAGGTGCTGCCGGGAGAGGTGCTGGACTGCGCGGTGATGCGCGCCGACACGCTGGCCGATTTCCTGGATGCGCAGATCGAAGACGCGAAGGCGCAGGGCGTGCTGTTCTCGCTGCATCTCAAGGCGACGATGATGAAGGTCAGCGACCCGATCATGTTCGGCATCGTGGTGCAGCGCTATTACAAGGCCCTGTTCGACAAGCACGGCGACCTGCTCAAGCGCATCGGTTTCGAGCCGGACAACGGCATCGGCGACCTGTACGCCAAGCTCGGCGAGCTGAGCGAAGCGGAACGTGCGGCGATCGAGGCGACCATCGCCGAAATCTACGCATCGAACCCGGGTCTTGCGATGGTCAACTCCGACAAGGGCATCACCAACCTGCACGTGCCGAGCGATGTCATCGTCGATGCCTCGATGCCGGCGATGATCCGCGACTCCGGGCGCATGTGGAACGCCAAGGGCGAGCTGCAGGACACCAAGGCGGTGATCCCGGACCGCTGCTATGCCGGCATCTACCAGGTGGTGATCGACGACTGCAAGGCGAACGGCGCGTTCGACCCGGCGTCGATGGGCAGCGTGCCCAACGTCGGGCTGATGGCGCAGAAAGCCGAGGAATACGGCAGCCACGACAAGACCTTCCGCATCCACCACGACGGCACCGTGCGCGTCACCGACGACACCGGCAAGGTGTGGATGGAGCAGGAAGTGCGCGCCGGCGACATCTTCCGCATGTGCCAAACCAAGGATGCAGCCGTAGCCGATTGGGTGAAGCTGGCGGCCAACCGCGCGCGGCTGTCGAACACGCCGGCGGTGTTCTGGCTGGATGCCGAGCGTGCGCACGATCGGGAGATCATCGCCAAGGTCGAGCACTATCTGCGCGACCACGACACCGATGGCCTCGACATCAGCATCAAGTCGCCGGTCGAGGCGATGAAGCACTCGCTTGCACGCATCCGCGAGGGCAAGGACACCATCAGCGTCACCGGCAACGTGTTGCGCGACTACCTGACCGACCTGTTCCCGATCATGGAACTGGGCACCAGCGCCAAGATGCTCTCGATCGTACCGCTGATGGCCGGTGGTGGGCTGTTCGAGACCGGCGCCGGCGGTTCCGCGCCCAAGCACGTGCAGCAGTTCGTGGCCGAGGACTACCTGCGCTGGGATTCGCTGGGTGAGTTCCTGGCGTTGCAGGCCTCGCTCGAGCACCTGGCCGACAGCACCGGCAACGCGCGTGCGCGCGTGCTGGCCGACGCACTGGATGTCGCCAACGGCCGGTTCCTCGACAACGACAAGTCGCCGACCCGCAAGATCGGCGGCATCGACAATCGCGGCAGCCATTACTGGCTGGCTCGCTACTGGGCCGAGGCGCTGGCCGCGCAGGAGGCGGATGCCGAATTGAAAGCGAAGTTCGAGCCGGTCGCCAAGGCCTTGGTGGATGGCGAGGCGGCGATCGTCGGCGAGTTGAACGGTGTGCAGGGCAAGCCGGCCGACATCGGCGGTTACTACCGCCCCGACAACGCCAAGGCCGATGCCGCGATGCGCCCCAGCGCCACGCTCAATGCGGCGATCGCGCAGTTGGTTTGATCCGCCATCGCGACGCCTCGAACCGAAGCCCGGCCCCGGCCGGGCTTCGTGCATCCGGCAATGACACATCCTTCCACCTGCTCGCGCTAACCTTGCGGCACACGCATCGATGGGGAGCATCGAGATGACCAATGTTCGCAGCGTTTCCACCGGTTTCCTGGCGATCCTGGTGCTGGCCGCCTGTGCCAGTAACGGCGTGCCCTCGCGCAGCGCCGCCGCCGCGCAGGTGGACCAGTCCTGGGCCGAAGCCGATGGCGCCCTGCTTGCCGATGCGATCGCCGGCAGCTGGCGCGACAAGGCCAATCGCGCGCGCGACGGTTTCCGCCACCCACGCGAAACGCTGGAGTTCTTCCGCGTCGGCAGCCGCAGCCGGGTGATCGAGATCAGCCCCAGCACCGGCTGGTACAGCGAAATCCTGGCGCAATACCTGCGTACATCCGGGACCTACATCGCCGCCAACGCCACCGCCACGCCGGACAGCGGCGCGGGCAAGCGCGCGACCGGGCTGAAGGCGAAGTTCGCCGGCGATCCCGCGCGCTACGACCGCGTGCAGTGGCTGGATTTCGACGGCAAGAACCCGGGTTTCGGCGCGCCCGGTTCCGCCGACGTGGTGTTGACCTTCCGCAACGTGCACAACTGGGTGGCGGGCGACAACGCCGAGGCTTACTTCAAGGCGTTCCACGATGTGTTGCGCCCGGGCGGCGTGCTCGGGGTGGTGGATCATCGCGCAAAACCCGGCACCTCGCTCGAAGCGATGAAGAAGTCCGGCTATCTCACCGAAGACATGGTGATCGACCTCGCTACCCGCGCCGGTTTCCAGCTCGATGCGCGGAGCGAGATCAACGGCAACCCGAAGGACGACGCCGATCATCCGAACGGGGTGTGGACGCTGCCGCCCACCAACCGCAATGACGGCAAGAACGTGGCCAGGTACAAGGCCATCGGTGAGAGCGACCGCATGACCCTGCGCTTCGTCAAGCCGCGCCCCCGGTAACATCTCGACACCATGAAGCGATGCCGCCGCCACGGCCTGTGACAACGGACAGCCTGCATCGCATCCAGCGATGTTGATCGCCTTCAACAAACCGTACGGCGTGCTTTGCCAGTTCACCGACCGCAGCGATCCGCCGCGGCCGACGCTCGCCGGCTTCGGCCTGCCGGCGGATGTGTATCCGGCCGGCCGGCTCGATTTCGATTCCGAAGGCCTGCTGCTGCTGACCGACGACGGCCGGCTCGCCCATCGCCTCACCGATCCGCGCCACAAGCTGCCCAAGACCTACTGGTTGCAGGTCGAAGGTGATCCCACCGATGCGCAACTGCAGGCCTTGCGCGCAGGCGTGCTGCTGAAGGATGGGCCGACCCGGCCGGCCGACGTGCGCACGATCGATATGCCCGCGTTGTGGCCGCGCGACCCCCCGGTGCGCTTTCGCAAGTCGGTGCCCGATGCCTGGCTGGAACTGAAGATCACCGAAGGCCGCAATCGCCAGGTCAGGCGGATGACCGCCGCAGTCGGGCTACCGACGCTGCGGCTGATCCGAGTGGCCGCTGCTGGGGTGGCACTGGAAGGACTTACGCCCGGGGCGTGGCGGCTAACCGATTGATTGAATGAACTATTCAGTTTTTCCGCCCATTCAGGTCAGTGATAGCTTGCCTATAATCCAATGCGCGCGGACATTCTGTACGCGCGGGGAACCTTGGCTTGCCGAACACGATCGTCATTGCGGGTCGCATCCTGCTGGTCGATGACCAGCCCGCCAACCTGCGCGTGGTCACCACCCTCCTCAAGCGCCAGGGCTATGAAGTGGCCACCGCCGCCGACGGCAAGGGTGCGCTGGAGGAATGCCAGCGCTTCCGGCCCGACCTGATCCTGCTGGACATGATGATGCCGGGCATGGACGGCTTCGAGCTGATGCGCGAGATCAAGCTCGACCCTGCCCTGATGCGCATCCCGACCGTGTTCCTGACCGCGGCGCAGGACCGTGATCTGTTGTTGCGGGCGTTCGATGCCGGCGCGGTGGACTACGTCACCAAGCCGTTCATCCCGGAAGAGTTGATCGCGCGGGTCAACGCGCAGATCGTGCTCAAGCTCACCCGTGACCGGCTGGAGCGCGTCGCGCAGGAGCGGCAGAACCTGGTCAACCTGGTCGCGCACGACCTCAAGAACCCGCTGACCAGCGTGCTGTTCGCCAGCGACATGCTGATGCAGCCCGATCACAATCCCGAGCGTGTCCCGAGGTATCTCGAAGTCATCCGCGAGGCGACCCAGGATGCCATCGGCTACATCCGCAGCTATCTGGAAACGCAAGCGCGGCAGGAGATGGAAAGCCGCGGGCGTGCACCGGCCGAAGCCTCATTGAAGGAAGTAGTGGACTGGCTGGTGGGCCGCTACTCACTGCAGCTTGAAGCGCGTGGCATCCGCATCTGCACCCAGGTCCCGGACCGCCCGTGCCGCGTGCAGATCGATCCGATGGTGCTGCGTCAGGTCTCGGAAAACCTTGTCACCAACGCAAGCAAATACGCGGCCAGCGGCGGCGAGCTGGATTTCCAGGTGCGCGGCGGTGCCCAGGGTTTCTGGCAGCTGGTGGTGTCCGATCGCGGCCCCGGCATTTCGCCGGCGCGGCAGCGGGAACTGTTCAAGCCTTTTACCCGGCTGACCGACGAGGACGATGGCATCTCCACCGGGCTCGGCTTGTCGCTGGCCCGGCAGATCGTGATGAATGCCGGTGGACATCTGTTCTACGAGGATCGCGAAGGCGGCGGCGCGCGTTTCATCCTGGAATTGCCGGCCGTCCCAACCAAGGATCTGGCGCGAACTGCCTGAGGCGACCCGGCGACCGGGACGCACGAAAAACGCCGCCCGAGGGCGGCGTTTTCGCAGCTGCCACTGCCGGATGTCCCGGCGTGCCGAGCTATCAGCTGGCGCTGGCGCGACGGCGGGTTCCGCGTTTGGCCTCGATGCGCTTGGCACTGCCTTCGATCGCGCCGTCGGACTGCTTCTTGGCGCGCTGGCGAGCCGCGTACCAGATCAGGCCGGCACCGGCTGCAGCCGCCACCGCTACCGCCGGATTGCGGCGCACGAAGCGCGTGGCCACGCGGGTACCGGTGCGCATCGCGCCGATGGCGGCACCGGTTTCGATCCATTTGATCGCCTTGTCCGGCAACGAGGCGCCCTTGAGGCTGCCACCCAACTTGCTGGCCATCTCACTTGCCATCTCGGATGCCTGGCTGGCGATATTGTCGAACTTGCTCATGTTGCTTCCTTCGCGCGCACGCGCATGCTGAACCATGGGATCAGTGTGGGCAGCGCGCCGTTCGTGTTGCGTGAGCGCGGCGGCGGCAACCCGGCTGCAGGCTGAACGCTCTAAGTCCCGCGCGGCTTCGCGCGATGGGTGGCGGTGGCGCTCCACGGGTCGTCCGGCCACGGATGCCTGGGATAGCGCCCTTTCATTTCCTTCCGCACTTCCGGGTAGGTGCGCTCCCAGAAGCCTCGCAGGTCCTGGGTGACCTGCAATGGCCGCCCGCCCGGAGAGAGCAGGTGCAGGGTGAGCGCGATGCGCCCCTCGCAGATGCGTGGCGTTTCGGCCAGGCCGAACAGTTCCTGCAACTTGACCGCGAGTACCGGCGATGCGGCATCGCCATGGTCGTCCAGTGCGTATTCGATGCGCCGCTGCAGCCCGGACGGCACACCGATCCGCGTCGGCGCGAGCTGGTCGATGCGGCTGCGCGTGGGCCAGTCGATGCCGTGCTTCAGCGCTTCGGCGAGATCCTCGGCCGACAACGCATCCAGCCGGGTCTTGCCGGCGAAGGCGGGTGCCAGCCAGTCCTCCAGCGTGGCGATCAGTGTGGCATCGGAAAGATCGGGCAACTTGAGCCCACCTGTCCCGGAAGCTGGCATCCACGCGCGCAGGCATTGCACGCGGATGCGCCATTGCGATGCGGCTTCGTTCCACGGCAATGCACCCAGGCCGAGCTCGCGCACCGCATCCACCAACGCCTGCGTTGCGCGCGCCGGATCGACCTTGCCGCTCGGCCGTGCCGACAGCACGATGCCGTCGAAGCGTTCGATGCGCTCGCCGACGAGCGCGCGCTTGCCGGTATCCCAGCGGACCTCGTCGCCTTCGCGGAAATGCGCGGCGAAATCGCGTCGCAGCCGCGCTTCGTCGAGCGGCGCGGCACGCAGCAGCAAGGCGTCCTTTGCCTCGTGGCGCAGTTCGCTGGCCACCAGCCACGGCTCGCCGATCAGCGCGCTGTCATCGAACAGCCGCGCCATCCGCCCGTTGCCCAGCTGATAGCGATGCAGGTCGCGCGCATGCCGGTGTGCGATGCGGTCGGGAAAGGCATGCGCGAGCAGGTCGCCGAGCGCGTGCGCGGGCACATGCGCGGGTGCCAGCGCATCGACGCGCAGGCGACGCCGCCACTGTTTCGCGGCCGCATCGATCGCGGCCAGGGTGCTGCGGTTGGCATCGGCCGCAACGCGACCCGCGCGGAACGCGGCCAGCGCCTGCCAGCGATGCGCCAGAGCATCGCTGCGCGTGCGCAGCGGATCGCGTGCTTCGATCAGCGCGGCCACATCGCAGGCGAGCGCGCGTTCGCCCGCATCATGTGGCGCGATCAGCATCGCCGCCAATCGCGGATGGGTGCCGAGTGCGAGCATGCGCCGGCCCTGCGGGGTGATTGCGCCGCTTTCGTCAAGCGCATCCAGCCGCAGCAGCAAATCGCGCGCGGCGGCGAGCGCACCTGGCGGCGCAGCATCAACAAAACGCAGGGCATCGCTGCCCCAGGCCGCCAGTTCCAGCGCCAGCCCGGCCAGTTCCACTTGAGCGATCTCGGCGCGACGCTGCGGTGCCAGCCGCTCGGATTCCGGCCACAGCCGATACGCCCAGCCCTCGTCCACGCGACCGGCACGGCCCGCGCGCTGGTCGGCGCTGGCCTGCGAGATGCGCACCGTGTCCAGCCGCGAAAACCCGGAATTGGGATCGAAGCGCGGCTCGCGCGCCAACCCGGCATCGATCACGACGCGCACGCCGGGCAAGGTGACGCTGGATTCGGCGAGGTTGGTCGCCAGCACCACGCGGCGGCGGCCATCGGCGGCGGCCTGCAGCACGCGTGATTGCTGCTCGACCGGCAAGTCGCCATGCAGTTGCAGCACTTCGAAGGTGTCCCGCGGAGCGGGCGGGGCCGGCGAGGGTACTTTCGCCCCAGGCGCGCCATCGATGGCGCGCGCCCGAATCGGGGCCGGCGGCCCCGATTGAGTGACCAGCGAACCCGCCCTTGGCGGCACAGCGTCGCGCAAGTCGGAAGAGCGTACCGTTCCCGCATCGGGCGCTTTCAACGCCACCTCTTCCAACGCAAGCGCCACCCGCCCGATCTCGCGGACCCCGGGCAGGAACACCAACACGTCGCCCGGATGCGTGGCCACTGCATGTTCAACCGCGCGGCGGCTCTGCGCTTCCAGCGACTCGTCTCGGCGCGCGGGGAAGTGCGCGACGTTCACCGGGAAGCTGCGACCGACGCTGCTGATGCGCGGCGCGTCCAGCCAGCTGGCCAGATTTTCACCATCCAAGGTGGCCGACATCACGATGATGCGCAGGTCTTCGCGCACGCTGGCCTGCACGTCGAGCGCGAGCGCCAGGCCGAGATCGCCGGCCAGGTGGCGTTCGTGGAACTCATCGAACACGATCGCGCCGATGCCCTCGAGCAGCGGGTCGTCCTGCAGCATCCGGGTGAGGATGCCTTCGGTGACGACCTCGATCCGCGTCGACTTCGACACCTTGCTTTCGAAGCGGATCCGGTAGCCGACGGTCTGCCCGACATCCTCCCCCAGTTGCCTTGCCATGAAGCCCGCGGCGGCGCGTGCGGCCACCCGGCGCGGTTCCAGCACCAGGATCTTCCGGCCATCGAGCCACCGTGCATCCAGCAAGGCCAGCGGCACCTGCGTGGTCTTGCCGGCACCCGGCGGCGCTTCCAGCACCAGGCGCGGATGCGCGGCGAGCGAAGCACGGATCGCTGGCAGGACTTCGTCGATGGGGAAGTTGGATGGGCTCACCGTTCAAGGATACGGGGACGATGTCATTTCGAACCCGGCATTCGCAGCCCTGCTCGCGTAGCCGGCAATCGCGTGCCGCATGCGGCACCAAAGGCGGCATGGATGCCAGCCCTAGTCGAGGCAGGAATCCTCGACCGACGGCGAAGCATGCATTGCGACAGGGCACCTCCTGCCGAATCCACCATTCGTACAATGCACGCATGCAACTCATCGACATCGGCGCCAACCTCACCCACGATAGCTTCGATCGCGACCGCGACGCGGTGTTGCAACGCGCCCGCGAGGCCGGCGTTGCGCGGATGATCGTGACCGGCGCATCGCGCGAGCATTCACCCAGGGCGCTGGACTTGGCGCGTGCGCATCCGGGCCTGCTTTACGCAACGGCCGGCGTGCATCCGCACCATGCCAGCGAATACACCGCCGAATGCGATGCAGAGATGCGCACATTGCTTGCCCATGCGGAAGTGCTTGCGGTCGGCGAATGCGGCCTGGACTACTTCCGCGACTTCTCGCCGCGACCGATGCAGCGCAAGGCGTTCGAGATGCAATTGCAGATCGCCGCGGACATCGGCAAACCGCTGTTCCTGCACCAGCGCGACGCGCATGCCGACTTCATGGCGATGATGAAGGCGTTCGATGGCCAGCTCGGTCCGGCGGTCGTGCACTGCTTCACCGGCAGCCGCACGGAACTGTTCGACTACCTCGACCAGGACTGGCATATCGGCATCACCGGTTGGTTGTGCGACGAGCGCCGCGGCGCGCACCTGCGCGAACTGGTGAAGTCGATCCCGGCTGATCGGTTGATGATCGAAACCGATGCGCCGTATCTCCTGCCGCGCACGCTCAAGCCCAGCCCCAAGGATCGCCGCAACGAGCCATCGTTCCTGCCGCACATCGCAGAGGAACTGGCGCGCGACCGCGGCGAATCGCTGGAGACGGTGGCCAGTGCCACTACCTCCACGGCCAAGTCGTTTTTCCGGCTGGGCTGAACGAATGCCGGCCGTTTCCATACGCTGGGGCAGGGCGCGCGCGAAATACTGAACTTATCGGTACACTAGCGCCCCGAATCCGCTCCTTCCGCCATCCCATGTCCGTGTCTGCTGCCTTCACGTCGCGCCGCGCCGGCGCATTCGTTCTTTTCATCGGTGCCGCGCTGGCGCTGTCGGCCTGCAAGAAGGACGAGGCCGCCGCCGAATCCGGGCAGGGCGCGTCGGCGCTCGCGGTCAGCACCGCCCCGGTGACCACGCGTGAGCTGGCGCGCGGTCTTACCGTGTCCGGTCCGGTGGCCCCGGTCGAAGAGATGCAATTGGGCGTGGAAGTCACCGGGTTGCGTGTGACGTCGCTCAATGTCGATGTCGGCCAACAGGTGCGTCGCGGCCAGTTGCTGTTGACGCTCGACCATCGCACCCTCGATTCCGACCTGGCCCAGGCCAATGCCGCGCTGCGCGAGGCCGAAGCCGGTGCCCAGTTGGCGCGTTCCAATCTGGCCCGCGGGCAGCAGCTGGCCAGCGGCCGATACATCAGCGCGATGCAGCTGGACGAGTTGCGTGCCAATCGCACCGCCTCGGAGGCGCGCCTGGGCACGGCCCGCGCCGCGCGCGATGCCGCCGCCCTGCGTCGCAGCTTTGCCGACCTGCGCGCACCGGCCAGCGGTTTGATCAGCAAGCGCCTGGTGCAGTCGGGGCAAGTCGTCGCCGCCGGTGCGCCGCTGATGCATCTCATCAAGGACAGCCGGCTGGAATGGCGCGCGGAGTTGCCCGCCTCGCAACTGGCCGCGATCAAGCCGGGCGACATCATCCGCCTGACCGCGCAGGACGGGCAGCAGGTGGATGGGCGCGTGCGTGCGGTCAGCCCGGGCGTGGATGCGATGACCCGCACCGGCACCGTGTTCGCCGACCTGCCGGCCGGGCTGATCCAGTCCGGCACGCTGCAGCCCGGTGCCTACCTGCAGGGACGCATCGACACCGGCATCGCGCAGGGCCGGGTGATCCCGGCCAACGCCGTGGTCTTGCGTGATGGCTTCCCGACCGTGTTCACGGTGGATGCGCAATCGGTGGCGCACCAGCAGCGGATCGAGACCGGCAGCACGGATGCCGGCTTCATCGAAGTGATCGAAGGCCTGCCCGACGCGGCGCAGGTTGTCGTCGAGGGCGCCGGCTTCCTGGCCGACGGCGACACGGTGCGGGTGGTGCCTGCCAGCACGGCCGCGCCCAAGGCGGCGCCGGCCCCCGCAACAGGTGCACCGGCACCGGCACCGGCGAGCGGGAACGCCACGCCATGAGCGGCGGCGGCAATCTTTCCAGCTGGGGCATCAAGAATCCGGTCCCGGCGGTGATGCTGTTCTTCGTGCTGTGCGTGGCGGGGTTGTGGGGTTTCCACAAATTGCCGGTGGCGCGCTTCCCCGACATCGCCTTCCCGATGACCGTGGTGACGATCGTCCAGCCGGGTGCATCGCCCTCGCAGCTGGAGACCGAGGTCACCCGCAAGATCGAGGACTCGGTGGCGACGATCGCCAACGTCAAGCGCGTGACATCGACCGTGGTCGAAGGCACCAGCACCACCGCGATCGAGTTCCACCTCGACACCGACCTGATGACGGCGCTCAACGACACCAAGGACGCGGTGACCCGCATCCGCATGGACCTGCCGCAGGACATCCAGGAACCGATCATCACCAAGGTCGAGATCGGCGGTTCGCTGCTCACCTATTCGTTGTCGGCGCCGAAGATGAGCGCCGAGGAGATGTCGTGGTTCGTCGACCGCGACGTGGCCCGCGCGATGTACGGCGTCGACGGCGTCGCCTCGGTCAGCCGCATCGGCGGCGTCGAACGCCAGGTGCGCGTCGACCTGGACCCTCAGGCGCTCGAGGCCTACGGCATCACCGCCGGCGAGGTTTCGCAGCAGCTCGCGCAGACGCAGGTCGAGCGACCCGGTGGCAAGGCCGAGCTGGGCGGCGACCAGCAGACCATCCGCACCATCGGCACCGTGGGCGACGCGCAGCAGTTGCGCGACTACAGCATCGCGTTGCCGGACGGGCGCGCGGTGCGCCTGTCGTCGATCGCGACGATCGAGGATGGCGCGGCCGATCCGACCCAGGTGGCGTTGCTCGATGGCCAGTCAGTGGTCGGCTTCGCGTTGTCGCGCTCGCGCGGGTCGGATGAATTGAAGGTGCGCGATGGCGTCAAGGCCGCGCTCGACACGTTGGAGAAGTCGCATCCGGGCATGAAGTTCAACCTGGTCAGCGACATGACCGAGGAAACCGAGACCTCCTACAAATCCTCGATGACGATGCTGTTCGAGGGCGCGGCGCTGGCACTGGTGGTGGTGTTCTTCTTTTTGCGCAACTGGCGCGCGACCTGGATCTCGGCGCTCGCCTTGCCGCTGTCGATCATCCCGACCTTCGCGGTGATCCATTTCCTCGGCTTCAGCCTCAACATGATCACGCTGCTGGCGCTGTCGGTGGTGGTTGGCATCCTGGTGGATGACGCGATCGTCGAGATCGAGAACATCGTCCGCCACCTCGGCATGGGCAAGAAGCCGCTGGAGGCGGCGCGCGACGCCGCGGACGAGATCGGCACCGCGGTGATCGCGACATCGGTCACGCTGGCGGCGGTGTTCGTGCCGGTGGCCTTCATGCCGGGGATCGCCGGCAAGTTCTTCCGCGAGTTCGGCTGGACCGCGGCGACCGCGGTGATGTTCTCGCTGCTGGTAGCGCGCCTGCTGACGCCGATGATGGCCGCCTACCTGCTCAAGCCCGAACCCGAGCACGAGGCCGAAGGCCCGATCATGCGCCGCTACCTGGCGCTGGTGGACACCGCGCTGCGCAACCGCTGGAAGACGCTGGCGATCGCCGCCGCGTTGTTCATCGCCTCGCTGGCGATGATCCCGTTCATCCCGGCGACCTTCATCCCGACCTCGGACCAGGGCCGCTCGATGCTGTCGCTGGAACTGCCGCCCGGAACGCCGGTGGAGGAAACCACGCGCATGTCCGAACGCGCGCGCGCATTGCTTTCCGACATCCCCGAACTCGAGCAGGTGTTCACCCAGGTCGGCAGCGTGCCGGACGTGGGCGATCCGGCCAGGAGCGGAGGTGGCGACGCACGCAAGGCGGTGCTGACGCTGGACTGGGGCGACAAGGATGATCGCGATCGCAGCCAGAAGGAACTCGAAGGCGTGGTGCGCGAGAAGTTGTCGGCCATGCCGGGCATCAAGCTGAGCTACATCAGCAGCGAGCCGGGCGAGCAGATGATGCTGGTGCTGGCCGGCGACGATCCGCAGAAGCTCAATGCCGCGGCCGCAGCGGTGGAGCGCGACCTGCGCAACATCAAGGGCCTGGGCAGCGTGTCGTCCTCGGCGTCCCTGCTGCGGCCGGAGCTGCAGATCGTGCCGGATCCGGCGCGTGCGGCCGACCTCGGCGTCTCCACCGCAGCGATCGCCGAAGCCGCGCGCGTCGCCACCGCCGGCGACTACACCCAGCGCATGGCCAAGCTCAACCTGCCGGACCGGCAGATCCCGATCCGCGTCGGCTTCGACCGCGAGGCGTTGCGCGATCCGGCCAACATCGCCCGGCTGCGCGTGCGCGGCAAGGCCGGTGCAGTGCCGCTGGATGCCGTCGCCGACATCGAGCAGGGCAGCGGGCCTTCGGTCATCACCCGCTACGAGCGCCAGCGCAACATCACCCTCACCGCCGAGCTCAACGGCCGGCCGCTGGGCGAGGTGATGGGCGAGGTGCAGGCGCTGCCCTCGGTCAAGCGCGTGCCCGCAGGCGTGTCCTTCATCAACACCGGCGACGCGGAGATCTTCGTCGAGCTGTTCACGGGCTTCCTGATGGCGATGGTGGCCGGCATCGCCTGCATCTACATGGTGTTGCTGCTGCTGTTCAAGCACCCGATGCAGCCGCTGACCATCCTGGCGGCGATTCCGCTGTGCGCGGGCGGTGCGTTCGGCGCGTTGCTCATCACCCAGAACATGCTCTCGTTGCCGGCCTTGATCGGCCTGCTGATGCTGATCGGCATCGCCACCAAGAACTCGATCCTGCTGGTCGACTACGCGGTGATGGCCGAGGACGAGCACGGCATGAACCAGCACGATGCGTTGATCGATGCCTGTCGGAAGCGTGCGCGCCCGGTGATCATGACCACGATCGCGATGGGCGCCGGCATGTTGCCGCTGGCGCTGGGCTTCTCCGGCGACTCAAGCTTCCGCGCGCCGATGGCCTGGGCGGTGATCGGCGGCCTGATCACCTCGACCGCATTGAGCCTGATCGTGATACCGGCCACCTACACCGTGTTGCACGACGCCGGCGACTGGATCGCCCGCCGGTTCCGCAAGGGCGCTGCCGGCCGCCACGCGGCGGCGCATTGATTGCAAAAAGAAAGGGCTGCGAATGCAGCCCTTTCATTCGATGAACCGCCGATGTGCTGGGCCGGTTATTGCGCGGGCGCGGCCGGCAACGGTCCTTCGGCAACCATCATCACGGTGCGGTCGTTGTTGGCGGTGGTCACGAACCAGATCGCCTTGTCGGCACGGCGCACGAGGTAGGTATCCGCGTCCTGGTTGTACCAGTAAGCGTTGGACATGTCGCTGAACTCGGAGTTGAAGTCGCTGAGCGCCTTCTCATTGGCGCGATAGACTGCTTCGTCGAAGCTGCGTTCGCCGATACGCTGGCCGCCGATCGCGGCGATCGCCTGTTCGATGCCCTTGCGCACCTCGAACCGCGAGTAGGTCTTGCCATCGGCGGCCTCGATGTCCTCGCTGAATACCTTGCCTTCCACCCAGAGGAGCTCGCCTCCCGTCCACACCGGCACACGCGCCAGATCCTTGGTGTTCTTGGTGATCTCGTCCGCGTCATCCCAGGCGTAGCCGGCTGGTGGTGCGATGTACGGCCAGACGCCAAGCGGCTTGTCGCTCACCGGCACGGCGTTGAAGTCGAAAACCTGGGCCGTGACCGGATCGGCGGCAGGCGCAGCTGCGGGCGTGGGTATGGTCGTAGCCGGGGTGGCAGCCTCGCTGGCGGTCGTCGCGGCGGGCGCTGCAAGCGACTCTTCTTTCTTCTTGCAGCCGGGCAAAAGAGCCGCGGCCAGGGAAACGCAGAGCAGGGTCTGGGAAGCGCGCATCTTGGATATCCTGATGGTCGGGAGAAGGTGCTACCGCGGGGCGGCGCACACGCGCATGCTAATGCCTTCAAACGCCCGAGGGAGCACTTTCCGATGTCCGACCTGTTCCAGCTTTCCGCGCCGTGGTGGCATTTCGTCCTGCGCGGCGTGGTGATCTATTTGCTGGTGATGCTGCTGATCCGGGTCTCCGGCAAGCGTGCGGTTGGACAGTTCACGCCGTTCGACCTGATCCTGCTGATCCTGATCGGCAACGCGGTGCAGAACGGCATCAACGGCGGCGACAACTCGCTGACCGGTGCGGCGATCATGGCGGGCACGCTGGTGGCGCTGAACTATGCCGTGGCGTTCCTGACCTCGCGCAGCCGCGGGGCCGAGAAACTGATCGAGGGCGTGCCGGTGGTGCTGGCGCGCGACGGCCAGTTGTTCGAGTCGGTGCTCAAGCGCGAGTTGGTGAGTTGCGACGACTTCGAGGAAGCGCTGCGGATGAACGGCATCGATGACGTCAGCGATGTGTCCTTGGCGTTGCTGGAGACCAACGGCCACATCAGCGTGGTGCCGAAGGACAAGGACGCCGCTACGCCAGCTCCGTGAGCCAGTCGCGCGGCTTAAGGTAATCCGACAACCGTGCCTCGGCGCTGCCTGTTTCCGGCTGGTATCGGTATTCCCAGCGCGCCAGCGGCGGCAGGCTCATCAGGATGGATTCGGTGCGCCCGCCGGACTGCAGTCCGAAATGGGTGCCGCGGTCGAACACCAGGTTGAACTCGACATAGCGGCCCCGCCGGTAAAGCTGGAATTCGCGCTCGCGTTCGCCGAACGGCGTGTCGTGGCGACGCTCGACGATCGGCAGGTAGGCGTCGAGGAAGCCGTCGCCGACCGCACGCAGGTAGGCGAAATCGGCATCGGCATCCTCATCCAGGTCATCGAAGAACAGGCCGCCGACGCCGCGGGTCTCCGCGCGATGCTTGAGGAAGAAATAGTCGTCGCACCAGCGCTTGTGCGCGGAGTAGCGATCATCGCCACCGAACGGCTCGCACAGCGCACGCGCGACGCGATGCCAGTGCAGCACGTCCTCGTCGACCGGATAGAACGGCGTGAGATCGAAGCCGCCACCGAACCACCAGGCGACCACCTCGCCATCCTTTTCGGCACGGAAGTGACGCACGTTGGCATGCGTCGTCGGAACATGCGGATTGCGCGGATGGAAGACCAGCGACACGCCGGCCGCGCGCCATGCCGCACCCGCGAGTTCCGGCCGCGCCGCTGTGGCCGAAGGCGGCAGCGTGGTGCCGGCGACATCGGAGAACCCGATGCCGGCCTGCTCGAACACCGCGCCATCGCGAAGGATCCGGGTGCGGCCACCACCGCCAAGCAGCGCGCCAACGCCCTCGCGTGACCAGGCGTCCTCGATGAACCGCGCACCAC
>JAEWNY010000006.1 GCA_023461075.1 Pseudomonadota bacterium | reverse complement strand
GTATCCGGCGTCGCGCAGCAGGCGTGCGGTCTCGTTGAGCGGCAGCCCCATCACCCCGGAATGGCTGCCGGCAAGGTGGGCGATGAAGCCCTGCGCCGCGCCCTGGATGGCATAGGCGCCGGCCTTGTCTTGCCATTCGCCGGTGGCGAGGTAGCGTTCGATGCGCGCATCGTCCAGCGTATCGAATGTGACTTCAGAGACCGACGTCGCATGGCGTTCGTCGCCCGCCGAGACCAGCCAGACCGAGGTCGCGACCGTATGCGTGCGCCCGGAGAGCCGACGCAACATCCGCGCAGCCGCATCGGCATCGGCCGGCTTGCCGAACACTTCGCCATCCAGGATCACTTCGGTGTCGGCGCCGATGACCCACGCATCCGGCACCGCGACCACCTGCAACAGTCCCGCGCCGGCCTTCTCGCGGGCCACGCGCGAGACGTAGTCCAGCGCCGGCTCGTCCTCGCTGCGTTGCTCGGGAATGTCGATGTCGAGGATGCCGAAGTCGAGGCCCAACCGGGCCAGCAATTCGGAACGGCGCGGTGAGCGCGAGGCAAGATGCAGCATGCGGGCAGGATAACCCGCGCAAGCTGTAGGAAAGGCCACCGCGCGGCGCTGAATCGGCGCCAACAGGGCGCGGCAGCGCAACCCCGTCCCGTCTCACGACCCGTTCACCGTGGCAGCCCCACCCTTCCACCGACCGCACCGGAGTATCCCGTGACCCGAACCCCGTCCGTCCTTCGCCCCCTCATGCTGGCCATTGCCCTGGCCGCCGGAACCGCCATGACGTCAGCTTGCGCCCAGACCACATCCCCCGTTGCACCGATCGTCTCCAGCGACGGCACCCTGCTCTCGGTCAGCGCCGAAGCCAGCAGCAAGCGCGTGCCGGATGTCGCCACCATCTCCACCGGCGTGGTCACCCGCGGCGCCGACACCAATACCGCGATGCGCCAGAACGCCGAGCAGATGGCCAAGGTGATGGCGGCGCTCAAGGCCGCCGGCATCCCCGAGCGCGACATCCAGACCAGCGGCATCAATCTCAATCCGCAATACGTCTACCAGCAGAACGAGACCCCGCGGATTACCGGCTACGAGGCGCGCAATACCGTCAGCGTCAAGGTCCGTGACCTCGCCAAGCTGGGCAGGATCATGGACACCTTGGTCGCGCAGGGCGCCAACGAGCTCAACGGCCCCAGCTTCGAAGTCGACAAGCCGGAGGAAGCCTACGACGAGGCCCGCCGCGCGGCGCTGGAGAAGGCCCAGGCCCGCGCCGAGATGTATGCCAAGACGCTCGGTCTGCGCGTGCGCCGGATCGTCAGCATCGACGAGGGCAGCGGAGGTTTCCGCCCGCCGGTGATGTACGGCGGCATGCGCGCGATGGCGGCCGATGCCAAGATGGAAGCGACCCAGGTTTCACCCGGCGAAAGCAGCCTGTCTGTCACTCTCAACATCGTGTTCGAACTGGGCCGCTGAGCGGCGAGGAACCCGATGACCCATCACGACCAGAAAAAAAAGCCCGGTTATCCGGAAAAAGTGCCGGCCGACAAGCGGGAGGCGCAGAAACCGCACCCGAAGAAACCGCGCAACCCGGACGAGGGCGGCATGGAGCGCGATCCGGAACCGGAGACTTCGGTGGAGTAATGCGCAGCGCATGCGTTGAAACAAAGGCCCCTGACCGGGGCCTTTGTTTTTCCCGCATCTTTCAACCCCGTCGCATCATGCCGTGCGTTATCCAGCAAGCCACCCTCGGCCTGGAGACGCATCATGATGAAGACGCTTCGACTCCCTTCGGCGCAGCCGCGCGATTCGTCGATCCGGCTCGATGCCACCCGCATCAGCGGCATCAGTAGTGCCATCGCGCTGCATCTGGTCGCTCTGGGTCTGTTGATGATGCCGGCCCGCATCGATCTGCCCAGCCACGCCGATGAGCCACGCACGCGCTTCGAGCCGGTGTTCGCGCCGGCCAAGCCGCCGCCGCCCCCACCCCCTATCGAGGTGGAAGTGGTGCAACGCGCGCCGATCCGCCCGGCGACGCGACCCGCACCCGCGCGCGTGCCGGCTGCGACGATGTTGCAACCGGTCGCATCGAATAGCGATGTCGCGGTGGTCGAAACACCCGCGATCCTCATCGACCACGGCGATCCTGCCCCCGTGCTGCCCGCCGGCGACGACAGCGCACCGACCGGCAGCGGACCGTTGGCGGGCATCGCCCTGCAATACCTGCTCAACCCGAAGCCCGCCTATCCGCGCGAAGCGCTGCAGGCCGGCATGCAAGGCACCGTGCTGCTGCGGGTCACCGTGGACGAGAACGGCCGCCCGGTCGATGTCCAGATCGAGAAGAGCAGTGGCCATCGGCTGCTGGACCGCACCGCGCGCGAACAGGTGTTGCGTCGCTGGAGTTTCGTGCCGGCACGGCGCGGCGGCGTCGCAGTGAAGGCGATCGGCAGCGTGCCGGTCGATTTCCGCATCGACTAGTTGATGCGCAGCGGATGCTGCAAGGGCCGCATCCCGCCGTTTCGAGCGCAGATCAGGCGCGATGGTAGGGATGGTTGGCCAGCATCGAGGCCGCGCGATAGAGTTGCTCGGCCAGCAGCAGCCGCACCAGCATGTGCGGCAGGGTCAGCGGCCCCAGCGACCAGCGTTCGTCGGCACGCTCCAGTACTGCGGGCGCGTGGCCTTCGGGGCCTCCGATCAGAAACGCAAGATCGCGCCCCTGCCCGCGCCAGTGCTCGAGTCGCATCGACAGGTCTTCGGAACTCCAGGCCTTGCCGCGTCCGTCGAGCGCAACCACCCAGGCATTCTTCGGCAGTGCGGCGAGCACGCGCTCGCCTTCTTCGGACATCGCGCGCTGCGCATCGCGGCCCTTGCCGCGCACGCCGGGCGCAACTTCGATGAGTTCCAGCGGCAGGCCGTGCGACAGGCGCTTGCCATACTCGGCGAATCCTTCGGCCACCCAACCGGGTGGCTTTTCACCCACCGCGATGAGCCTGGCCTTCATCGCAGGCGACGCGCTTCAGATCGCGTCTTCGGGCCCGGTTTCGCCCGGCGGCTCGTCGCCGACCGTCCACAGGCGCTCGAGCGCATAGAACTCGCGCACCCGCGGCAACATCACGTGGACCACGACATCGCCCAGGTCGACCAGCACCCATTCGGCCTCCTGCTCACCCTCGACGCCGAGCGGTTGATAGTCGAGTTGCTTGGCGAAACGCACCACTTCGTCGGCGATCGACTTGACGTGCCGGGTCGAGGTGCCCGAGGCGATCACCATGTAGTCGCAGACGCTGCTCTTGCCCCGCACGTCCAGCTCGACCGTGTCCTGCGCCTTCAGGTTCTCCACCGCGTCGTGCACGGTCTTGAGCAGGACATCCACCGGCGGCGGCGGGGTGGGCGCGGTGGTCTTGATGACTTGGGCCTGGTTGGTCAAGCGGCGATTCTCGGGTGTGGGATGCGTGGATTCTAGCGCGCCGGGATGAACCCGCCGTCAGCGCGCTCCGTACAGCCGGTGCTGGACGATGTAGGCGGCCACGGGCTCCGGGGTCCAGACGCGCCAAGACTCCTCGTCGGCGATGCGCCGCCGCAGTTCGCTGGAGGATTCCGGGCGCAGCGGCAGTTTCAGCCTCAGCAGCAGGCCGACCGGAGATGCCTGCAGGTCAGCGGCACGCACCCGCCAACGCGGGTCGGCGAAATCGCGCAACTCCGGCGGCAGATGGGCCGGGTCGATGACGCTGCCCGGCCGTTCGGCGATCACGATGTGAGCATGATCGGTGAGTTCGCGCCAGCGCCGCCATGAAGGCAGGTCGAGGAAGCTGTCGGCGCCAATGAGGATCGCCAGCGGCGCGGCATCGCCCAGCTCCCCGCGCAGTGCGATCAGGGTGTCGATGGTGTACGAGGGGCCATCGCGATGCAGCTCACGATCGTCGACATGCAATCCGGACTGACCGGTCACGGCGAGTTGGAGCATCGCCCGGCGCTGGCCCGCATCGGCCTCGGTCGGTGGTTTGTGGGGCGGGTCCGCGGCCGGCATCAGCCAGACTTCGGCCTGCAATCGGTCGCGCGCCGAACGCGCGCCGGCGAGATGGCCCTGGTGCACGGGATCGAAGGTGCCGCCGTACTGGATGCGCAGCATGTGGTTCAGGGCGCCGTTCAATGCGCCAGCAGCGGCATCGCGCGCGGCTCGGCGACGGCGACCAGCAAGCGCTCCAACGCCAGCCAGGCATCACCGGATGCACGACCCTTGGCGATGCGGTCGACTTCACCCACCGCGGCAAGGAACCGCGTCCAGCGCGCGGCCTCGTGCCGTTTCAGCGCGCGCAGGTACAGCGCCTGCTTTGATTCCCAGATGCGCTGCGCCTTGAATTCGGCATTGAGGTTGCCGCCACGCGCCTGCACTTGCGCAAGTTTCTCTGCGATCTGCAATTCGCGCACCACCATGCCGAGCAAGGCGGGAATGACCTCGCCTTCCGCGCGCAGCCCGGCCAGCACGCGCGAGACCTGCGCCGGCTGGCCGTTCAACGCCGCATCGGTGAGGCGGAACACATCGAAGCGGGCCGCATCGGCGACCAGCGACTGCATCGTGTCGACATCCAGCACGCGACCTTCGGCCAACAGCGCGAGTTTGTCGACTTCCTGCGCGGCGGCCAGCAGGTTGCCTTCGACCCGCGCGGCGAGTTGGGCGACGGCATCGCGATCGGCGCGCACGCCCTTGGCGCGCAGGCGGCGCTCGACCCAATCCACCAGTTCGTGCGGTTTCACCGGCCAGGCGATGGCGACATGGCCGGCGGCGGCGATCGCTTCGCTCCATTTGCCGGCATGCGAACGGCTCCAGTCGCCGGCCACCACCAGCAGGGTCACGCCATCGGGCGGGTCGGCGCAGAACCCGTTGATGACCGCGGCGCCATCCTTGCCCGGCTTGCCGGTGGGCAGGCGGATTTCGACCAGTCGATGGCTGCTGAACAGCCCGAAATTTCCGAACGATGCGGCGACCATGTTCCAATCGAAATCGCGTGCATCGGCATCGAACACCTCGCGCTCGTCGCAGCCGCTGGCCCGCGCCTGCGCCCTGACCGCATCGGCGGCTTCGAGCACGCGCAGCGCCTCGCTGCCTGCGATCAGATAGGCGGGACGCAGCGCTTCGCGCGGGAGCTGGGCGAGCAGGCGTTCGGCGGTGGTTTCCACCCGTGCGTTCAGTTGCGCGGCGGGACCGGGGTCGGGGTGAAGTCCTCGTCCGAGGGCGCGACCGACGAACGCGTGGCCACGGCGATGCGGCGCAGCACCGCCGCCGACATGTCGCGGCGCAGCTCGCGCGCCAAAAGCTCCCGCTCGCTGGCCTTGCCGCGCGAGTCCGTGGCGGGCGCGATGTAATCACGCGAGAGTTCGATGACCTGGCGCGGCACCACATCCTTGCCCTGGCCATCACGCATCACGAACTCCGTCGCATAGCGCAGGCTGAATTCCTGCGCACGGCCCAGCTCATCCAGCGAAAGCGGGGTATCGCCCCAGCGCTCCGAGAGGATTTCCAGCGTCGCCACGCCTTCGGTCGCGGTCGGGTCGGCCGGGGCGGCGGCACCGGCGCGGGTCAGCGCCTGCGAGAGCGCTTCGGCCAGCGGGCTGTACGGGTCCGGCGAGACCACCCGCACCGGGCCGAGATCGACCGGCAGGGTGAGGGCATTGCGCAGATGGAAGCCGCAGCCGGCGAGCAGCAGGGCAAGGAGGGGGATGATCAGCTTGTTCATGGCGGCAAGTCTGGCCGATGCGGTGTCAACGGGCAATGCCGATGGCTGAACCGATGGCTGCCAGCTCACCCGGCGACGATGTTGACCACCCGCCCCGGCACCACGATCACCTTGCGCACCGTCTGCCCTTCCAGGAAGGCTGCGACTGCAGGCGCAGCCATCGCCGCAGCCTCGACCGCGTCGCTCGGTGCATCCGCCGCGACCTCGATCTGCCCGCGCAGCTTGCCGTTGACCTGAACCGCCAGGGTGACCGCATCGCGCACCAGTGCCTCCGGATCGGCCTCGGGGAAAGCGACATCCTCCAGCACCGTTTCCGGATGGCCCAGCACCTGCCACAACGCGTGGCTGATGTGCGGGGTAATCGGACTCAGCATCAACACCATCGCTTCGAATGCCTCATGACGCACCGCACGGCCCTGCTCGCTCATGTCGGCGAACTTGCCGAGGTGGTTGAGCAGCTCCATGCAGGCGGCGATCGCGGTGTTGAAGCTGTGGCGGCGGCCGTAGTCGTCCCCGACCTTCTGGATCGTTTCGTGCACGTGCCGGCGCAGGGTTTTCTGCGCGGCGTCCAGCTTCGACACTTCCACCTCGGGATGATCGGGTTGGGCGGCATGCGCGTGGACATCGCGCCACAGCCGGCGCAGGAAGCGCGCCATGCCATCGACGCCGGCCTCGCTCCATTCCAGCGACTGTTCCGGGGGCGCGGCGAACATCGAGAACAGGCGCACGGTATCGGCGCCGTACTTGTCGACCATCGCCTGCGGATCGACACCGTTGTTCTTCGATTTCGACATCTTCTCGGTGCCGCCGATCTGCACGCGCCCGCCGTCGACCCGGCTGTGTGCACCGACGATCTTGCCGCGCTCGTCGCGGTCGACCTCGACCTCGGCCGGGTTGATCCAGTCCTTCGATCCATCCGCGTTCTCGCGCCAGAACGTATCGGCGATCACCATGCCCTGGGTCAGCAGTCGCGATGCCGGCTCGTCGCTCGACACAAGGCCCGCGTCGCGCAGGAGCTTGTGATAGAAGCGGAAATACATCAGGTGCAGGATCGCGTGCTCGATGCCGCCGATGTACTGGTCCACCGGCAGCCAGTAGTTCGCGCGTTCATCGACCATGTCGGCGGCGCCGGGCGAGGTGTAACGCGCGTAGTACCAGCTCGATTCCATGAAGGTGTCGAAGGTGTCGGTCTCGCGCTCGGCCGGCTCGCCGCAGGTCGGGCACGTGGTCTTGCGCCACGTGGGGTCGGCCTTGATCGGCGAGACCACCTGCCCGCTGGCGAACGCATCGGCGACGTCCTCAGGCAGCACCACCGGCAACTGGTCTTCCGGTACCGGCACCGCGCCGCAGTCGGCACAATAGATCACCGGGATCGGGCAGCCCCAGTAACGCTGGCGGCTGACACCCCAGTCGCGCAAGCGATAGTTGATGCGGCGACGGCCATTGCCCTCGCCTTCGAAACGCGCCGCCAGTGCATCCAATGCACCTTGGTAGTCGAGGCCGTTGTATTCGCCCGAATCGATCAGGAAGCCGCGTTCGGTCATCGCGCCTTCGTCGTTGATGCGGCGCAGGTAGTCATCGACCACCTTCACCGCGGCATCGGTCTCGATGACGTCGATCGGCGCGTGCGCGCCCAGCGCCGCCGCCATCGGGTCATCCTTGTGGGCGACGTGCGATGCGATTTCGGCCAGTGCATCGCGCACCTCGGCGGTGGCGATCACCGGCTTGATCGGCAGGCCGTAGGCCTTGGCGAATTCCCAATCACGTTGATCGTGCGCCGGCACCGCCATCACCGCACCGGTGCCGTAGCCCATCAGCACGAAGTTGGCGACGTAGATCGGCACGTCCTCGCCGGTGACCGGATGGATTGCCCACTGGCCGGTGGCCATCCCGCGTTTTTCCTGCGTCTCCAGTTCCGCTTCGGAAACGCCGCCGCGCTTCAATTCCTGCAGGAAGGCGGCCAGCTCCGGATTATTCGCGGCGGCCTTGATCGCCAGCGGGTGCTCGCCGGCGATCGAGATGAAGGTCACGCCCATCAGCGTGTCCGGGCGAGTGGTGAACACGCTCAATGCGTCGGCTTCACCATCCACCTTGAACGCGATCTCCAGCCCCTCGCTGCGACCGATCCAGTTGCGCTGCATGGTCTTGACCGATTCCGGCCAGCCATCGAGCGTGTCCAGGCCATCGAGCAGTTCCTGCGCGTAGGCGGTGATGCGCAGGAACCACTGCGGGATTTCGCGCTTCTCGACCAGCGCGCCGGTGCGCCAACCGCGGCCATCGACCACCTGCTCGTTGGCCAGCACGGTCTGGTCGACCGGGTCCCAGTTCACCACGGCGTTTCGGCGATAGGCGATGCCCTTCTTCATCAGCCGTACGAACATGCGCTGCTCGTGCACGTAATAGTCGGGTTTGCAGGTGCTGACCTCGCGGCTCCAGTCGTAGGCGAAGCCGAGCCGGTCGAGCTGGCCGCGCATGTGCCCGATGTTGGCGTAGGTCCAGGCCGCCGGCGCGGTCTTGTTCCTGATCGCCGCGTTCTCGGCCGGCAGGCCGAACGCATCCCAGCCCATCGGCTGCAGCACGTTGTGGCCGGTCATCCGCTTGTACCGGCTGATCGCATCGCCGATCACGTAGTTGCGGACGTGGCCCATGTGCATCGCGCCACTCGGATACATGAACATCGACAGGCAATAGAACTTGGGCTTGTCGCTGCCTTCCTTCACCTCGAACGCGCGCGTGTCCGACCAATGGCGCTGCGCGGCGGCCTCGACGCTTGCAGGCTCGTAAGGAGGGGGGGATGCGGCTTCGTCTGACATGGGTCGAATCGGGGCAGGTCGGACCGTTCAGCCTACCGCAGCGCAGCATCGGCGTCATCCGGATCACGCAGGGATTCCAGGTCGTGGCATCCTCGCCATCACACCGGGGAGGAACCCACATGATCCGCTTGATCGCCGCCGCCGTACTGGGCGCTGCCGCCCTGCCCGCCCTGGCCGCCGACGGGCCCGCCACGCGCATCGCCCTGCAATGCGAGCGCCTGTTCGACAGCAAGGCGGCGCGGATGCTGGGCGCTCACACGATCGTGGTCCGCGATGGCCGCATCGCCGAGATTCTCGGCGGCCGCCAATCACCTGCGGGTGCCGAGGTCATCGATCTTTCCGGCCATAGCTGCAGCCCGGGCTGGACCGACCTGCATGTGCACCTGGGCAGCGAGTCCTCGCCGCAGAGTTATTCCGAAGGCTTTCGCCTCGACGACATCGATTTCGCCTTCCGCAGCGTCGGCTACGCGGAGAAGACATTGATGGCCGGCTTCACCAGCGTGCGCGACCTCGGCGGCGAGGTCAGCCCGCACCTGCGCGATGCGATCAACCAGGGCCTGGTAAAAGGGCCGCGGATCTGGGCGGCCGGCAAGTCGATCGCCACCACCGGCGGCCATGCCGATCCCACCAATGGCATGAACAGCGTGCTGCAGCATCTTGTCGGCCCGCCCGGTCCGACCGAGGGCGTGATCAATTCCATCGACGATGCAAGGCAGGCGGTGCGTCAGCGTTACAAGGACGGCAGCGACGTCATCAAGATCACCGCGACCGGCGGCGTGCTCTCCTACGCCAAGTCCGGCGATGCGCCGCAATTCACCGTGGAGGAAGTCAAGGCGATCGTCGATACCGCGAAGGACTACGGCTACCACGTCGCCGCCCACGCGCACGGCGAGGAAGGCATGTATCGCGCGGTGCAAGGCGGCGTCACCAGCATCGAGCACGGCAGCTACATGAGCGAGCGGGTGATGTCGCTGATGAAACAGAAAGGCGCGTGGTTCGTGCCGACGATCTATGCGGGTCGCTTCGTCGCCGACAAGGCGAAGATCGATGGCTATTTCCCGGAGATCGTCCGCCCGAAAGCCGCGCGCATCGGTGCGTTGATCCAAGACACCGCGGGCAAGGCGTACCGCGCCGGCGTGCCGATCGCCTTCGGCACCGACATGGGCGTCGGCCCGCACGGCGACAACGCGCGCGAGTTCGTCTACATGGTCGAATCGGGGATGCCGGCGACCTTCGCGCTGCAGTCGGCGACCTGGAACGCGGCGCGAGTTCTGGGCGCGGAGAAGGAACAAGGGGCGATCGAGACCGGCCTGCGCGCGGACATCGTGGCGATGCCGGGCGACCCCAGCATCGACATCAACACCGTCATGCAGGTCGATTTCGTGATGAAGGACGGCAAGGTCCATCGCCGGCCCTGAGCTTTTCTTGCCCTCATCGCAGCGTGCATCGAATCAGGAGAGCAGCATGCGTCGCCTCGCCATGATCACCGCCGGACTGTCCGTTTGCCTGTTTGCGCAGGCGCACGCCGCCGAGCCGCTTGACCGCCAATTGCGCGACTGGCGCGTGGTCTGCGACAACCTTGGCAACTGCGCCGCGCACAGCAACGATGCCGAGCAGTCGGGTTGGGGTGGGATGCTGGTCCGACGCGCTGCAGGCGCGATGGGCGCTGTCGAGGCCGTACTCAACGGCGGGTCGCAAGTGAGTGCGGACGGCGGCCTGCAGGATATGGCCGGCTGGCATTACGAGGAACACCAGTACCGCAGCACCGACGCGCGCGCCATCGATCGTTTCATCCAAACAATCCGCGATGCACAGGAACTAGAAGTCGGCAGTGACACCGCCGACGGCAGCGACTTGCAAACCTTTCGCTGAAGGGCCTCAGCGCCGCGTTGTTGCTGATCGATGAAACGCAGGAGCGCCTGGACACGCCATCGGCATGGATCCGCAAGGGCAACCAGGCGCCGAGCAGCATCCCCGGTCCGCGCACCGCCGCGGTGTTGCGCCCTGCACCGTTGTCACCAACGCTGGACACGCGGGAACAAGGCCAATTGCTGGAGGCGGCGACGCGTCGGGCACGCGCCGACATCGAGGACTGCGAAGCCGGCCCCGAGACGCCGGGCCAGGCATTCGCGCTGGACAAGGCGCATGCACTGGTATCGGTGATCTGCTGGCGCGGCGCCTATCAGGAAGGCGGGCCGCTGTACCGGACCGATCGCGGCAACCCGGCGTCCATGGAGCGCGTGCAACTGCCGGTCCCGGGCGGCGTGCTGGACGACCTGACCTTCGTCGACTTCGATCCCGCCGCCGCGCGCCTCAGCCACTTCGCCAAGGGCCGCGGCATCGGCGACTGTGGCGAGGCGGCCAGCTGGGTTTACGACGGACGCGAATTCAAGCTGGCCGAGTACGCGACCATGCCCGCGTGCACCGGCTTCCTGCCCGATGACTGGCCTGTGTCCTGGACGACTTCGGGGCAGCGCTTGGCGGGCTAACCGTCCGCGGCGTATCTATTAAACGCGACCGCCAGCAGCCACCACCAGCCGAGCCAGATCGCGATAGCCAATCGTTGCGCCAGCCCGGCTTGGCCGGTCATCGGCACGACTAACAGCAGCACCGGCAGAGTGACGGCGCAGGCCAGGCTCAACCCGCGCACCCAGACCGGAATGCCTCGCGCCACGGCCAACAACAGCATCGACAGCGCGGACACCAGCCACCAGCCCGCCCAAGCGGTGGCATGCAGGCGGTTCGGGCC
>JAEWNY010000005.1 GCA_023461075.1 Pseudomonadota bacterium | reverse complement strand
CTGGTGCTCCGCGCCGAGGGCAGTCGAGCAAGCTCGACTCTACAAAGGCGCGTTCGTGGTCCCGCGCGCCAGAGGGCATGCCGGGTCCGAGGGCGTGGCCATGCGCCGCCGGGCATGGCCCGGCGCTACCGAGGCGGGCTCAATCGCCGACGCGGGCCTTGTGCCACGGTGCGAGCATGGCGTTGAGCAGGCTGGCCTGTTCGTCATCGCCGGTCAGCTCCCACATGAACACGCCGGCCAGGCCCTGCTCGCGGGCAAACTGCGCGCGCAGGCCGATCGAGCGCGGGTCTTCGTAGCTGATGAAGATCTTCCCGGCCGCGTTGTACAGCCAGGGGCTCTGCGCCTGCGGCTGCCAGTGCTTCGTCCAGCCCGGCTGGTCCAGATAGCGCGACTTGATCACCCGCCAGTCGCCGCCATCGGCCGGTGCGCTGTAGGGCTGGTAGAGGCCATCGGGCGCGTCGCCGGTCACCTTGAAACCACGCCCGTAGAACGGCACGCCCAGCACCAGCTTGTCGGCCGGCACGCCGTGTTCGCGGTAGTACTGCACGGCGCCGGCCACGTTGTTCCAGCGCCGCAGTTCCGGCGCCAGCGGGTCGGCCGGCACTTCATGCAGCGGCGCATTGAAGGTCGACACCGCCGAGAAGCCGGTGCCCATGTCATAGCTCATCAGGTTGATGAAATCGAACACCTTGGCCAGCGCCGGCAGGTCGTAGCTGGCCGCCGGGTCATAGGGTCCGTCGGTCTGCAGGCGGCCGGCCGCGAGCGCGGCGGTCAGCAGCATCGGTTGGCCGCGCTTGCGGCCACGCGCATCCAGCGCCACGCGGAAGGCCTGCGCGAGCTTCGTCATGTTCGCGCGGTCCTGCGGGCGATGGGCCAGTTCGCTCGGCCCGCCACTGACCGGGAATTCCCAGTCGATGTCCACGCCGTCGAAGCTGCCTGCGTACTTCTCGAAGAACAGCGCCATGCAGGAATCAACCAGGCGCTTGCGGCTGGCCTCGGTCAGCGCGGCATCGGAGAAGCCGCCTGCGCCCCAGCCGCCGATGGAGATCAGCGTGCGCAGGTGCGGGTGCGCCTTCTTCAGCTCGGCCAGCGCGGCGAAGTTTGACGGCGCTTCGGCGCCCACCGTGCAGCGCCCTGCCTCGATGGTGGAGAACGCGTAGAACAGGTGGGTGAGGCGATCGGCCGGAATGTGCGACACCGGGTAGCGCTCGGCCGAACCGCCGGGATAGTAGGCACCGTAGACCGGCGGCTGCGCCGCGTGGCTGGCGGCAGGAACGGCGGCGGCAATCAGCAGGGCAAGCCTGGCCAGGGTCTGGCGCAACATGGAAACTCCCGATAGGTAGAGTCGAGCAGGCTCGACTGCGCTGCATCCAAGCAGTCGAGCAAGCTCGACTCTACGAAAGGCGCGGAAACGCAGGCAAAGAAAAAGCGGGCCGAAGCCCGCTTTTTCATTTCGGCAATTCCAGAAGCGTGTCAACCAAGGTTGACACCTACCGGGAACCGTAATCAACCGCGGCGAAAGCGTGAGGACCAACGGTCCTCACCTACCGTAATCGACCAGAGGTCGATTACTCGGCGCTGGCGCCTTCGCCTTCTTCGACGGCCTTCATCGACAGGCGGATACGGCCCTGCTTGTCGACTTCCAGGACCTTGACCTTGACCACATCGCCTTCCTTCAGCACGTCGCCGACCTTCTCGACGCGGTCGCTGGAGATCTGCGACACGTGGACCAGACCGTCCTTGCCCGGCAGGATCGTGACGAACGCACCGAAGTCCATGATCTTGGCGACCTTGCCTTCGTAGATGCGGCCCGGCTCGACGTCCGAGGTGATCTGCTCGATGCGGGCCTTGGCGGCCTGGGCAGCGATGGCGTTGACCGAAGCAATGACGATGGTGCCGTCATCCTGGATGTCGATCTGGGTGCCGGTTTCCTTGGTGATGCCCTGGATGGTGGCACCGCCCTTGCCGATCACCTCGCGGATCTTGTCAGGGTGGATCTTGATGGTGAGCAGGCGCGGGGCGTACTCGGACAGTTCCTCGCGCGGCGCGGTCATCGCCTTGGCCATCTCGCCGAGGATGTGGATGCGGCCTTCCTTCGCCTGCGCCAGCGCCACCTTCATGATTTCCTCGGTGATGCCCTGGATCTTGATGTCCATCTGCAGCGCGGTGATGCCCTGCTCGGAACCCGCCACCTTGAAGTCCATGTCGCCGAGGTGATCCTCGTCGCCGAGGATGTCCGACAGCACGACGAAGTCATAGCCTTCCTTGACCAGTCCCATCGCGATGCCCGCGACCGGGCGCTTGACCGGCACGCCGGCATCCATCAGCGCCAGCGAGGAACCGCAGACCGAAGCCATCGAGGAGGAACCGTTCGATTCGGTGATCTCCGAGACCACGCGCACGGTGTACGGGAATTCCTCGATGCTCGGCATCATCGCCAGCACGCCGCGCTTGGCGAGGCGGCCATGGCCGATCTCGCGGCGCTTGGGCGCACCGAAGCGACCGGTCTCGCCCACCGAGTACGGCGGGAAGTTGTAGTGGAACAGGAAGTTCTCCTTCCACTCGCCGGCGACGTCATCGATGATCTGTCCATCGCGCGCGGTGCCCAGCGTGGTGATGACAAGCGCCTGGGTCTCGCCGCGGGTGAACAGCGCCGAGCCGTGCACGCGCGGCAACACGCCGACCTTGCAGCTGATCGGGCGGACATCGGTCAGGCCGCGGCCGTCGATGCGCTTCTTGGTGGTCAGCACGTTGTCGCGCAGCGTGCGGTATTCCTGCTCGCCGAATTCCTTGTGCAGGTCGCCTGCGGCCCAGCCGGCGCCCTCCGCCTTCGGATTCAGGACTTCCATGATCTCCTTGCGCAGCGTGCCGATGGCATCGCGGCGGTCGGCCTTCTCGATGATCGCGTAGGCGGCCTTGAGGCGATCACCGATCGCGCCCACCACTTCGCCGATCAGCGATTCGTTCTTGGCCGGGGCCTCCCAGGTCGATGCCTTGACGCCGGCCTCGGCGACCATCTCGTTGATCGCGTTGATCGCGTTCTGCAGCTCGCGATGGCCGGCCATCACCGCACCGAGCATCACTTCTTCCGACAGTTCCTTCGCTTCGGACTCGACCATCAGCACGGCGTCGCGGGTACCGGCGACGACCAGCTCAAGCTCGGAATCCTTCATCGCCTCGACGCCGGCGTTGAGCAGGTACTGGCCGTTCCTGTAGCCGACCTTGGCGGCGCCGATCGGGCCCTGGAACGGCGTGCCGGCCAGCGCCAGTGCCGCGGACGCGCCGATCATCGCCAGCATGTCGCCTTCCACTTCCGGATTGAGCGACATCAGGGTGCAGATGATCTGGACTTCGTTCCTGTAGTCCTCGGGAAACAGCGGGCGGATCGGACGGTCGATCAGGCGCGAGATCAGCGTCTCCTTCTCGGTCGGACGGCCTTCGCGCTTGAAGAAGCCACCCGGGATGCGTCCGCCGGCGTAGAACTTCTCCTGGTAGTCGACGGTCAGCGGGAAGAAGTCCTGGCCCTCACGCGCCGACTTGGCGGCGACCGCGGTGGCGAGCACGACGGTGCCTTCGCAGGACACCATGACGGCGCCGCCGGCCTGGCGGGCGACTTCGCCGGTTTCGATGGTGACGGTCTTGCCGCCGTAGGAGAAGCTCTTGGTGATTTTGGCCACGATGGTTCCTGGTTGATCCTGCGGATGAAGCGGCGGGCCCCTGCCCGGCGCTGTGGATGACGATGTGATGATGCGATGTCGCGGGGGAACGTTGTCGCACAAACGAAACCGCGGCGCTTTGCGGGCGCCGCGGCGGGTTTCTCTCTTAGCGACGCAGACCCAGCTTCTGGATCAGGTCCTTGTAGCGGCCGACGTCCTTGCGGTGGAGGTAGACGAGCAGGCTGCGGCGGCGGTTGACCAGCTTGAGCAGGCCACGACGGCTGTGGTGGTCCTTCTTGTGGGTCTTGAAGTGCTCGGTCAGGTGCACGATGCGCGCGGTCAGCAGGGCGACCTGGACTTCCGGCGAACCGGTGTCGTTGGCGCCGCGCTTGTTGTCTTCGATGATCTGGCTGGTGTCGATGGACATGCTTGTGTACTCGGTAGATGCGTGAAGGGCAGGAACGACACGTTGCAGGGAAAGCTGCAGCGGGCGCACCGCCGGTCCGCCGTGAACTTGAAGGATGGATTGCCGGAAAAACGGCGCGGAAATTGTAGCCCCGATGCCGGGTGCGGGCAAGTTGGCCGGTCAGTCGGCCTTGGGGGTCGCGCGCAGGCGGCGGGCCATCGTTTCGGCCATTCCCTTCATGTCGCCCTTGAGCTGCAACCGCCATCCCTGCGGCGTATTCAGGGCGCTGACGACCTCCATCTTGGTCATGGAGAGGCCCATCGCGCTGACCCGATTGCGTACGACGACGTGGCGGGTGCTTTCGCCCTCTGCAACGCTTCCGATGACCTGTGTGTCCTCGATCTTGCCCCCGGCCATCGCCATCAAGCCGCCCATGAAGCCGGAGAAGAACTCCGCGTCGCTCTGCTTCCTGAGACTGGCGGCGGAAGGCGCTGCAAAGATCGTCTTGACCATCGCGTCGGCCTGGTCCTGAGGAAGGCTGTCGATCACCGGCATCAGCATCGCACGGAAATCCTTGATCGCCTGGGTATCGAAGGTGGCTGCGGCCGCCTTCCAGTCGCCGGCCTGCATCGCCTTGTTCATCGCCTCAACCGCGGCTTCGGCGGTCTCGAAGCGGGGCTGTTGCGCCCACACCGGACATGCCGACCAAGCCAAGGCCAGCGCCAAAGCCCATGCGATCGTGTTTCCTGATGGCCATCGTTTCATGCACTTCGCCTCAACTGTCACCGTGAATCGCGGGGGTTGCGATCGGCTGCCTGGGTTGGGTCGCCCAACTGAACAACCGTTTAGGGCGCAGGATGCCCTCGGCATCGACCTGTCCGAGCCCAAGCGCCTTGCCGGCGATGTTGCAGATCGCGACCTCGCCGTGGTGGCGGAAACCGCCACGCACCGACTGGCCCTGACCGAGCCGGGCCGATTGCGCATCAACCAATCGTACTTCCGGCCACGAGACCATGCCGGCCTCGATCGGCAGCAGGCAGGCATCCAACTGCGCCTCGCCACGCTCGGCCATGGCCTCCAGCGCTTCCAGCGTCCACATCCGCGGATCGCGGAACGGGTCCACCCACAGCCGGCGCAACTCGGCGACGTGCGCGCCGCAGCCAAGCAGCTCGCCCAAATCACGCACCAGCGAACGGATATAGGTGCCGGAGCCGCATTCCACGTGCAGGCGCAGCTTGGGTTCGGAGTCGAGCAGGTCGGCCGAGGCTTCCAGCCGGAATTCGTGGATGTCGACGCTGCGCGCTTCGATTTCGATCGTCTCGCCGCGCCGCGCCTTGGCGTACAGCGGCTCGCCGCCGCGCTTGAGTGCCGAATAGATCGGCGGGACCTGCTGGATTCGGCCGGTCAAGCTGGCCAATGCGGCATCGAGCGTCGCGATGTCGAGCGCCGGCACGCTGCGTTCGCGCAGCACCTGGCCTTCGGCATCGTCGGTATCGGTGGTGATGCCCAGGCGCGCGACGGTCTCGTAGGCCTTGCGCGCGCCGAGCAATCCACCGGCGATCTTGGTCGCTTCGCCGAAGCAGATCGGCAACAGGCCGGTGGCGAGTGGATCGAGCGCGCCGGTATGCCCGGCTTTCTCTGCGCGGAACAGATGGCGGACGCGCTGCAGGGCCTGGTTGGAACTGGGGCCGCGCGCCTTGTCCAGCAGCAGGATGCCGTGGAGCTTGCGGAAGCGATGACGCGTGCGCGGCTTGGACATTCGGGGATTGTAGGGCGATGGCGGACGCGACGACGCCGGGCGGGTGCCCGGCGTCGTCATCATCCTTCTTCGTCGCGCGGCGCGGTGTCCGGCAGGTCGCGCAACAACAGCTCGATGCGCTCGCCGCGGTCGACCGAATCGTCGTACTGGAAATGCAGCTCCGGCACGTGGCGCAACTTCATCGCCTGCGCCAGCTGGTAACGGATTTCCCTGGCGTGCTCCTGCAGGCCCTTCACGGCTTCAGCTGAACGCTCCGCCTGCAAGGCGGTGACGAAGACCTTGGCGTGCGCGAGGTCGCGGGTGACCTCGACATCGGACACGCTCACCGAAGGCAGCCCGAGTTCGCGCACCGCCTCGTGCACCAGGGTGCCGAGGTCCCGACGCATCTGCGCGGAGACCCGATCGGTGCGGTGGAACGACTTGCGTTGTCCCGCCATCCGTTACAGCGTCCGCTGCACTTCGATGCGCTCGAAGCACTCGATCTTGTCGCCGGGCTTCACCTGATCGTAGCCCTTGACGCCGATGCCGCATTCGGTGCCCTGCCTGACCTCGTCCACGTTCTCCTGGAAACGGCGCAGCGAGTCGAGCTCGCCGGAGAAGATGACGGTGTCCTCGCGCAGCACGCGCACGGGCTTGCCGCGGCGGATGACGCCCTCGACCACGACCGAGCCGGCGATCGAGCCGAACTTGGAGTGACGGAACACCTGCTGCACTTCGGCGGTGCCGATGATTTCCTCGCGAATCTCCATGCCCAGCACGCCCGAGGCGATCTGCTTCACCTGGTCGATCACGTCGTAGATGATCGAGAAGTAGCGCAGGTCGGTCCCGTTGCCTTCGATCACCTTGCGCGCCGAGGCATCGGCACGGACGTTGAAGCCGATGATGGTCGCCTTCGAGGTCGCCGCCAGTTGTGCGTCGGACTCGGTGATGCCGCCGACGCCCGAACCAATGACGTTGATGCGGATCTGGTCGTTGGACAGCCCGGTCAGCGCCTCGCGCAGGGCCTGCATCGATCCATGCACGTCGGCCTTGACGACCAGGTTGAGCTGGGCCTGCGCCGCGCCCTCGCCCATCTGCGAGAGGATGTCCTCCATGCGGTTGCCGGCCTGCGCGACGAGGCGCTGCTCGCGACGCTTGGCATCGCGCTGCTGGGCCACTTCCTTGGCCAGGCGCTCGTCGGCCACGACCACGAAATCGTCGCCGGAGTCCGGCACGCCGGACAGGCCGAGTACCTGCACCGGGATCGACGGGCCCGCCACCTGTACCTGCGCACCGGTCTCGTCGAACAGCGCACGCACGCGGCCGTACTGCACGCCGCAGACCAGGTAGTCGCCCTTCTCCAACTGGCCCTGCTGGACCAGCACGGTGGCGACCGGGCCACGGCCCTTGTCGAGCGAGGATTCGATCACCACGCCGGTGGCACGGCCTTCCGGCACGGCAGTCAGTTCCAGCAGTTCCGCCTGCAGGCTGATGGCATCCAGCAGTTCATCCACGCCCTGCCCACTCTTGGCCGAGAGCTCGACCATCTGGGTGTCGCCGCCGAATTCCTCGGCCACGACTTCGCTCTCCAGCAGTTCGTTCTTGACCCGCATCGGGTCGGCATCGGACTTGTCGATCTTGTTGATGGCGACGATCAACGGCACGCCCGCCGAGCGCGCGTGCTGGACCGCCTCCTTGGTCTGCGGCATCACGCCATCATCGGCCGCGACCACCAGCACCACGATGTCGGTGAGCTTGGCACCGCGCGCGCGCATATGGGTGAAGGCCGCATGCCCCGGGGTATCGAGGAAGCTGATGACGCCCTTGTCGGTTTCGACGTGGTAGGCGCCGATGTGCTGGGTGATGCCGCCGGCCTCGCCCGAGGCGATCTTGGTGCGGCGGATGTAGTCCAGCAGCGAGGTCTTGCCGTGGTCGACGTGGCCCATGATGGTCACCACCGGCGGACGCGCGGACTTCTCGCCCTGCATTTCCTCGGTATGCGCAAGCAGTTCGGTCTCGGCGTCATCGGCATCGGCACGCACCGCCTTATGGCCGAGCTCCTCGGTCAGCAGCACCGCGGTGTCGTGGTCGAGGCTCTGGGTGATGGTGGCCATCACGCCCATCTTCATCAGCGCCTTGACCACCTCGCCGCCCTTGAGCGCGAGCTTCTGGGCGAGGTCGCCCACGGTGATCGCTTCGCCGATCGCGACTTCGCGAATGATCGGCGCGGTCGGGCGCGAGAAGCCGGTGCCGGTCCGCGACTGCTCCATCGAGCGGCGCGCCTTCGGCTTGCCGCGCGAGGCGCCACGACGCGCGCGATCGGCCGCCGACAGGTGCAACTGGCCGGCGAACTTGGAGGTGTTTTCGTCATCCTCGACGCCGGCGACCATCGCGTGCGAACCGCGCGGCTTGGGCGACTTGGCATGGCTGGCGCGATCATCGCGCGCGGGACGCGGCGCATGCGGGGTGCCATGGGTGCCCGGCTTGCGCACGGTCGGTGCCTCGGATTCGCCCGCGGCCGCGGTTTCAGCGGCCTGCTCGGCAAGGCGCTTGGCTTCTTCCTCGGCGCGTGCGCGTTCGGCATCGGCCTCTTCGGCGCGGCGGCGGTCGGATTCGGCCAGCGCCTGCTGTTCGGCCAGGTTGCGCTGGCGCGATTCCTCGAGCTTGCGCAGGGCATCGGCGCGCTCGTCATCGACCCCGCCCTTGCCGGCATCCGCGGCGCCATCCTTGTTGATCAGGGTGACCTTCTTCTTCACCTGGACTTCGACGGTCTGCTTGTTGCGGCCGCCACCCACGGTGATTTCCTGGGTCTTGCGGCGCGCCAGCGTGATCTTCTTCGGCGCGGCACTTTCCTCGGCGGTGGCTTCGCCACGCCCATGGGTGCGCCGCAGGAAGCCCAGCAGCTTGACCTTCTGCGCGCTCGTGACTTCCTCGTCGGCATCCTTGAACGGCATCCCGGCTTCGGAGAGTTGCTCCAGCAGCTTCTCGACCGGCGTGTTGACCAGTTCGGCAAGCTTGCGGATGGTGGTTTTCTGCGACATGCGTTTTCCGTTTTCGGGCCGGCGTGGGGGCGCTCGGCCATTGTTCGATTCTAGCGCGGCATCAAGAGCGGTCCGGTCATTCGAACCAGTGCTTGCGCGCCTCCATGATTAGTGCCGAGGCGCGGGCTTCGTCCATGTCCTCGAGGTCGGTGATCTCGTCCACCGCCAACTCGGCCAGGTCCTCGCGCGTGCGCACGCCGCGGCTGGCGAGGACGTAGGCCGTCGCCTCGTCCATGCCTTCGAGGCTGAGCAGGTCCTCGGCCGGCTGGTTCTCGTCCAGCTCTTCCTCGGCGGCCAGCGCATCGTTGAGCAGCGCGTCGCGCGCACGGGCGCGCAGTTCCTCGACGATGTCCTCGTCGAAACCCTCGACCGCCAGCAACTCGCCGACCGGCACGTAGGCAATTTCCTCGACCGTACTGAAGCCCTCGGAGACCAGGATGCCGGCGATTTCCTCGTCCACCTCCAGCTTGTCGACGAACAGCTGGCGCGCGACGGCCTGCTCGGCCTCGCTCTTGGCCTGCACCTGGTCGGCGGTCATCACGTTGAGCTGCCAACCGGTCAGGCGGCTGGCCAGGCGCACGTTCTGCCCGCCCTTGCCGATCGCCTTGGCCAGCAACTCCTCGGCCACCGCCAGGTCCATCGAGTGCTTCTCCTCATCGACGATGATCGATTGCACTTCGGCCGGCGCCATCGCGTTGATCACGAACTGCGCGGCGTTGTCGCTCCACAGCACGATGTCGACGCGCTCGCCGTTGAGTTCGTTGGTCACCGCCTGCACGCGCGAGCCGCGCATGCCGATGCAGGCACCGATCGGGTCGGTGCGGTTGTCGTGCGCGAGCACCGCGATCTTGGCGCGGTCGCCCGGGTCGCGCGCACAGGCCATGATCGAAACGAGTCCCTGGCCGACTTCCGGCACTTCCAGGCGGAACAGCTCCATCATGAATTCCGGCGCGGCGCGGCTGATGAACAGCTGCGGGCCACGCAGCTCGCTGCGCACGTCGTAGAGATAGCCGCGCACGCGGTCGCCGGTGCGCAGGATGTCGCGCGGGATGCCCTTGTCCTTGGGGATGAAGGCCTCGGCATTGCCACCGAGATCGACATAGATGTTGCCGCGCTCGACGCGCTTGACCGTGCCGTTGACCAGTTCGCCAACGCGATCCTTCCACGCGTCCACCACCTGCTGGCGCTCGGCCTCGCGCACGCGCTGCACGATCACCTGCTTGGCGGCCTGCGCGGCGATGCGGCCGAACTCGGCGTTCTCGATCTGTTCCTCGATGAAGTCGCCGACCTCGGCGCCGTCGCTCTCGTCGACTGCATCCATCAGGCGCAACTGGCGGTCAGGCGATTCCATCACCACGTCATCGGCCACCACTTCCCAACGGCGGAAAGTCTCGTAGCTGCCATCCTTGGGATCGATGGCGACGCGGATCGCGACATCCTGCTCCGGATAACGCTTCTTGGCGGCGGACGCCAGCGCGGCCTCGATCGCCTCCAGGATCACCTCCTCCGGCACGCCCTTCTCGTTGGCGACGGCCTCGACGACCAGCAACAGTTCCTTGCTCATTCTTCAGACTCCGCATCGGCGGCCTTGCCCGCCTGCTTATTGGTGGATTCGGTCTTGCCGGCCTTGCCGGCGGTTTTCTTCTTGCCCGGCTTCCGGGGGGCATAGCCCATCGCGGCCCAATCGGGCACGAGGCGGGCCTTGTCGATGTTGTCGACAGACGCTTCGAACGGTTGGCCGTCGACATCGAAACGGATGGTCTCGCCTTGGACCGCATCGATGCGCCCGGTCAGGCGACGGCGGCCGTCCTGCGGCAGCTTCAGCCCGACCTTGGCGTTCTGGCCGATGAAACGGCTGAACTGTTCCGCGGTGAACAGCGGGCGGTCGAGGCCGGGCGAGGAGACTTCCAGCGTGTAATTGCCGCTGATCGGGTCCTCGACGTCGAGCTGGGCCGATACCTCGCGGCTGACCTGCTCGCATTCGTCGATGCCGACCGACGGCGGCACGGCCTGGCCATCCTCGCCGGTCACCGCCGCGGCATCGGCCGGGTAATCGATGTACAGGCGCACGACGGCGCCCCCCGGCGCCGGCAGGTAATCGATGCCGAGCAGCTCCAACCCGAGCGAAGCCACGGTCGGGGTGAGCAGCGCGCTGATTTGGGAAGCCTTGTCCATCTGTGTCCGATCTCGCGCCAGCTGGCGCCCAAAACGAAGAAAGGGCCCGTTGGGCCCTTTCCGGTATTGCGATGTCCGGTTCCGCCAGGTGCCGCACCTGGACGGAGGCCCCGGATCGGCGATGCCGCGTGCCGATCCCGGAAACGGGCACCAAGGCCCGCTTTCAAGCGCGAAATGATAGCCGCAGCCGGCTCCGACGGCAAGCTGCATCCAGTCAACCCGTTCAGCCGGCTGCTGCATCGACCGCGGGATCGGTCGCCGCCCCGGACGGCCCCATCAGGCGACTGAGTGCGATGGCCAGCGCCACCGTCGCCAGCAGGGTGATGAACATGAGGTGCAGGTAGTGCAGCGGCGTCCAGACGAAGGTGAACATCGCGTACAACGCCACCCCGAACACCAGCGCGATCCGCAAGGCCTTGGCGTTCGCGCCGCGCACGAAGATGGCGACGATGAAGGCGGCCAGCACCGGCATCGAATACAGCCCGTTCAATTGCTGCAAGGTGGCGATGATGCTCTTGGCGTTGGCATACAGCGGCACCAGCGCCAGCGAGACCAGCAGCGCGAGGACCTGGGTCCACTGCCCGACCCGCCTGGCATCCGCCTTCGGGTTGATCATCGGCAGGTGGATGTCCATCGCATACAGCGCGGCCGCGGAGTTGAGGCCGGCGTTGTAACTGGACAGAACCGCGCCGGTCATCGCCGCGGCGAACGCGCCCGACAGCCAAGGCGGCAGCACATCGCCGACCAGCCGGCCGTAGGCGTTGTCGTCGATGTCGCCGTACAACTTGTAGGCGATGATCCCCGGCAGCACCACGATCAGCGGGGTCAGGAACTTGAGCAGCGCGGCCGCGTAAATGCCCTTCTGCGCCTCGCGGATGTCCTTTGCCGCCAACGCGCGCTGGGCGATGACCTGGTTGGTGCCCCAGTAGAAGATGTGGGCGAACATCATCCCGGTGAACAGCGTGGGCCACGGGATGTCGGAATCCGGGCCACCCCACAGCGTCAGCCGCTCGGCCGGGATGCCGGAAAAATCCCAGCCGATGCGCTCCAGCGCGAACCAGGTCACCAGCCCGCCCATCACCAGCAGGATGACACCCATGTAGGTGTCGGAGATCGCGATCGCGCGCAGGCCGCCCAGCGCCGCATAGGCCAACCCGGCGAGCGCGAACAGGATCGAGATGGTCATGATCGACATTTCCGGTTCGAACATCGACTTCATGAAGCGCGCGCCGGTGTAGAGCACCATCGGCAGCAGGATGAACAGATAGCCGAGCAGGAACAGGGTGGAAACGATACGCCGCAGCGAGGCATCGCCCAGGCGCTTTTCAAGCAACTCGGTGGTGGTGGTGCAGCCGTAGCGGTAGTACATCGGCACAAGCACCTTGGCCAACACCAACAGGCCGACCGCGGCCCCGAATTCCCACCACACCTGCAACAGGTTCTGCGCGCCGTTCATGCCGACGATTTGCTCGGCGCTGATATTGGTCAGCAACAGCGACCCGGCGATGAACGGCCAGCTGAGGTGCCCGCTAGCCAGGAAGAAGTCCTGCGCGCGGTCCTTGCTGCGCACCGATGCACGACTCTTCCACCAGGTCAGCGCGGCGGTGCCCAAGGTCAGGACGAGGAACACGCCGATCTGGATCCATTCGTTCTGCATCGATCACTCCAAAAAGAACCCCGCCTGCCGGGGACCGGAGGCGGGGCGGGGTTGCATCGGGACGACCGCGGGGCTCAGAACCTGTAGCTGACGCCGAACAGATAGGTGCGACCGTACTCGGTGAACTCGTTGGGACGGTCTTCCACGCCACTGAAGCGGCGGAACGGCTCGTCGGTCAGGTTGTTGACCTGGAGCAGGAAGCCGAGGTTCTGCAGCGGGCCGCTCTGGAAGGTGTAGCCCAGTTGCGCATCCACCACTTCCTCGCCATCGAAGTACACGCGGGTCCGGTCGCCACCGGCGCCTTGCACTTCGCCGAGGAAAGCCGAGCGCGAGCGCTGGCTGACGCGAGCCGAGAAGCCGAAGCGCTCGTAGTACAGGCTCATGTTGGAAACGTACTTGGAAAGGCCCGGCAGCGGCGTGGTCGGGTTGTCTGGACCATCCGGCTGGATGCTGCTGCGGGTGTCCGAGTAGCTGCCGTAGAAGCCGAAGCCTTCCAGCGGTGCCCACAGCAGGCCGAACGGCAGCGAGACCGCGAACTCGAAGCCCTTGATGACGCCGCCGGTACCGTTGGCCGGGCGCACGTAATCGCCCGTCGGGCTTGCGACATCCGCCGGCCACGCGCTCTGCGGCACGGTGGTGTCACGGATGTCGAAGGTCGTGGTCAGGTCGTAGATGTACGACTTCAGGTCCTTGTAGAAGTAAGCGGCGCTGACGTAGCCGCGATTGCCGCCGAAGTACTTCTCGTAGGAAATGTCGTAGGCATCTGCCAGCCACGGCTGCAGGTCCGGGTTGCCGCCATCGCGCTTCCAGTACGGATCGGGGCGGTTCGCATCCTGGCGCACGACGCTGATGTTGTCGTTGGCAATCAGCTGGTCCATGCGCGGACGCGCCATTTGCCGGCTGGCGCCGAAGCGGACGAACTGGTCGGACGGCAAGCCGAACGACAGGTTCATGCTCGGCAGGTAGTCGGTATAGCTGGCCGAACCCTCGACCGCCGCGCCAGCCAGGTTGCTGGTCGCAAGCCCGCTGTAGGTCTGCCAACCGCTCGACGACTGCTTGGCATTCACCGCCTGCACGCCGATATTGCCGCGCAGCGGGATCGAACCCAGTTCGGTGTCGATGTTGGCCTGCACGTAGTACGTGGTCACCCGCTCGTTGATGCGCCAGTTCTTGGCCGCGATGTCCTCGTGGTACTTCGGCATCAGGTAGAAGTAGGAGTTCACCAGCGCCTGCGGGTCGAGTGACAGGAAGTTGTCGATGCCGGCAAAGCCGAGCGCGACGTTGGAGGTCGAACCGGCCGGGATGTCACCGGCCACGTTGGTCGAGCACGCCAAGGTCACGCACAAGGTGTTTTCGTCCGAGCCGCGGGTCTTGCGACGGTCGGTCAGGTTGGCGCCGAACACCACGCTGCTGATGAAGCCGGTATCGAAGCTGCGCTCCAGGTCCACCCGCATCGAGTTGATGCGGTCGCGGACGGTGAAGTCCTTGAGATAGCCGGCCTGGGCACGGTCGCCGCCCCAGCCGCCCGGGTCCATCAGGGCGAAGTTGGCGATGTTGGACAGGTCGGAGGCGAAGTCGAAGTCGAAATAGCCGTCCGGGTTGTAGCTGAAGCCGACCGTGTTGTTCACGCCCGGGCGCATCACGCCGTAGGTTTCCAGGATCCGCTCTTCGCGCGTGCCCTTGGAGGTGGCGACATCGGTCTTCAGGGTCCAGTTGCTGCCGAGGTTGGCCTCGTTGCGCCAGCCGATCGACAGCATGTCGTCATGTGCGAAGTTGAGGTCGTTGCGCAACACCACCGGGCTGGCGGTCGCCGTGCCGGACTGCAGCGTGTTGCTGGCGCTGTACTGGGTGCCGACCTGGTTGCTCAGGCCGAATTGCACGCCGCGCTTGGCCTCGTCCTTGTCGAAGCGCGAATAGAACACGTCGAGGATCGAGCGGAAATCATTGGAAGGGCGGTATTCCAGCGTCGCCATCAGGCCGTCGCGGCTGTTGTCGTTCTCGAACGCGAACACATCGCCGCCGCCCAGCGCGCCGACATCGTTGTAGCCCCATGAACCGAACTGGTGGCTCTGGCCAGGATTGTTGAGGCGTGCATAGCCCAGCGCCAGGCCGACGGTGTTGTCGGCGAACTGGTCGATGTAGGAAATGCTGTAGCGGTTGCCGTATTCCTTCTCGTCGGCGACCTTGTTCATGTCAGCGCGCGCATTGACCGCGACGATGCGCTGGTCATAGTCGAGCGGACGCGCGGTGCGCAGGTTGACCGTGCCCGACAGGCCCTGCCCGACCAGGTCGGCCTGGGTGGTCTTGTGCACGATCACCGAGCTCATCAGCTCGGACGGGAATTGGTCGAACTCGACGCCCCGGTTGTTGCCCATGCTGACCTGCTCGCGGCCATTGAGCAGGCCCGTGGAGAAGTCGCCGGCGAACCCACGGATGTTGATTTCCTGCGGACGGCCACCGAAGCGCTGAGCGGTCAGGCCCGGCAGGCGTGCCAGCGAATCGGCGATCGAGGTATCCGGGAGCTTGCCGATGTCCTCGGCCGAGATAGCCTCGACCATGGTGCTGGCGTCCTGCTTGGCCTCGATGCTGCGCTCGATCGAACCCCGGATGCCGGTCACCACCACCGTGTCGAGCGACTTGGCCGCCTCTTCCTTCTTCTCGGCATCGGTCTGCTGCGCGTCCTGCGCATGCGCACTGGCCGCGGCCATCGAAAGCGCCGACAGCAAGGCAACGCTCAGCAGGTTCTTCTTCAACTCAACCATCGGGTTCTCCGGGTCCGTGATGGCCTGCGGCTCGCGCGGCAGACGTGGATTGGTCGTCCACAGCTCGGCTGCGGACTGGCGCGGATGTTCTTTCACCAGCCCGGAACAGCGCTAGGTGCTGCATACGTATTCATTACGGTTTCGTGAAGCCGCGACAAAAACACTTGAAAACAAACGCATTCAGCAAATTCGTTCGGCCATCTTTCATCATGCGATGCTGCCGATCACGCCGAGGGAGACCGCGGATGCCGCGATGCAATACGACTGGGCGCAGCCCGCCTGCGTGGATTCCCGTGATCGCACTGCTGGTCGCGGGGCCACTGCTGGCCCAGACCTTGTCGTCCACCCAGCCCAAGCGCGACTGGCGCGACGAGATCATCTACTTCGTTCTCACCGACCGCTTCGCCGATGGCGATCCGGCCAACAACGACCAGGGCGCCGGCGAATACGATCCGGCCAGTGAGTCCAAGTACAACGGCGGTGACCTGGTCGGCCTGCGCGGCCAACTGGATTACATCCGCGACCTGGGCGCGACCGCGCTGTGGATCACCCCGCCGGTGCTCAACCAGTGGTGGCACCCCGGCTCGCGCTACGGTGGCTACCACGGCTACTGGGCCAGCGACTTCAGCGGCATCGACCCGCACCTCGGGACCGTGGCCGATTATCGCGCGCTGGCCGACGAGCTGCATCGTCGCGACATGAAGCTGGTGCAGGACGTGGTGGTCAACCATGTCGGCAACTGGCTGCAGTATGGCGATGGCTGGCGTGCCGACGACCCGACTCGCGCACTCTCCTTCCAGCGCGACAGCCAGGGCGCGACCGCCCCCGCCCAGTGGCCGTTCTCGGCCAACGATGCGCGCAAGCCCGCCGATCGCGACCTGGGCATCTACCACTGGACGCCGGACATCCGCGATTTCCGCGATCACAAGCAGGAGACCGATTGGCAACTCTCGGGGCTGGACGATCTCGATACCGAGAATCCGCGCGTCCGCCGTGCTTTGCGCGAGAGTTACGGCCGCTGGATCCGCGATATCGGCGTCGATGGCTTCCGCGTCGATACCGCCATCCACGTGCCGCCGGATTTCTTCGCCGACTTCCTGCATTCCGATGACGCATCCGCCCCGGGCATGGCCAGCGTCGCGGCGGCTGCCGGCATCAAGGACTTCATCGCGTTCGGCGAGGGCTTCGTCATCGACAAGCCAATGCAGGACGCAGGCGCCCGCAAGCTCGAGTCCTACGCGCAATCGGCCGCTGGCCGACGCGGCCTGGACAGCATGATCAACTTCCCGCTGTACGGCAGCCTGGGCAACGTGTTCGCGCGCGGCCATGCCACGGCCGAGTTGGCCTGGCGGATCGAATCGATGATGCGGGTCCATCGCGATCCATGGCGGATGCCGACCTTCATCGACAATCACGATGTCGACCGTTTCCTCGCCGGCGGCGATGCCTTCGGCCAACGCCAGGCGTTGCTGGCGATGCTCACCCTGCCCGGCATTCCGGTCATCTATTACGGCACCGAGCAGGCCATGCGCGAGCGCCGGCCTGCGATGTTCGCGCATGGGCAAGGATCGGGAGGCGTGGATCGACTGGATGCCGCCGCGCCCGGCTACCGCTGGCTGCGACAGGCCATCGCCCTGCGCAAGGCGCACCCGGCGCTGCGCCGCGCGCATCCGCGCCTGCTGTGGTCGAACGCCGCCGGTCCCGGCGGCATCGCCTGGCGGATGCAGGCCGAAGGCGAGGACCTGGTGGTGCTGCTCAACACCGCCGGCCATCCGGTGTTGCTCGATGCGCTGCCGCTGCCGGCCGCCACTCGACTGGTTGCGGACTATTCGATGCGCGATGACCAACCCGCCACGGAGCTGAAGACGATGGATGGAAACGTCTGGCTGCCGGCGCGCTCGGGCTACGTGGCACGCATCGAAGCGGCATCGAGCCCGGCAACGAGCCGCTCGTCGACAAGCCCGATGCGTCCGCACATCGACCCGCTGGCCAGCGAAACCCTGCGCGGCGACACCCGCGTGCATGGCACGGCGACGCCCGGGGACTGCATGCGGCAGGTGGTCGATGGTGAGGTACTGCCCGGCTGCGCTCGCGCCGACGCGCAAGGCCGCTGGCAGGCCGACATCGACACCTCGCGCATGATCGATCCGGCGATCCTCCACCGGCTGGTGGCGTGGGCGCCTGCCTCAGGCAGGGTTTCGGATGCGCGCAGGTTCCGGGTACAGCGGGACTGGACGCTCGTCGCAGAGAGTGAAGATCCCGCCGGCGACGACCACGGCTTGGACGGCCGCTATCGCTACCCGACCGGGGAAGGCTGGGACGGCCACCACCACGGCGATCTGCTGGGTGCACGCGCGTGGACGTCCGGCGGCGCATTGCGCATCGAACTGAGGCTGCGCGAACTGAGCCAGGCCTGGAACCCGCCGAACGGCTTCGACCACGTCGCCTTCGATGTTTTCATCGAACTGCCCGGCGAAGATGCCAACGCGCAAGCTTGGATGCCGAAGCAGAACGCCCGCCTGCCGGATGGCATGCGCTGGAGCGTGCACGCCCGCGTCGGCGGCTGGAGCAATGCCGCGTTCGGCGCGGGCGGCAGCAGTGCCAACACCGATGGCAACGCCCTTCCGCGCGCCGCCTTGCTTGCCACCGATCCCGCCACAGGCACCGTGACCCTGACCTTCGACCCGGCCCTGCTCGGAGATCGCGCGGACCTTTCGGGCAGCCGCATCCACATCACCACCTGGGACATGGACGGCGAATACCGACCCTTGCGCCCTCAGGCCGGAGCCAACGTGTTCGGCGGCGGCCATGCGGATTCACCACGGGTCATGGATGCGATCGGTCCGCTGACGTTGCGCTAGTGGCATCCATCCAACGCAGGAACGCCGGCAGGATGCGCGACCAGCTGCGCTGGTTGTGCTCGCCGGCCGGCAGGCGATAGAGCACCGCATCGGCACGACCGGGTCCTGCACCCTCACCGATATCGACGTCGATGTCGATCGCGTAGCCGAACTGACGCAGGCCCTTGCGTTCGCGGCCTTGCGCGTCGCGCCAGCCCTGCATCAGGTCGAGAGTGTCGTCGAGCACGTCGATGATGCCGTCGCCGTCGCGGTCATCGGTTTCTTCCGCATAACCGACCGCGAAGAAGAATCGCGGGCGCGCAGGGCGCGCGGCGGCATCCAACAGCGCATGGGCGATGCGCGAATCATGCACAGCGCTCGCATCATCATGGCGGCTCGACAACCAGAACGAGGGCGAGAACGCGCCGACCTTGCCGAACACTTCCGGATACTGCCAGCCGACCGAGAACGCATTGAGTGCGCCCAGAGACCAACCCAGCAATGTGCGCGATTCCGTTTCGCGACGGGTGTTCCAGCCGGCATCGATGTGCGGCACCAGCTTCTCCGCCAACCATTCGGAATAGGCATGCGCGTTCGCGCCGACCGGGCCGTATTTGGTCTGCGCGACGACCGACGCGCGCTTGCCGCGATCGGACAGACCATAGCCGGCCATGCGGTCTTTCGGCATGTCGATGGCCACCACGATCAGCGGCGCGATCTCGCCGTCGCGCTGCATGCGCGCCAGCGTCGAACGCAGACCCACCGCTTCCAGGTCCTGCCCGTCGTTGAGGTAGAGCACCGGATAGCCGGCGCCGCCCGCGCGCCGATACCCCGGCGGCGTCAGCACGCGCACGCGGATCGGTTCGGGCGAGATGGCGGGCGCGGCGATGCGGATTGTCTGCAGGCGCTGGCGTGCCCCGGCCATCGACGGCAGGCACATCAACATCATTGCCAGCATGACCCGCGATGCTGCAAAGTGGCGATGCGGCGTCACATTCACTGCATCGGCACCAGCAGGATCGCCGCGCCGCCGCCGGGTGCCAATGCCAGCCTTATCTCATCGCCCTTGCGCACCATGCGTTCCTCGCGCACGAAGCGGAAGCGCGCATCGCCCTTCCAGTCCGCGCCTTCGCCATCGCGATAGATCTCGGCGCGATAGCGCGTGCCAGCATCCAGGAAATCAAGCTGGATCGGCAGTCGTCGGGCGGTGGTATCGGTCATCGCGCCGACCGCCCAGGTGCCCACGCCGCGTGCCTTGCGCGCGATGGTCACGTACTCGCCGACTTCGCCGTTCAACACGCGCGTGTCGTCCCAATCCACCGGCACGTCGCGGATGAAGCGCAAGGCCTCGGGTTGCTCAGCGTAGTGCTCGGGCAGGTCGGCGACCATCTGGATCGGGCTGTAGAGCGTCACGTAAAGCGCGAGTTGCCGCGCCAGCGTGCTCTGGATTTCCTGTCCGCCGCGGCCGGTCAGGCTGACGATGCCGGGCGTGTAGTCCATCGGCCCGGACAACATGCGGGTGAAGACGAGGTTGATCTCGTGGTCCGGCGGATTGGGCGGCTGGCCCCAGGCGTTGTATTCCATGCCGCGTGCCCCTTCGCGCGAGACCCAGTTCGGGTAGGTGCGACGCAGGCCGGTGTCCTTGATCGGCTCGTGCGGGTTGATCGCCACCCTGTGCCGCGCCGCGGCTTCGACCACGCGCAGGTGGTGATTGCTCATCCACTGGCCGTCGTGCCATTCGCGCGTCACCGCCCCGCCCTTCGCGTCCTGGCGTTCGATCTGCCCGGCATCGCAGACGTAGCCGGTCTTGATGACATCAACGCCATGTCTCTTCGCGAACGCCATCGATGCATCCAGCTGCGATTCGTAATGGCTGACCGCGCAGCCGGTCTCGTGGTGGCCGACGATGTGCACGCCTTTCGCCGCGCCGTACCTCGCCAGCGCATCGATGTCGAAATCGTTGGTGGCGCGGGTGAAGTCGAAATCCCAGCCGTTGCCGAACCACATGCCGTCCCAGCCCGGGTTCCAGCCTTCGACCAGCACGCCCCGGAAACCGTTGTCGGCGGCGAAGTCGATGTAGCGCCGGGTGTTGGCGGTGGTCGCGCCGTGTTTCGCGCCGGTCGCCCAAGTCTCTGTTTCCAGGTGCAGCGACCACCAGATGCCGACGTACTTCGCCGGCTTGAACCACGAAACATCGCCGAGTTTGTTCGGCTCGTTGAGGTTGAGGATAAGGCTGGACTCGACCAGACCGCCGGCACGATCGCTGATCTGCACGGTGCGCCAGGGCGAGGCGAACGGCGTCTGCCGCACCACGCTCGCGCCATCCTTGCCCCCGGGCGCCAGATGCGCGCGCAGGCGTTGGCCATCGACGCGACGCAGCCACATGCCGGCGTAATCGACCAACGCCGACTCGTGGAAGGACAGGTGCAGGCCGTCGTCGGTGCGCACGGTGATCGGGGTGTGCGCCTGCGAGACTTGCGCCAGCGGCGTGCGCTGGTACAGGTATTCGTAGCGGTTCCATTCGCCGGCCGGGATCCACCACGCCGTCGCCGGACGGGCGACCGCGAATTCGCTGAGGTCGTCCTCGATCTCGACGCGATTTACCTTCGGCTGTTTCGGCATCTCGTAACGGAAGCCGAAGCCGTCGTCGTAGACGCGGAACACCACATCGAAGCGGCGCTGGTCGCGCACGGTTTCGTTGAATGTCGCGCGCAGTTCGCGGTAACGGTTGCGCACCACGCGACGTTCGCCCCAGGGGAGTTCCCAGGTTTCGTCGACCTCCCGGGTGGCCTGCGCACCGGCCTTGAGGTTGCGCAGCAGCGCCTCGGCATTGCGGAACTGCAGGCCCAGCCGCGAATCCTCGAGCACCGGCTTGCCGTCGCGGTCGACGCGATAGGCCAGCCGGCCTTCCGGATTGATGTCGAGCTGCACGCGCATGCGACCGTCGGGCGAGGTCACTTCGGCGACGGTAGCGGCGCGCGCGGGCAGGCTCCAGCCGACGGCCAGCAGCAGCGCGACGGCGGCCGAACCCTGCATCGATTTGAATCGGTAAAGGTTCATCGCGATGCCTCCTGCGGAATGACGAAGACCACGGCGCTGCGGCCGGGGATGTTGAACATGCCCTCGTGCGATGCATAGCGCGCGCCATCGCGCACCCGTGCATCGGCGGCGTCACGCGATGCCTGCACCGGATGCAATCGCCAGCGCTTGCCGCGCTGGGCCGGCAATGCCAGCTGCTTCGGCCGCGGCGAGGTGTTGAACAGATAAATCACTTCGGCAAAACCTGCATCGGACATCCCCGTGCCATCGAGGTGGCCGATGATGACCGCCGGATCCTGCGCCGGCCCGGCGTTCTCGAAACGCAGGCGCTTGCGGATCTCTGCTGCATCATCCATGCGGAACAGTGGCGTGCTGGCGCGGATCCGCAGCACATCGCGGAAGGCGTCACGCATGAAAGCGATGTCGTCCGGCGATGGCTGGATGCCTGGCGCGCGCAGCAGTGGCGCGAGCAACGGCCAGTCCTTGCCGTTGTCCGGCTTGGGCGGCAGGCCGGCGGCGAAGCCGTTGTCGCGATAGGTCCAGTCGAGGCGATTGAACCAATCGCCGGAGTCGTAGCTGTTGCGGTCCAGCGATTTGGAACGCAGCACATCGATGCCGGCGTGGTAGTAGGCCACGCCCTGCGAGAACGCCACCAGCGCCGCGCCGAGCAACTGCATGCGCGCGCGCTCCGATGCAGAAGTCTCCAGCGGCAGCTTCATCACCCCGACATCGAACAGGGTCGGGTTGTCATGGTTCTCGACGTAGTTCACCACCTCGCTGGCGCGCGCCACGTAGCCGGCCGGGCCACCGGCATAGTCGATCGCGGAGAGCGCCTGCTCGCCTCCATCGGCGGTCTGCATGCGGTAATCGCGCAGAGTCCCGGCCAGTCCCACCCGGATCATGTCGGCCGTCCTGCGTTGTTCAGCCCGCGTGGCGGGCGCACCGCGTCCGTTCGGCGCGTCGACCATGCCGGTCAGCCAGCCCTGTTTCGCCAGCAAGGCCTCGCCGCTGTCGCAACAACCGCCACCGCGCGCAGCATCGCGCGTGCGATCGCTGAAACTGGCGATGCCGGTGCCGGCCAGTTGCGGCTGCGCGGCCTGCACGAAGCGCTTGCCGTCGGCGATCTCGCCGAAATTCCAGCCTTCGCCGATGAATGGGATCGCGCGCCCTGCGACGGCCTCCACCTCGCGTTGCGCACGCTGCATCTCGGCCAGGGGCTGGTGGCCCATCAGGTCGAAGCGGAAGGAATCGATGCGGTAGTCGCGCGCCCAACGAACCAGCGTGTCGCGCATCAGCCGGCCCATCATGCGGTGCTCGGTGGCGGTGTTGGCGCAGCAGGTCGAAGTCTCGACCTTCCCGCTCGCATCCAGGCGCTGGTAGTAGCCGGGCACCAGCCGATCCAGTAGCGCCTGCGGATCCTGCCCGCTGCGGGTCATGTGGTTGTAGACCACGTCCATGCCGACGCGCAGGCCGGCGCGATGCAGAGCCTGCACCATCGCGCGCAGTTCGCGCACGCGCGCCGCCGGGTCATCCACATCGCTGGCGTAGCTGCCTTCGGGCAGTCCGTAATGCAGCGGATCGTAGCCCCAGTTGAAGCAATCCTTGCCGGCCACCGCCATCACCGCGCCCTGCTGCGCCTGGCTGTCGGGCGCGGCCTGCGGGATCACCGGGGCGATGCAGCCACGTTCGGGGATGGTGGCGATGTCGAATACCGGCAGCAGGTGGATGTCGCTCAGCCCCGCCGCGCGCAGGCCGGCGAGATGGCGCATGCCCGCGCCTTGCGCATCGGTGAAGGCGAGGTACTTGCCGCGATGCGCCGGCGCGACGCTGGCATCGCCGACCGAGAAGTCACGCGCGTGCAATTCGTAGATGACCATGTCGGTCTGGCGCGCGGGCGCGGCGGGACGTGTCGATGCGGCATCGTCCCAGCCTGCGGGTTTCGTGGCGGCGTCATCGAGATCCAGCAGCACCGCGCGTTCGCCGTTCGCCGTGACCGCAGTCGCCCAGGGATCGCTGCCGCGATTGCGCACCTGGCCGGTCCCGGGCACGAAGACCTCGACTTCGTAGCCGTAGACGCGGCCGCTCTGGACGCCCGGCAGGCTGGCCGTCCAGGCGCCGGTGCCGGCTTCGCGCTGCATCGGCAGCGCATGCGCGCGGCCTTTGCCGTCGTACGCGCAGAGCGTGGCGCTGCGCGCGGTCGGCGCCCAGACGCGCCATTGCGCGACGCCATCGGCCTGCCATGCGCCGAGCGCAGGCGCGTCGTCGGCCGCGGCGACATCGGCATACAGCGCATCCAGAGCGCCCGGGTGTTGCAGGTAAGTCGCATCCAGCACCCTGCCCGCGGCATCCAGTTGCGCGATCACCAACTGCCCGCGCAGGAGTTCGGCGACGTCGATGACTTGGGCAGGGCGCAGGTCGATGCCATCACCGATGAACGCGAACTTGGCCGCGAGCGCGGCCGGCGGATCGGCGCGCTCCAGCTTCAGCACCCGCAGGTCGCCGGCAACGGGTCTGTTTCCACGCGCTGCACGCAACTGTCCGGACGCGGACGCGAGCAGGCGGTATTCGCCCTCGGCTGGCTTGCCCGGCCAGCGCAGGCGGAACGCGTCCAGCCAGTACGCGCGCGCGCCCTGGACGCTCGCGGCATCGGGCGTGATGACCGTGGTATCCGGGCCTTGGCAGGCTGTCGATGATCCGGCAACCGCGGCGGAGGCGGCGCCCGGCACCGCCAACAGCATGCCCAGCATCGCCATCTGCAAGCGGCCGACGCAGGCGGCATACTCGCGCCTCAAACCCATCCTCGTGTTCTCACCCATGTCCCTGCTCCCGTTCACGCATATCACCATCGTTGGCGGCGGCACCGCCGGCTGGATGGCCGCAGCCGCGCTGTCCAAGGTGCTGCCGCCGCACTATCGCATCCGCCTGGTGGAGTCCGAAGAGATCGGCACGGTCGGGGTCGGCGAAGCGACGATCCCGATGATCAAGCTGTTCAACAACGCACTGGAACTGGACGAAGCCAGCTTCCTGCGTGAAACCCAGGGCTCGTTCAAGCTCGGCATCGAGTTCAACAACTGGGGCGCGCTCGGCGAGTCCTATATCCATGGGTTCGGCGACATCGGCAAGGACCTCGGCGTCGTGCCCTTCCATCATTACTGGCTCAAGCAGCGCCAACGCGGTCAAGCCCATTCGCTGGATGCCTACTCGATCAGCAGCTGGGCCTGCCGCAGCAACCGCTTCATGCATCCCTTGACCGACCGGCAGGGATCGCCGCTGTCGCAGATCGCCTATGCCTACCATTTCGATGCCAGCTTGTATGCCAAGTTCCTGCGCCGTTTCGCCCAGGCGCGCGGCGTTGAGCGCATCGAGGGCAAGATCATCGATGTCGCGCTGGATCCGGAAAGCGGCCACGTCAGCCACGTCCGCACCGATCGCGGCGACGTGGTCGATGGCCAGCTGTTCATCGATTGCTCCGGCTTCCGCGGGCTGTTGATCGAGCAGGCGCTCGAGACCGGTTACGAGGACTGGACCCATTGGCTGCCCTGCGACCGCGCGGTCGCGGTGCCATGCGAAGGCACCGGCGAGATCACCCCGTACACGCGCTCCACCGCGCGTGGCGCCGGCTGGCAATGGCGCATCCCGCTGCAACACCGGATCGGCAATGGCCACGTATTCTGCAGCCGCTTCATCAGCGAGGACGAGGCGACCGCGCAACTGCTCGGCAATCTCGATGGCGAGCCCTTGGCCGAGCCGCGCGTGCTGCGGTTCGTCACCGGCAAACGCCGGCAGGTGTGGAACCGGAATGTCGTCGCGCTCGGGCTGTCCAGCGGCTTCATGGAGCCGCTGGAATCGACCAGCATCCACATGATCCAGACCGCGATCGCGCGACTGACCGGCTTCTTCCCCCACGCCGGCATCCAGCAGCCCGACGTCGACACCTTCAACCGCCATGTCGACGAGGAATTCCTCTCGATCCGCGATTTCCTGATCGCCCACTATCACGTCACCCGCCGCGACGACACGCCGTTCTGGAACCATTGCCGGACGATGGACGTGCCCGAAACGCTGCAACGCAAGCTGGACCTGTTCGCCAGCAACGGGCGCGTGTTCCGCGAGAACAACGAGCTGTTCGCCGAGGCCAGCTGGATCCAGGTGCTGGACGGACAGGGACTGCATCCGGCCGGCTACCACGGTCTGGTCGATGCGGTGGACGAAGAGCACATCGGGGCTTTCCTCGACAACGTGCGCGAGGTGGTGGACAACTGCGTGCAGGCGATGCCGGGGCATCGCGCCTACATCGAGCGCATGCTCGGCGGCAAGCAAGGCACTACCGCGCGCTGACCTCACGCGCCGGCGACGAACACCGCGCGCGGCGGTAGCACCAGACTGCCATCGCGCAGTTCGCCGGCCAGCCCGAACCCTTCGACGTCGCTGGCACGCGCAGGCAGGCCCTCGGGCCACCCCATCCGGACTTCGGCATCGGACAGGTTGAAGGCCAGCGCGATGACCTGATCGTCCTGCGTGCGGGTGAATGCCAGCACCGGCTCGGGTGAATCGATGAATGCGATGTCGCCACTGACCAGCGCAGGTTGCGCCTTGCGCCAGGCCAGGAACGCGCGCGCGGCGTGCAGGGTGGATGTCGCAGCGGCTTCCTGCGCCGCGACCGACAGCGCGCGGTGGTCGTCCGGGATCGGCAGCCACGGCGCATCACTGCCGAAGCCGGCATCGTTCGATTCATCCCATGGCAGCGGCGTGCGGCAACCATCGCGCCCCTTGAACCTGGGCCAGAACGCCTTGCCATAGGGATCCTGCAGCGCCTCGAATGGCACCTCGGCTTCCGGCAGGCCCAGTTCCTCGCCTTGATACAGGCAGACCGAGCCGCGCAGCGATAACACCAGCGCCACCAGTTGGCGCGCAATCGTCGCGCGGTCGGTGCCTGGACCCGCCCAGCGCGTTACCGCGCGCTGCACGTCGTGGTTGCTCACCGCCCAGCACGGCCAGCCCTCGCGCATGCCGGATTCGGCCGCCTCTACAGTGGCGCGGATGTGCGCGGCGCTGGATTCGTCGGTCAGCAGCTCGAAGCTGTAGGCCATGTGCAGGCGGGTCGGGCTGACGTATTCGGCCATCGTCGCCAGCGAATCGTCGGAGGAAATCTCGCCCAAGGTGACGCTGTCCGGATAGCGATCGAACAGCCTGCGCACGTCCTCCATCAACATCACGTTCTCGGGCCGGGTGTTGTTGTAGGTGTGGTACTGGAATGCGTAGGGATTGTCGGGCGAAAAGCCACGGCCGATGCGCAGCTCTATGGGTTTTGCCGGGTTGTCGCGCAGTTCGGCGTCGTGATACGGGAAGTTGATCGAGTCGAGGCGGAAGCCATCGACGCCGCGCTGGAGCCAGAACTCCAGGTTGTCGAGTTGCGCCTGGCGCACATCGGCGTTGTGGAAGTTGAGCTGCGGCTGCGAAGACAGGAAATTGTGCAGGTAATACTGCCGACGCCGCGAATCCCAGGTCCAGGCCACGCCGCCGAAGATCGACAGCCAGTTGTTGGGCGGCGAACCATCCTGCTTGGCATCGGCCCAGACGTACCAGTCGGCCTTCGGGTTGTCCCCGCTCTGTCGGCTCTCCTCGAACCATTCGTGCTCGATCGAGGTGTGGCTCAGCACCTGGTCGATCATCACCTTCAAGCCGCGTTGGTGCGCGCCGGTCAGCAAGGCATCGAAATCGGCCAACGTGCCGAAGAGCGGATCGACATCGCGGAAATCGGCGATGTCGTAGCCGAAGTCGGCCATCGGCGACTTGAAGAACGGCGAGACCCAGATCGCATCGATGCCGAGCGATGCCAGGTAATCCAGCCGCGAGGTGATGCCGGGCAGGTCGCCGACGCCATCGCCGTCGCTGTCCTGAAAGCTGCGTGGATACACCTGATAGATGACGGCACCGCGCCACCATGGATGGTTCATGGTTCCTGATCCCTCGTCGAACCCGCGCACTATGGCCGCCGGGCTGGTGGTGACGCGATGAATACGTATGCATCTTGCGCATGGTCCGCGGCCATGGTGATCGGCATCGCACAAACCGCTTGAATCAGGCCATTTTTCGCATGCGTGCTGTTTGCAGTGCAGCATCGCGAACGCGCCGAAGCTGGCAGGATGTCGCATCGATCGATCCCACGGAGACTGCATGTCCGCGAAACCCCGCCTTTCGTTCTGGCAGATCTGGAACATGTGCTTCGGCTTCCTCGGCATCCAGTTCGGCTTCGCGCTGCAGAACGCGAACGTCAGCCGCATCTTCCAGACCCTGGGCGCGGACATGGAGCAGCTGCCGCTACTGTGGATCGCTGCGCCGCTGACCGGGCTCATCGTACAGCCGATCGTCGGGTACCTGTCGGACCGCACCTGGACCGGGCTGGGCCGCCGCCGCCCGTACTTCCTGATCGGCGCGGTGCTGGCGTCGCTTGCATTGTTCGCCTTCCCCAACGTGCCGACTCTGTGGATCGCCGCCGGCATGCTGTGGGTGCTGGATGCCTCGATCAACATTTCGATGGAGCCGTTCCGCGCCTTCGTCGGCGACCAGTTGCCATCGTCGCAGCGCGCCAGCGGTTACGCGATGCAGAGCTTCTTCATCGGCGTCGGTTCGGTGGTGGCCAGCATGCTGCCGTGGATCCTCCAGCAGTTCGGCGTCGCCAATACGGCGCCGGACGGCCAGATTCCCGACACCGTTCGCTACGCCTTCTACGCGGGCGGCGTGGTGCTGCTTGCGGCGATCGGCTGGACGGTGCTGCGCACCCGCGAGTATTCCCCGGCGCAGCTCGCGGCCTTCGATGACCATGTTGCGGAAACATCGCACAAGGGTGCGAGCAACGCAGCGCTGTCGCGCTGGAGCGGGCTTGCGATCGGCGCCATAGTGGCCGGCGTGGCCGGCTGGCTGCTGGTGTCGGCGACGGGCCTGGACAAGCAGTTGTACGTGCTGTGCGGCGGCGTTGCGGCCTATGGCGCATTGCTGTTGATTTCGATGCGTACCCGCCCCGACGGCATGCTCGCCAACATCATGCGCGACCTGCACGCGATGCCGACGACCATGCGCCGTCTCGCCTTCGTGCAGTTCTTCGCCTGGTTCGCGCTGTTCGCGATGTGGATCTACACATCGCCGGCGGTGACTTCGGTGCATTACGGCACCACCGATACCACATCCGCCGCCTACAACGAGGGCGCGAACTGGGTCGGCGTGCTGTTCGCCGCCTACAACGGTTTCGCCGCCGTGGCCGCGATCATCATCCCGTGGATGGTCAGGCGTTTCGGACTGCGCATGACCCATCTGGCCAACCTGCTGCTGGGTGCGGCGGGATTGCTGTCGATCCTGCTGATCCGCGATCCCAAGCTGCTGCTGGTCTCGATGGTCGGCGTCGGTTTCGCCTGGGCCTCGATCCTGTCGATCCCCTATGCCCTGCTCTCGGACAGCCTGCCCGCCTCGAAGATGGGCATCTACATGGGCATCTTCAACTTCTTCATCGTCATCCCGCAATTGGTTGCAGTGGCGGTGCTGGGCCTGATGCTGAAATACCTGTTCGGCAACGAACCGGTTTATGCCTTGGTCATCGGCGCGGTCTGCCTGGCGATCTCGGGCGTACTGACCCTGCGCGTGCCCGAACCCGAGGTTCACGCATGATGATGATGAGGCTTGACCGGATGCAAAAGACGCCATCGATGCGACCCCTCACCCTGCTACTGCTACTGCCACTGGCATTGGCCGCCTGCGCGCATCCTCACGTCCGACCCGTTGCGGATGCGCCGTCGACTGGGCCTGCGACGCCTTCCTACTACGGCACGCTGGAGCCGATGGCCAGCGACGCGGTGTACTTCGTGCTCACCGACCGCTTCGTCAACGGCGATCCGTCCAACGACCAGCGCGAACAGGGCAAGGCGAAAGGCAAGGCGTTCCATACCTTCGACCGCCCGGTACCGGGCGCACCGAAGGGCAAGCACGCCAACGTCGGCTACCTGGGTGGCGACTTCAAGGGCGTGGTGGACCACATCGATTACATCAAGGAGATGGGCTTCGGTGCAGTGTGGATCACGCCAATCGTCGACAATCCGGACGAGGCCTTCACCGGCGGCGACGCAGTGAAATGGGGTGGCGCGTTCACCGACAGGGGCAAGACCGGCTACCACGGTTACTGGGCCGACAATTTCTGGGTGCTGGATGAACACCTGCCCTCGCCCGGCCTCGATTTCCGCGGCTTCACCTCGAAGATGCACGAGGCCGGTCTCAAGGTGGTGCTCGACATCGTCAGCAACCACGGCTCGCCCGCCTACACCATGCCGACGGACCAGCCCAAGTACGGCAAGATCTACGATGCGGACTGGAGGCTGCTGGCGGACCACCAGAACCTGCATCCGAAAAAGCTGCAGCCGGCCAGCAATCCGTTGCACGCCTGGTACAACACCCAACCCGGGCTGGCGCAACTTTCCGATATCAACGAGAACCATCCGGCGGTGATGGAGTACTTCGTCGGTGCCTATTCGCAATGGATCGACCAGGGCGCGGATGCCTTCCGCATCGACACCATCCCGTGGATGCCGCATGCCTACTGGCACGAATTCGTCCGCCGCATCCGCGAGAAGCGACCCGGCTTCTTCATGTTCGGCGAGGCCTTCGACTACGAGGCCGGCAAGATCGCCGAACACACCTGGGCCGAGAATGCCAACGTCAGCGTACTGGATTTCCCGCTGAAACAGGCGCTGGCCGGCATCTTCGAGGACGCCAGGGCCGGCAAACCCAGCGACTTCGCGCGCCTGGCCGAGCCGCTGCACCTGACCGGCGGCCCGTATGCCAATCCTTACGAATTGATGACCTTCTACGACAACCACGACATGCCACGGATGGATGCCAGCGATGAGGGCTTCATCGACGCGCACAACTGGCTGTTCACCGCTCGCGGCATCCCGGTGATCTATTACGGCTCGGAGATCGGCTTCGAGCGCGGCGCGGGCGAGCATGCGGGCAACCGCAACTACTTTGGCATCGAAGGCATCGCCGCGGCGCGCGGCCATCGCATCCGCGAGGCGCTGGCGCGGATCGCCAAGGTGCGTGCGGCGACGCCCGCCCTGCAACGCGGCCTGCAGGTCAATATCGAACTGAATGGTGACCGCGCGGCCTTCTACCGCGTCCTCCAGCACCAGGGCCAGGCGCAGATCGCGCTGGTGCTGCTCAACAAGGGCGATGCGCCGGCGCACTTCTCGGTGCGCGAGAAGCTGCAAGCCGGGAAATGGCGCTCCGCGCTGGGCGATGGCACGCGCGATGTCGCCACCGGCGGCGTGCTGGAGAGTGGAGTTCCCGCGCACGGCGTCGAAGTCTGGGTGCTGGACGCGCCCGTGCGGGACGCCGCGCTGGCGGCAGCGCTGGATGCGGCGATGACCGGCAAATCGCGGGCGAACTAGTTGGCGGGACCCGTGGGGCTGCGGGTTGATTCGCGCACGATGAGCTTGGGCGCGAGCATGGTCTGCTCGACCGGCTCGCCGCGGATCTGTGCCATCAAGGTGGCGACCAACCACTCCCCGGCATGCAGGGTGTCCTGTGCGATGGTGGTCAATGGTGGCGTGGCATAGGCCGCGACCGGGATGCCGTCGAAGCCGATGACCGCGACATCCGCAGGCACCGTCAGGCCGCCCTCGCGCAACGCACGCATCGCACCGATCGCGATCAGGTCGGAGGCGGCGAAGATCGCATCGAACGGCGTGCCGCGCGCGATCAGCACGCGCGCCGCGTGGTAGCCGGATTCCTCGCTGCTCTCGGCATCCACCTGCAGCCGCGGATCGACTTCGATGCCGGCATCGCCCATCGCTTGCACGAAGCCGGCATGGCGCGCCTGGAATTCCGGCGCGTGGTCGGAGGCATCGCCGAGGAAGGCGATCCGCTTGCGACCCTGCTCCGCCAGGTGGCTACCGGCCATGCGGCCGCCGGCGAGATTGTCGCAACCCAGGGTGATGCCCGGCTGTCCTGGCAGCACCGCACCCCAGCGAACGAAATGGGTGTCCTGCTCGACCAGTGCCTGCAGCTTGTCGCGATGGGTGAGATAGTCACCGTAGCCGAGCAGGATCAGGCCGTCGGCTTTCATGCTGTCCTCGTAATCGGCATGCCAATCGTCCGAGAACTGCTGGAACGACACCAGCAGGTCCTGGCCGTGGCGAGCCGCGGCGCGCGTCGCCGAGCCGAGGATGGCGAGGAAGAACGGATTGATGCCGGATTCGTCGGTGGTCGGATCCTCGAACAGCAGCAACGCGAGCGTGCCGGCGCGTTGCGTGCGCAGGCTCGACGCGTGGCGATCGACCTTGTAGTTGAGTTCGCGCACCGCCTCCTCGACGCGGCGGCGGGTCTCCGGGCTCACGAGGGTGCTGCCGGAGAGCACGCGCGATACGGTCGCCTGCGATACCCCGGCGCGATAGGCGATGTCGAGCGAGGTGGTCTTCTGCTTCTTGCGCGAAGGCGTCATTCGTCGATCTTAACGCCGAAGCGAATGCTGCCGCAGCAGGCCACTCAGCGCGGGATCGCCAGTTCCCCGCGTTTCAGTGGCTCGCCCTTCGCACGCGGCTTGGCATCGATCACCGCATCGGCCGGCAAGGCCGCGCCATCCAGATGGGCATCGAGCCGATCCAGCGCGGCGTACATGTAGGGCAACAGCGGCACGTAGTGCGGAGTGAACTGGGGAAGCGCGAGGAAGGCATCGAAATGCTGCGCGCGGCGCACCTGCCAATGGCGCACGTCATTGCGGCCTGCGGCGCGGGCAGCGGCGACATACGGCGTGCTGGTGAACGCCATCGGGATCAGCCCGTCATCGGTGCCATGCACCACGATCACCGGCAGGCCTGCACGCGGTGCCCTGGCACGGGTCGCGGCCACGCCTTCGCGCAATGCACGCGCGGACGCCGCATCGCCCGTCCACAGACCGCGCAGGCAACGCAGGCCTGGGATGCCGAGTTCGGCGACCGGATCCGGATCGACGATCGACACGCCGGCACCCGGCGGTATCCCGCTGGCATCCGACCACCAGGACGCGCGTTCATTCGCGCTGGCGGCACGCGGCAAATCGTTTTCAAGCGCTGAAAAACGATAACCGCAGGGATGCGCATCGTGCCCTGCACGCGTATACGCAGAGGCATAGGTGACCGCCACCGAACGCCACAGGTCGAAGGCACTGCTGCTGGCACCGGCCACCAGTGCTGCATCGGTCCAGCCGCCGGCGCGGAGTTTCGCCAATGCCGACTTCTGCCGTGCGACCAGGTCCGCGCCTTCGATCAATCCATCGGCGGCAGCGGCGGCGCACATCGCCTCGGCATTGGGTTGCGCGGGGATGCCCAGCGCCGGCAGAGCACATGGCATCAGCAGGGCCGCCTCGGTGGTGTAGTCGTACAACGCCCGCGCGCCGTACCCATCGACCAGCACATTGGGCTCGCCGGCGACCACGCCATCCAGCCAGTCACCTTCGATTTCAGCTGCACGCAACACCGCGCCACCACCGTTGGAGATGCCGACCGCGAGCACGCGGGTATTGTCGAAGGTGAACGGTGCGGCATCCGGATTGGCCATCGCCAACGCGCGCAATCCGAACTGGGCGGCCTGCCGCACGTGGCGGCCCCAGTCGGCCTCGGGGTTGTCCTGCGAATGCGCATGCTTGGTGGCGATGCCGCTGCCCTGCGCCTGCGCAGGCGTGAACACCGATTGCGCATCGCCTGCAGCGATGCGCCCATCGAGGGCGATGCCCTGCCCCGCGTCCAGGTCGAAGTAATCGCTGCCCGCCCCCTTGTCGGTGTGTACCACCGCGCAGCCGCGTGGCAGCCCCCAGGCCGCGGCGACCGCCATCGCGCCGTAGACGCCGCGCGAACCGGAGGCCACGGTCACCACCAGGCAGCGTTTGTTCGCATCGAAGTCATCCGGCACCTGCGCCAGTACCCGATGCGGATGCCGCGCGCCCGAAACCCATGCAAGACTGCTGAACTCGCGACCGGGCACGTTGGCCAGGCTCCCGTATGTCGTTCCATAGCCGCCGGTCGGGCCAAGATCGGCGATGCCGCGCCAGCTGCCCCAGATCGCGCGCCGGCGCACTTCGGCCGCAGTCGGTTGCGCCGGGTCGGCGAATGCGGGCGCGGTCATCGAGCGCAAGCCGTTCGCACCGAGTCCGGCGGTCAACAGGTCATCGCCATCGCGATGGACGGTGGTGATGACATCGGCGGCGGGAATTGGCATCGGGCCTCCGGAAGTGGCGCAGGCGGACAATGCAAGCAGCGCCGTGACCAGGCCGGCGCGCGCATGGCGTGTACGAAGGTTGGGCAGGTTCATGCCCGCAGGATACGCGCCGCGCCAGGCGGCCACATCGTACTTTCGTACCAAGCCTGCATCCGACCGCAACTGCTAACGTGTCGCCATGGCCGCCACCTCACTGCTGATCGCCGACGATCATCCGCTGTTCCGCGCCGCGTTGCGGCAGGCGGCGCAGGATGCAGTGGGCAGCACGCTGCTCCTGCACGAGGCCGGGACGCTGGAAGAAGTGCTGGCCACGCTCGATGCCACGCCCGACATCGACCTGGTCCTGCTCGACCTGCACATGCCGGGCAGCCACGGCCTGGCCGGATTGGCGGCGGTGCGTGCGCAATATCCCGGGGTCGCGGTGGTGGTGGTGTCGGCCAACGAGGATCCGCGCGTGGTCCGCCGGGCGCTGGATCACGGCGCCGCCGGTTACTTGCCCAAGAGCTCGGGGCTGGACGAATTGCGCGAGGCCATCCTCACGGTGATGGATTGCGCGCAATGGCTGCCGGCAAACCTGCGCGCGGCGGTGCTGAACGCCGACTCCGAGCCCGAAGATGCAGCTTTGGCCGCGCGTCTGGCCAGCCTGTCGCCGCAGCAGTTCCGCGTCCTCAGCCTGGTCGCCGATGGCCTGCTCAACAAGCAGATCGCCGACCGCCTGCAGGTGCAGGAACGTACCGTGAAAGCGCATCTGTCGGCGATCTTCGAGCGGCTGGGCGTGCGCAACCGCACCCAGGCCGGCGTGGTGTTGCGCGAGCTGGAACTGAAGGACCCCTCGCGGCAGATCGCCGATTGAGCCTGCGGTTCGACTTCAGCCGGCCACGCCGCGCGCCGCCAGCAGGCGGTCCAGCATCGATTTCAACGCCAGCGGCCGCAGTGGCTTGAGCAACAAGGGCAAGCCAGCTTCCTGCGCTGCGCTGCGCACCGCGCCGGTCTGGTCGGCGGACAGCAGCAGGCAGGGACGCTCGCCGCCGATCGCGCTCAGTCGTTCATGCACGTCGATGCCGGTCTCGCCATCGTCCAGGTGGTAATCGAAGATCCACAGGTCGGCCGGTGCCTCGAGCATGGCACGTGCAGCCGAATCGCCATCGGTTCGAGCCACGACTTCGCAACCCCATCCCGAGAGCACCGCCTTCAAGGCGGCCAGCGCCGCCGCATCGTTGTCCACCGCGAGCACGCGCAGTCCCCGCAATCCGCGTGTGCGCAGGTCGTCGGTCGATGCAGGCGCGGTGGCGCGCGTCATCTCGACATGGAAGATGCTGCCCTTGCCGATTTCGCTGCGCAGGCCGATCGGCGCCTCCAGCACTTGGGCGATGCCACGGGCGATCGCGAGGCCCAGGCCCAGCCCTTGGCCGCGCGCGCTCTCGCCCCTGCGGAACTCTTCGAAAATGACGCCTCTCTGCGTATCGCTGATGCCGGGCCCGGTGTCATGTACTTCGATGCGCAAGCGGTCGCCACGCCGACGCACGCCGATCAGCACCCGTCCACTGGGCGTATGCCGCAAGGCGTTCGACAGGAAGTTCTGCAGGATGCGCCGCAACAGTTGCGGATCGGCGCGCACCCAGGCCCGCGTGCCGATCGCCGTCAGCTGCAAGCCCTGCGCTTCCGCCAACGCGCGACCTTCCGACAACAGCGGATCGAGCACCTCCGATAGCGCGAAGACCCGGATCTCGGGCACCAGGCCACCCGCTTCCAACCGCGACATGTCAAGCAGGTCGGTGAGCAGCGCGGTGGTCGAATCCAGCGCGCCGCCCACCTGTCCGACCAGCCGGCTCGATTCGGCCTCGCGCACGCGTTGGCCGAGCGCATCCACGAACAGGTGCGCCGCGTGCAACGGCTGCAGCAGGTCGTGGCCGATCGCGGCGAGGAAGCGGCTCTTGGCATCGTTGGCGCGCTCGGCCTCGCGGCGTGCACCGTCCAGCAGCGCGGTGCGCTCGGCGACGCGCTGCTCCAGCGTCTCGTTGACGCGCTTGAGGCCGCTTTCGGCCTCGCGGAATGCGGTGACATCGGTGAAGGTGGCGACGAAGCCGCCGCCGGGCATGGGATTGCCGCGGATCTCGATGATGCTGCCATCGGGGAATACCCGTTCGGACAGATGCGCGGTTCCGGCCCGCATGTGCGCCAGGCGCCGCGCCAGGCTGGATTCGATGTCGGCACGCGCCGGCATCCGCTGCAGTGCCCAACGGCTTGCCTCATCGATCGGCATGCCGACCTGCAGCAGGCCTTCGGGGAAATCGAACATCTGCGCGTAGCGCCGGTTCCAGGCCACCAGCCGCAGATCGGCATCGACCACACTGATGCCCTGGCTCATGTTTTCCAGTGCCGCTTCCAGCACGCGCTGGTTGAAGCGCAGGTCCTGCGAGGTCTCGTCGACGATGTCGGCCACCACTTCAAGCTCGCTGCCGCTCTCGCGCCGCGCGGCATTCAACAGCAGGCGGGCCGATGCCGCGCCGATCACCGCTGCCAACTCGTGTTCGACGCGCGCCTCGGCGCCCACCCTCTTCAGCGGATCGGCGGGCAGCAAGTCCGCGACCCGCTCGGCCGGCAGGAAACGTTGCGCAAGACCGCGCAACACGGCCGGGTCCAGCCCGCGCTGCGCGCGCCGCTGCACCGGTCCTTGCAGTCGCGACCACGCCCATGTCACCAATGCGCCGGCCAGCAGGCTGGAGAAAACCGCACGCCCCAGCCGGCTCCATCCGGTCAGCGCCAGCAGGCCATCGGGTGCCAGCAGGGAGATGCCCCAGGGCCCTTCCCGCAACCATGCCGGCGGGGTGCCCGTCGTTTCAAGCATCAGCGGCAACGGCAGCGCCCATCCCCACACCAGGAATCCGCAGATGACACCGGCGGCCACGGCATGCGGAGAGGTCTGCGGCCGCCACAGCGCGATCGCAAGCGCCGGCGCCAGCGTGGCCAAGGCCGAGAACGACAGCGCGCCCACATCGGCCAGGGCGGTGTTACCGGCGATGTAACGGCTGTAAGTCCACGCCAGCAGCATGATCACCACGATCCCGACGCGTCGCAGGCCGAGTACCAGCCCGCGCAGATCACCGGTGTCCGAGCGCCGCGCCCAGACCGGCGAGAGCCACGGCAGCAGCCAGTGATTGCCGATCATCAGGCTCAGCGTGAGCGTGGCCACCACCACCATGCCGCTGGCCGCGCTCAACCCGCCAAGGAAAGCAAGCAAGGCCATGCCGATGTTGCCTTCGGCCAAGGGCAGAGCGAGCACATAGGAATCGGGAGGCACCGAATCGCCGAACGCCGCCTGCCCGGCTCGCGCCAACGGCAGGATCGGCAGCGCGATCAGCACCAGATAGAGCGGGAACAGCCATCGTGCAGTGCGCAAGTGGCTGGCATCGCGGCATTCGACCACGCCGACATGGAACTGGTGCGGCAGGGTGAACATCGCCAATGCGCCCAATGCCACCAGCGGCAGGAAACCCTCCCCCGAAGTGGGCGGGACCTGCATCGTCGCGATGCGTTCGCCGTAATGCCGCCACGCGAACAGGCCGATGGCGAGCATCGCCGCCAGTTTGAACAGCGAATCGAACGCCATCGCCAGCACCAGGCCGCGATTGTGCTCCGCCGCGTTTGCATGGCGCGCACCGAAGGCGATCGCGAACATCGCCATCGCCAGGGCGACGTACAGCGTACTGTCGGGCCATGGCTGCCCGGCGTCAGCGCCGCGACCCACCAGCAACTCGAAACCCGATGTCACTGCACGCAACTGCAGGGCGATGTAGGGAATCAGGCCCAGCGCCGCGACCAGCGTCACCGTCGCCGCCAACCACGGATCCTTGCCGAGGCGCGAGGCGATCAGGTCCGCCAGCGAGGTCGCGTTCAACGAGCGCGACAGTTTCACCATCCGCACCAGCAGGCCGGCAGCCAGCACGTACAGCAGCAACGTCCCAACGAAGGTCGGCGGCAACGGCCAGCCGTAGCGGCCGGCCTGGGTCACGGTACCGAAGAAGGTCCAGGACGTGCAGTACACCGCCAAAGACAAGGCATAGACCTGTGGCCAGCGGGCGGCGAGCAGGCCCGGCCGGCGCTCTGCCCACAGCGCCACCGCGAACATCAGCAACAGCCAGCCCAGGCTGGCGACGATCACGACCGTTGCACTCAGCATGGGCTGCGGAATCGATGCTGCGGGGAACGGCGGTCCATGTTTTCAGGATAGCCGGAAACACGAACGCCGCCGGAGTGCGGCGGCGTTCGCGACGAGCCCGATTGCCGATCAGAAATCGTAGCGGGCGCTCAGCGTGTACTGGCGCGGCGGGCCGTAGAAACCGGTCAGAACACCGTAGGCGGCGATGTTGTAGCCGGTGGTGCGGTATTCCTCGTCGGTCAGGTTGCTGCCCTGCAGCGACAACGTCCACGGCGCGCTCGGCTTCCAGATCACGCCGGCACCCAGCAGGCCATAGGACGGCTGGTAGATGGCGCGGCTGAGGTCGGTGGTCGGGTAGACCCCGGTCTGGTAGCTGTATCCGACGCGGGTCGACAGGCTGCCGCCGTTGCCCAGCTCGGTGCGCCACTCGGCGTTGATCGCGCCGGAGAACTTGGGTGCATTGGTGAAGTGCTGGCTGTCGGCGACGTTGACGCCACTGGTGATGAACTCGTCGTACTTCGAATCCAGCCACGCCAGGTTGCCGCTGATCAGCCAGTTCGCGTTCGGCATCCACTGGTATTCGAACTCGGCGCCGTTGACGGTGCCGCGGCCTGCGTTGGTGAAGTCGCCGAAGAAGCTTTGCGTGCCGTTCGGCAGGGTGAAGCTGGTGAACACCGAGAGCTGGATGTCCTTGTAGCGGTTGTGGAACGCCGCCAGGTTCAGGAACAGCGTGTTGTCGAGCAGGCCCATCTTGCTGCCGACCTCGAAGCTGTCCACCGACTCGTCCTGGAACGGCTCACCCGAACGCGGCACTGCGGTGGTGTTGGCGCGGATGTTGTAGCCACCGGACTTGAAGCCGCGCGAGGCCAGGCCATACAGCATGATGTCCGGGGTGATCTGGTAGTTCAGCGAGACCTTGGGCGAGACGTTCTTGAAGTTGACGGTCTTGTCGAAGTTCGCGGCCGTGCCCCAGGCGGTGGTGTAGGCCAGGCTGGTGTAGAAGCGGTTCAGCGCGATCGCGTGCTTGTCTTCGTCGGTGTAACGGGCGCCGACATCGAGAGCCAGCTTGTCGGTGAGATCGAATGTCCAGTCGGCATAGACCGCGATCGACTGGGTGTTGACGTAGCCCTGTGTGTCGCCGAACAGCGGGTTGGTCAGCGCGACCGGGGCGAGCGGATTGTAGAAGTGGTTCAACACCTGGCCGCCGGCATCGCCATTGAACGCATAGACGCCGAACACGCCGCGCACGCGACCGCCGCCGTCATAGTTGGCCTGCAGTTCATGGCTGACCTGGCTGTCGTAGTAGTGAGCGTAGACATCGACCAGGGTCGCCGAGGTGTTGTCGAAGTCGATCGCCGTATCGGTGTCGGACTCGCGCTTGGCGGCGACGTACTTGAACGCCCAATCCTCGCCCGGACGCCAGTTGACGGTTGCCGACATGCCCTTCATCACGGTGTCGTTGATGTTGCGCATCGCGCTGCGGATGTCGTAGCGGCTGTCCAGTGGCGTCTGGGTCGGGGCCAATGGGTTGACCGCCAGCATCTTGGAGCCGCGCATGCCGGAACTGTCGTCCATCCAGTCCAGGCTGAACTGGACGTCGAAGTCGTCCTGCGAGAAGCCACCCAAGGTCAGGCGCGCGGCCTTGATGTCCTTGTCGCTGACATCCTCGCCCGGACGGTTGACGATCTCGCCGAAGCCGTCGCGCTGCATGCTGGCGACCGCCAGACGCGCACGCAGGCCGCTGTCGTCGCCCCCGATCGAGCCACCGACCGCCGCCTTGACGTCGCGCTGGCTGTAGTTGCCGACCGTGACCGATGCGAAGCCTTGCAGATCCTTCGGCAGCGGCTTGGAGATGTACTTGATCGCGCCACCGATCGTGTTCTTGCCGTACAGCGTGCCCTGTGGTCCGCGCAGAACCTCGATGCGGTCGACATCGAACACGTCGAGCAGCGCACCCTGCGGACGGGCGATGTAGACATCGTCCAGATAGATACCGACGCCCGGATCGACGCCCCACAGCGGATCGGCCTGGCCGACGCCACGGATATAAGCGGTGACCGTGCTGGTGGAGCCGCGCGCGGCGTAGATCGTCAGGTTGGGCACCTGCGCGTCTAGGTCACCGAGGTCCTTGACGTTGAGCTTGTCGAGGGTCTCCGGGGTGAACGCGGTGACCGCGACCGGCACTTCCTGCAGGGTTTCCTCGCGCTTGCGGGCGGTGACCACGACCGTATCAAGCGCGCGCTCGCGGCTGCTCGGCTCGGCAGGTTGCTGCTGCGCGGACGCGTTGGGCGCGACGAAGGCGGTACCCGCCAGTGCCATGGCGATCGCCATACTCAAACCGTTGCTTTTCATGCGCCCTCCTCAGGACCTGAAACGTCATGCGGCCCCCTGCCGCTGTTGGGCGCAATCATCCGGCCGGAGCGGGGGGCGCGGCATCGTACCTTCGGACAATGGGCCGGCCGCCGCTCGCCCGCGACACTGCCGCACGCCCTCCGAGGACCGGAGACCGGGGAGTTGTCGATGTCGTTCCTGATCGTGCTGGCCGCGCTGTGTTTTCTGATGTTCGTCGCCTATCGCGGCTACAGCGTGATCCTGTTCGCGCCGATCGCCGCGCTCGGCGCGGTGCTGCTGACCGATCCGCAGCTGGTCGCGCCGATGTTCACCGGTCTTTTCATGGACAAGATGGTCGGCTTCCTCAAGAACTATTTCCCGGTGTTCCTGCTCGGCGCGGTGTTCGGCAAGCTGATCGAGATCTCCGGTTTCTCCAAGTCGATCGTCGCCGCGACCATCAGGGTGGTGGGGGCCGAACGCGCGATGCTGGCGATCGTGCTGGTCTGCGCCCTGCTGACCTACGGCGGCGTGTCGCTGTTCGTGGTGGTGTTCGCGGTTTATCCGTTTGCTGCGGAACTGTTCCGCCAAGGCAACATCCCCAAGCGGCTGATCCCCGGCACGATTGCCTTGGGCGCGTTCACCTTCACCATGGACGCGCTGCCTGGCACGCCGCAGATCCAGAACATCATCCCCACCACTTTTTTCAAGACCGATACCTGGGCCGCGCCGGTGCTGGGCACGATCGGCGGCGTCTTCATCCTGGTCATCGGCATGGCCTATCTGGAATGGCGGCGCCGCGCCGCATTGAAAGCAGGCCACGGTTACGAGGACGGCGTGCAACTCTTGAACGAGCCTGCCGCGTTCACTGGCGGCAGGCTGGCGCATCCGGCCATCGCGCTGCTGCCGCTGCTGCTGGTCGGCATCAGCAACAAACTGTTCACCGACTGGATCCCGCGCTTTTACGGCGAGAGTTTCAGCTTCGCTCCGGCGGTGATCGGCAATCCGGCGCCAGTCGTGCAGGAAATCTCCAAGATCACCGCGATATGGGCGGTCGAAGGCGCGCTGCTGGTCGGCATCCTCGCTGTCCTCGCGTTCGCCTGGAAGCCGGTGCTCGCCAGTTTCGCCGAAGGCACCAGGGCGGCGATCGGCGGCGCAATGCTGTCGGCGATGAACACCGCCAGCGAGTATGGCTTCGGTGCGGTGATTGCTGCCCTGCCCGGCTTTCTCGTCGTCGCCAACGCACTCGGCTCGATTCCCAATCCGCTGGTCAACGAAGCGGTCACGGTGACCGCGCTGGCCGGCATCACCGGTTCGGCCTCCGGCGGCATGTCGATCGCGCTGGCGGCGATGGCCGAGACCTTCATCGCCAATGCCAATGCCGCCGGCATCCCGATGGAGGTGCTGCATCGGGTCGCCTCGATGGCCTCCGGCGGCATGGACACTTTGCCGCACAACGGCGCGGTGATCACCTTGCTCGCGGTCACCGGCCTGACACACCGCCAGGCGTACAAGGACATCTTCGCGATCACGATCATCAAGACGATGGCGGTGTTCCTCATCATCGGCGTGTACTACGCCACTGGGCTGGTCTGACCGGCTGGTCTGCTCGGGCGCTTCCGCCGCGCTAGGATGCCGATGCATCCCCGCGTGACATGCGAATGAACCCGCGATACGACTTCGACTACATCGTCATCGGCTCCGGATTCGGCGGCAGCGTCGCCGCGTTGAGGCTTTCGGACAAGGGCTACAGGGTTGGCGTTCTGGAACAGGGCCGTCGCTGGACGCCGGAAACACTCCCGAGAACGAACTGGTCGTTGTCGCGCTGGCTATGGATGCCGTGGCTCGGCCTGCGTGGATTCTTCAGCCTGCGTTTTTTCCGCCATGTGGTGGTCCTTCACGGCAACGCGGTCGGCGGCGGCTCGATCACCTATGCCAACACCCTGCTGGTGCCAAGCCCTGAGGTCTGGCGGCAGGGCGAATGGGCCGATCTGCTGGATTGGGACGCCGTGATGCCGGCGCATTACGCCACCGCGACGCGCATGCTCGGCGTCGCGCGCAACCGGCGCATCGGTCCGGCGGACGAACGCCTGCGTGAGTTGTGCGATGCCGAAGGACTCGGCGATGCCTACCGGCTGACCGGTGTCGGCGTGTATTTCGGCAGCGATGACGAAGCGCCGGGTACGCCGCATCGCGATCCCTATTTCGATGATGCGGGTCCTGCGCGCGCATCCTGCATCGGCTGCGGCGGGTGCATGATCGGCTGCCGCCACGGCGCCAAGAACACGCTGGATATCAACTACCTGCACCTGGCCGAACGACGCGGCGCTCAACTGCGTGCGGAAACCCGGGTCCTGCGCATCCGTCCGTTGAATGATGTCGATGGCGATGCGGGATACCGGGTCGATGTGCGCGAAGGCCGCGGTCTGTTTGCACGACGACGGACCTTGACCGCGAAAGCGCTGGTCGTCGCCGCGTCCTCGCTCAGCACCCAGGACCTGCTGCTGCGGGCGAAGGCGCGGGGCGACTTGCCCGCGCTCTCGCCGATGCTCGGCAAGCGCGTGCGCACCAATGCGGAATCATTGATCGGCGTGCGTTTCCCAAGCAGCGATGTCGATCTCTCGCAGGGCATCGCGATCGGCTCCGGCGTGCAACTGGATGCCGATACCCATGTCGAGGCCACGCGCTATCCAGCCGGCTCCGACGCGATGGGCCTGATCTCGACCCTGATGGCCCGTGGCCGCCGCGATTGGCTGCGGGTATTCGCGCGGATGTTGCTGCGTGAGCCGCGGCAACTGTGGCGCGTCCTGCGTCCACGCGACTGGGCCCGGGAATCGATGATCCTGCTGTGCATGCAGACCATCGACGGCCATCTCGACATGCGCCTCGAACGCCGTTGGTTCTGGCCATTTCGCAAGATGCTGCAGAGCCACGGTCCACGCATCCCGACCTCGATCCCGCAGGCCAACGCGTTCGCCGAGAAACTGGCCGCGCGCTTCGGCGGCGTCGCGCTGACCTCGGTCACCGAGATGCTGTTCGATATCCCGATGACCGCGCACTGCATCGGCGGTGCCACCATGGGCGCGGACGACGCCCACGGCGTCTGCGATGCGCAGGGCCGCGTGCATGGCTACCGCAACCTGTACGTCTGCGACGGCTCGCTGATCTCTGCCAACCTGGGCGTGAACCCGAGCCTGACCATCACCGCGCTGGCCGAGCACGTGATGTCGGCGATCCCATCGGCCGATTCCGCGCATCACGATGCCATGGCAGGATGATGCGATGGATTCTGCCCACGCAACGAATGCAAGCAACCCCGACGAACTGACCGCGACGTTCTCGCGCCTGCAGCACGCCGCAAGGCGCGAGCCGATGCCTGGCCCCGACGAACGCATCGCGCGGCTGGATGCGCTGGCCGCGATGATCCGCGGCTACCAGCAGGACATCATCGAGGCGATCAGTGCCGACTTCGGCCATCGCGCCGCTTACGAAACAAAGCTGCTGGAGTGGATGCCGCTGCTCGACGAGATCGCGCACATCCGCCGCCACTTGCGCGGCTGGATGAAACCACGCCGGATAAGCGCGAACTGGACGTTCTGGCCGAGCACGGCGGGCCTGCATCCGCAACCCCTCGGTGTGGTCGGCGTGATCGGCGCCTGGAACTACCCGTTGCAACTGACGCTCTCGCCCGCCGCGAACGCACTGGCCGCCGGCAACCGGGTGATGCTGAAACCCTCCGAACACGCGCCACGGACCGCTGCCTTGCTGCAGCGGGTAATCGCCGAGAATTTCGCGCCCGAGGTGTTTTCGGTGGTGACGGGCGATGCCGAAGTCTCGGCCGCGTTCTCCGCCCTGCCCTTCGACCACCTGCTGTTCACCGGCTCGACACGCGTCGGCCGCAAGGTGATGCAGGCGGCAGCCGAAAAGCTCACCCCGGTCACCCTGGAACTCGGCGGCAAATCGCCGGCGATCATCCAGGCCGATTTCCCATTGGCAGAAGCCGCCGACCGCATCGCCAGCGCAAAGTTCTGGAATGCCGGCCAGACCTGCATCGCACCGGATTACGTGCTGCTGCCCAAGGCTCGCGTCGAAGAATTCACCACGCTGCTCACGCAGGCGATCGAACGGAGGTGGCCGCTCGAAAGCCGCGATCGCGACTACACATCGATGATCGATGCAAAGGCGCATGCACGCATGCAGATGCTGGTCGATGACGTATCGGCCAAGGGCGCACGCATCATGCAGGCGTGGCCCGGCGATCGCGCAGATACCGATGGCGGACATCGCGTTTTCCCACCCACCGTCATCGCCGACGCCACCGTCGACATGCAGGTGATGGACGAGGAAATCTTCGGCCCACTGCTTCCACTGGTCGGCTACGACACGCTCGAAGACGCGCTGGATTTCGTACGCGCGCGCGATCGCCCCCTTGCGCTGTATTACTTCGATCACGATGCGACGCGTATCCGCCACATGCTCGACACCACCCATGCCGGTGGCGTCACCCTCAACGATTGCATGTTCCACTTCGCCCAGCACCGGCTGCCATTCGGAGGGATCGGTGCAAGCGGCATGGGCGTCTATCACGGCGAGGCCGGGTTCAATCGTTTCAGCCACATGAAGCCGGTGCTGCGGCAGAGCGGCCTGACCGCAAAGGTGCTAGGGCGTTTGATCAGGCCGCCGTACGGCAGGCAGACCGATCGTCTGATCCGGTTGCTTGCCGGGCGGAAATGAATAATGCCGATCCGCGGGCAAAGAAAAACGCCGCATCCTGACGGATACGGCGTTCGATCTGCTGATAGTGGTAGCGGGGGCAGGATTTGAACCTGCGACCTTCGGGTTATGAGCCCGACGAGCTGCCAGACTGCTCCACCCCGCAGCAGAGGAGCGAGATTATGCGCGAAGCCGGCTATTCATGCAAGCCGGCAACTGCGCCTTTGTTCAGGCCGCGAAGGCCATCCGGCACCACGTCATGATCGGGCCGAGGCCCAGGCTCAACACCAGCAGCAGCATCGCGTTGACCGCGAACAGCGTGCGCATGCCGCGGTTGTCGCGCGCGTCGGCGAAGGCACCCTCGCCGGCATCCTCGAAATACATCGCCTTGATCACGCGCAGGTAGTAGAACGCGCCGACCACCGCAAAGACGATGCCGACGATCGCCAGCCACAGCATGTCGCCCTGCAGGGCCGCGCGTATCACGTCGAGCTTGGCGAAGAAACCGATGAAGGGCGGCAGGCCGGCCAGCGAGGCCATCACGCACAGCACCAGGAAGGCCATCCACGGATTGCGCTTGGCAAGGCCCCGGTAATCGGAGATCTCTTCGGCTTCGAAGCCGCGACGCGACATCAGGATGATCGCGCCGAATGCCGCCACCGTCGTCAACGCGTAGACCACCGCGTAGAACAGCGCTGCCCCATAGCCGACGTTGCCGCCGCCCGCCAGGCCCATCAGCAGGAAACCGATGTGCGAGACCGTCGAATACGCGAGCATGCGCTTGAGGTTAGTCTGCGCCAGCGCCATCAGGTTGCCGACGATGAGAGACAGCGCGGACAGGCCACCGATCAGCACGCGCCACTTGTCGTCGAGCGGGCCCAGGCCGGCCTCCAGCAGGCGATAGGCCATCACGAATGCGGCGACCTTGGGACCGGCGCCGATGAACATGGTGATTGGCGTCGGTGCGCCCTGGTAGACGTCGGGCAGCCACATGTGGAAGGGCGCGGCGCCCAGCTTGAACGCGACACCCGCGACCATGAAGACCATCCCCGCCATCAGCAACTGGGCGTTGTCGCCTGATTCGGCGACCATGCGAATCACCGGCAAGTCGAGTGATCCGGCGGCGCCGTAGACCAGCGACATGCCGTACAACAACATGCCCGATGCCAGCGCGCCGAGCACGAAGTACTTCATGCCGGCCTCCGTGGCGAGCGGGCTTTCGCGCTCCAGTGCCACCAGCGCGTACGAGCACAGCGCCAGCATTTCCAGGCCGATGTAGACCATCACCAGATTGTTGGAGGAAACCAGCAGCATCATGCCGAGCGTGGCGAACAGCACCAGGATCGGCACTTCGCCCTTGTAGCTGCCGCGCTCTTTGAAGTAGTCGAAGCCGTAGGCCAGCACTGCGGCACTGGCGAAACAGATGACGCCCTTGGCCAGGTTGGCCAGGCCATCGCGCACGAACATCTCGTGCATGACGATGCCGTTGCCGCCGACGCCGGTCACGGCGAGCAAGCCGACTCCCATCAGCACCAGCATCGACAACAGCTGGGTGCGGCCTTGCTGGCGTGCATCGAAGAACAGGTCGAACAGCAGCAGCGCGAAGGCAGCGCCGGCCAGCACCAGCTCGGGCAGCAGCGGCCAGAGATCGGCGGAATTGAGGGCGGTCAGGGTGTTGGCCATCGATCAGGGTCCGGAAAGCTTGCTGGTGGCGATCTGGGTCGCCAGTTGCGCGATGGACGGCTCCATCAGATCGGTCAGGGGCTTCGGCCACAGGCCGATCACCAGCACGCCAGCGGCGAACGCGGCCAGCACGATGCCCTCGCGCTTGTTGATGTCGGTGAGTTCGGCGACGTGCGGATTGTTGACCTTGCCCCAGATGACGCGCTTGGTCAGCCACAGCGTGTAGGCCGCGCCGGTGATCAGCGTGGTGGCCGCGGCGAACGCCAGCAGCGGGTGCTGCTGGAAGCTGGCCAGGATCACCATGAACTCGCCGACGAAGCCGCTGGTCGCGGGCAGGCCGGAGTTGGCGAAAGCGAACAGCACGAAGAACGCGGCGAACCACGGCATCGTGTTCACCACCCCGCCGTAATCGCGGATCATGCGGCTGTGCATGCGGTCGTAGAGCACGCCGACGCAGGAGAACATCGCGCCGGAAATGAAGCCGTGCGAGATCATCTGCACCATCGCGCCCTGCAGGCCGAGCCGCGCGGCATCGACATTGCCGGCATCGCGCACCAACCCCATCGCGATGAAGATGCCGAGCGTCACGAAGCCCATGTGCGAGATCGACGAATAGGCGATCAGCTTCTTCATGTCGTCCTGCACCAGCGCCACGAGGCCGATGTAGACGATGGCAACGATCGACAGCGCCAGTACCACCCAGGCGAATTCGTGGCTGGCATCGGGCACGATGGGCAGGTTGAAGCGCAGGAAGCCGTAGCCGCCGATCTTCAGCATGATCGCCGCCAGCACCACCGAGCCTGCGGTCGGCGCCTCGACGTGCGCGTCCGGCAACCAGGTGTGGACCGGGAACATCGGCACCTTGACTGCGAAGGCGACCAGGAAGGCGAAGAACAGCCAGGTCTGCTCCTTCATCGTCAACGGCAGCGAAGCCATGTCGGCCAGCTGCCAGCTGCCGCCTTTCATGTACAGGTAGACCAGGCCAACCAGCATGAACAGCGAGCCGAGGAAGGTGTAGAGGAAGAACTTGACCGATGCGTAGACCCGGCGCGGGCCGCCCCAGACGCCGATGATGATGAACATCGGGATCAGCATGCCCTCGAAGAACACGTAGAACAGCACCGCGTCGAGCGCGGCGAACACGCCAACCATCAGCCCTTCGAGGATCAGGAAGGCCGCCATGTACTGGTTGACGCGGTCATCCACCGAACCCCACGCGCCCAGCACCACCAGCAGCGAGGTGATGGTGGTGAGGATGATCAATGCAACCGAGATGCCGTCGGCACCGAGGTGATAGAAGATGTCGAACGCCGGGATCCACGCCTTGTTCTCGACGAACTGCATGCCCGCATTGGCGTGGTCGAAGCCGGTGAACAGGCCGAAGCTGAGCAGCATCACCACCGCGGTGATCGCCAGCGCGCTCCAGCGCGAGGTATTGGCCGGCATCCGGCCCATCGCCAGCAGCGCGGCGCCGCCGAGGATCGGCAGCCAGATCAGCAGACTGAGCAGAGGCAACTGGCTCACAGGTCACATCCTTGGTCGGTCTTGCCCACACGCATCGCTCGCACCTGCCTCATGTCCATGCCTTGATCAGCCACGCCAGCAACACGATCAAACCGATGATCATCGCGAACGCATAGCTGTACAGGCGACCGTTCTGCACCTTGCGCACCTGGCCGGCGACCTGGCCGACCGCGCCGGCACTGTTCTCGACGATGCCGCGGTCGATCACCGCCGAATCGAACCAGCGGAACGCCTTGCCGAGCAGCACGCCACCGCCGGCAAAGCCATTGATCCACAGCTTGTCAAAGCCGTACTTCTCCTCGAGGATGCGGATCGGCAGGCGGAAGATGCGCGCCGCCTTGGCGGGAAGTTCCGGCTTGACGATGTACATCAACGTCGCCAGCGCGAAGCCGGCCAGCGCCAGCCAGAACGCCGGCGTCAGGAAACCATGCAGGGCGAACTGGATGGGTCCGTGCCACTCCTCGGCGCCGATCCTGGCCATCACGTCACGTGCCGGGGCCAGGTCGATCGCGCCCTGGAAGAACGGCGCCTGCTTGTGGTGGCCGCTCCAATCGGTGCCGAACAGCATCGGCCCGGCAGTCAGGAAGCCGATGATGATCGACGGGATCGCCAGCAGCACCAGCGGCAACGTCACGACCCACGGCGATTCATGCGGCTCGACCGGGCCGTGATGGCCGTGGTCGTCGTCGTGGTGCGCGTCAGCGTGCGCATCGTGATGGGCGATCGCGTGCTCGTCCGTCGCATGCGCATCGCCATGATGATGATCGTGAGCGTCGCGGAAGCGTTCCGGTCCGAAGAACGTCAGGTACAGCAGCCGGAAGCTGTAGAATGCCGTGACGAAGGCACCGAGCAGTACCGCCCAGTAGCCGTAGTTGGCGATGAAGCCGCCGGCTTCGTGCGCGTGCTCGCCGGCTGCGACGATGATCGCGTCCTTAGAGTAGTAGCCGCTGAAGAACGGCGTCGCCACCAACGCCAGCGTACCGATCACCGAAGTCCAGAAGGTGATCGGCATGTACTTGCGCAGGCCACCCATCTTTCGCATGTCCTGCTCGTGATGCATGCCGATGATGACGCTGCCTGCGGCCAGGAACAGCAGGGCCTTGAAGAAGGCATGCGTCATCAGGTGGAACACCGCCGCGGAGTACGCCGACACGCCGAGTGCCACCGTCATGTAGCCCAACTGTGACAGCGTGGAATACGCGACGACTCGCTTGATGTCGTTCTGCACGATGCCGATGAGCCCGGTCCAGAACGCCGTGGTCGCGCCGATGAACAGCACGAAGTTGAGTGCGGTCTGCGAAAGCTCGAACAGCGGCGACATCCGCGCCACCATGAAGATGCCGGCGGTCACCATGGTCGCGGCATGGATCAGCGCGGAGATCGGGGTCGGGCCTTCCATCGAATCCGGCAGCCAGACGTGCAGCGGCACCTGCGCCGACTTGCCCATCGCACCGATGAACAGGCAGATGCAGATGAAGGTCGCCGCGGTCCAGCCGGCGAAATGCGGCACGGTCTGACCGGAGAGCACCGAGATGTTGGCGAACACCGTGCCGTAATCGAGCGTCTTGAACCAGTACAGGATCGCCGCGATGCCGAGCAGGAAGCCGAAGTCGCCGACGCGATTGACCAGGAAGGCCTTGAGGTTGGCGAAGATCGCGGTCGGTTTCTTGAACCAGAAACCGATCAGCAGGTATGACACCAGGCCCACCGCTTCCCAGCCGAAGAACAGCTGCAGGAAGTTGTTGCTCATCACCAGCATCAACATCGAGAAGGTGAACAATGAGATGTAGCTGAAGAAGCGCTGGTAGCCCGGGTCCTCGGCCATGTAGCCGATGGTGTAGACGTGTACCAGCAGCGAGACGAAGGTCACCACCACCATCATCATCGCGGTCAGCTTGTCGATCATGAAGCCGACATGCGCTTCGTAGCTGCCGATCTCGAACCAGGTGTAGATGTTCTGGTTATACGGCGATGCGCCCTGCCCGACCAGTTGCCAGAGGACGTACAGAGACAACGCGCAGCTGATCGCGACACCCGCGATCGTCGCGGTATGCGCGCCGGCGCGGCCGATCTGTCGACCGAACAGGCCGGCCAGGATCGAGCCCAGCAGTGGTGCCAGGACGATGATCAGCAGGTGCGTGGTGGAGATGGTCATTGTCAGTCTTTGCTCTCGCGGTTTCGCGCCCGATCAGCCTTGCAGGCTGTCCAGCTTGACCACTTCGATGGTGCGTCGGCTGCGGAACAGCGCGACCAGGATCGCCAGGCCGATCGCGGCTTCGGCGGCCGCCACGGTCAGGATGAAGAACACGAAGATCTGCCCTGCCTCATCGCCCAGATGGCGCGAGAACGCGACGAAGTTGATGTTTACGCTGAGCAGCAGCAGCTCCAGCGACATCAGGAGGATGATCACGTTCTTCCGGTTGAGGAAGATGCCGGCCATGCTGATGCACAGCAGCACCGCGCCGAGTGCGAGGTAGTGGCCGAGGCCCACGGGTACGTCCAGCATCAGCGGGCCTCCTCGTTGTCGGTGCCGGTGATGGCGGCCTGCGGACGCACCGCATCCATCTTGACCAGGCGAATGCGGTCTTCTGCGCGTACCGCCGACTGCTCGGACGGATTCTGGTGCTTGATGCCGCTGCGACGGCGCAGGGTCAGCATCACCGCCGCGATCACCGCCACGGTCAGGATCACCGCGGCCAGTTCGAACGGCAGCAGGAACTTGGTGTAGAGCGTCTGCGCCAGCCACTTGGTGTTGGAGACGCCGCTGGCCTCGACCACGTCCGGGCCGAAGCCGGCCATCCGCGACTTGATGCCGATCAGGGTGAGGATCTCCACCAGCATCACCACCGCGACCAGCAGGCCGATCGGCAGGTAGCGCACGAAGCCCTCGCGCATCGGGGTGGTGTCGACATCCAGCATCATCACCACGAACAGGAACAACACCATCACCGCGCCGACATAGACCAGGATCAACGCGACGCCGAGGAACTCCGCACCCGCGATGATCCAGGTGCAGGCCACCGAGAAGAAGGTCAGCACGAGCAGCAGCGCCGCATGCACCGGGTTCTTGACGCTGATGACGCCGACGGCCGACATCACCGCGGCGGCGGCGAAGACGTAGAAAGCAAGCGTGATCACGGAAGCCATGTCATCCTCAACGGAAAGGCGCGTCGGCAGCGCGGCGCTCTGCGATCTCGGCCTCGAGCCGGTCACCGATCGCAAGCAGCGTGGGCTTGGTCAGGATGTTCTGGCCGCGCCGGTCGAAGTGGTATTCGTGCACGTGGGTCTCGACGATCGAGTCCACCGGGCAGGATTCCTCGCAGAAACCGCAGAAGATGCACTTGAACAGGTCGATGTCGTAACGCGTGGTGCGGCGGGTGCCATCCTCGCGCTTTTCCGAATCGATGGTGATCGCCAGTGCCGGGCACACCGCCTCGCACAACTTGCAGGCGATGCAGCGCTCCTCGCCGTTCGGGTAGCGGCGCAGGGCGTGGATGCCGCGGAAACGCGGCGATTGCGGGATCTTTTCCATCGGGTACATCACGGTGTACTTCGGCCGCAGCATGTACTTGAAGGTGAGTCCCAGCCCCTGGAAGAGTTCCAGCAGCATCAGGCTCTTAAAGTAGTGGGTTATCCGGTCCATTGGCTCACACCCCCGCCTTGACGACGCCGAAGAACACCAGCAGCGCGGTCACCGCGATCCAGGCGATGGTGATCGGGATGAAGACCTTCCAGCCCAGCCGCATGATCTGGTCGTAGCGATAGCGCGGGAACGAGGCGCGGAACCAGATGAAGCAGCTCATGAAGAAGAACACCTTGGCGAACAGCCAGGGCCAACCGCCCTGCCAGATCCAGTTCACCAGCCAATGCACCTCACCCAGATCGACCCAGCCCTGCAACGGCGAAAGCCAGCCGCCGGTGAAGAACAGCGCGGTGAGGAAGCTCACCAGGATCATGTTGGCGTATTCGGCCAGGAAGAAGATCGCGAACTGCGAGCCGGAGTACTCGACCATGTGGCCGGCGACGATCTCCGATTCGCCTTCCACGACGTCGAACGGCGCACGGTTGGTCTCGGCCACGCCGGAGATGAAGTAAACCAGGAACAGCGGCAGCAGCGGCAGCCAGAACCATTCCAGGAAACCGGCGTTGCCGGCCTGCGCCATCACGATCTCGCTCATGTTGAGGCTGCCGGCGGCGATCATCACGCCGACCAAGGCGAAGCCCATCGCGATTTCGTAGCTGACCACCTGCGAGGCGGAGCGGATCGCGCCGAGGAATGCGTACTTGGAGTTCGACGCCCAGCCGGCCAAGATCACGCCGTACACGCCGAGCGAGGTCATCGCCAGCAGATACAACAGGCCGACATTGGCGTTGGACAGCACCACCTGCGCATCGAAGGGCACCACCGCCCACGCCGCGAACGACGGCGCGAGCACGATGAGCGGGGCAAGGATGTAGAGGAACCGGCTGGCCTGCGAGGGCTGCACCACTTCCTTGAACAGCAGCTTGAACACGTCGGCGAAGGCCTGGAACACGCCGAAGCCGACGTACATCGGGCCGTGGCGCACGTGCATCCAGCCGATCAGCTTGCGCTCCCAGACCACGTACATGGCGACGGTAATGATCACCGGCACCGCGATGGCCAGGATCTTGAGCACGATCCACAGCACCACGCCAAGGTTGCCGAGCTGCATGAGCCAATCGTGCAGCATGTCGATGTAATGACTCATGCCGGCTTGACCTCCACGCGCGCGGCGGCCAGCGGCGCGGTGGCGCCGTAACCGGACTCGACCCAGACCACGCCGGGCGCGACCTTGTCGCTCACTTCCACCGGCAATGTCGCGGTGCCGGCGGCGGTGGAGAACTTGCCCATCGCGCCATCCTTCAGGCCGGAGGATGTCGCCGTTTCCGGATGCAGCACGGCACGTTCGCCGACGGTGAGCGGATGCGCCTGCAGCGCCGCGGCGCGGCGAACCGTGCCATCGACGCGATAGATCGCCTGCGACACGGCGAGTTCGATGCCCGGCGCGCCCGGCGACGGCACATTGGCCGAACGAACTTCGACCTTGCGCGGCTGGATAGACGCACGCAGTCCGGAGATGTCGTTGGCATCGAAGCCCGGCGCATCCAGCAAGGTGCCGAGTGCGCGCAGCACGCGCCAGCCCTCGCGCACATCCCCGCGCAGTTTGCCGGCCGCGAGCGTGCGCTGTTCGCGGCCATCCATGTTGGTCAGCGTTGCCTCGATTTCCGGCAGCAGTGCGATCGGCAGGATCAAGTCTGCGACGGCGCGGGTGGAGCGGCACGCGTAGTGACTGAAGGCTACGGTCTTCGCATTGCCGAGCGCGCGCATCGCCACGCCTTGGTCGGCGAAATCCAGGCCCGGCTCGATGCCATAGATGACGTAGGCCTGACGACCTTCGCGCAGCATGTCCTGGGTCGGGCGCTGGCTGGGCAGCACGCCGAGGTTGGCGAGGCCGACCGCATTGGCGCCCTGCGGGATACGGCAGACGCGGGCGCCGGTCTCGCCTGCGAAACCAGTCACAGCCTTGCGTATCGCGGACGCATGCGCGCCGTTCTCGGCGACAGCGCCGACGATCACCACCGCGCGTTCGGTTTGGCCGATATCGAGCGTGGCGAGTGCGTCGGCCAGCTGCGACGGCGGCACGATGGCCTTGCCGGCAAGATCAAAAGCGACATCGAAATCGACCGGGTTGACCGAGTAGACCTTGGCGCCGCGCTTCCAGGCCTTGCGCACGCGTTGGTGCAGCAGCGGCACCTCGTGGCGAAGGTTGGAGCCCACGATGACCACGGCCTCGGCGTGCTCGATGTCCTCGACCGGCACGCCGGAGACTTCGGCGACCGCGCCATCGGAAAGATCGTGCTGGCTGAGGCGATGGTCGATGTTGCCGCTGCCGAGCGCATCCGCGAGGCGCGCCAGCAAGGCACCCTCCTCGTTGGAGGTTGCCGGATGCACCAGCACGCCGAGCGCGTCGCCCGCGTTTTCGCGCAGCACCTGCGCGGCGACGTTGAGTGCTTCATCCCAGTTCGCTTCGCGGAAGGCGTCGAGCTCGCTGCCCTCGCCCACCCGGATCATTGGCTTCAGCGCGCGATCCTCGGCATACATGCCCTGGTGCGCGTAACGGTCGCGGTCCGACAACCAACATTCGTTGACCGCCTCGTTGTCGCGCGGCACCGCGCGCATGACGTCGCCGCGGCGCGCGTGCAGGAACAGATTGCTGCCGAGCGCGTCGTGGAAGCCCAGCGAATCCTTGGCAACCAGTTCCCACGGACGCGCCTTAAACTGGAACACCTTGTTGGTGAGCGCACCGACCGGGCAGACATCAATCACGTTGCCGGACAGCTCGGTGGTCAGCGGCTTGCCGTCGAAGGTGCCGATCTGCAGGTTCTCGCCGCGGTACATGCCGCCCAACTCGTAGGTGCCGGCGATGTCGGCGGTGAAACGGATGCAACGCGTGCACTGGATGCACCGGGTCATCTCGGTCGCGACAAGCGGACCCATGTCCTCGTCGGCCACCACGCGCTTGCGCTCCGAATAACGGCTGATGCCGCGGCCGTAGCCCATCGACACGTCCTGCAGTTCGCACTCGCCGCCCTGGTCGCAGATCGGGCAATCCAGCGGATGGTTGATCAGCAGGAATTCCATCACGTTGCGCTGCGACTTCAGCGCTTTCTCGCTGCGCGTGAACACCTTCATGCCATCGGCGACCGGCGTGGCGCAGGCCGGCAGCGGCTTCGGGCTCATGCGCCCACCCATCTCCGCTTCCACCAGGCACATGCGGCAGTTGGCGGCGATCGGCAGCTTGTCGTGGTAGCAGAAGCGCGGGATCGGGATGCCAGCCTTGTCGGCGGCATGGATGATCATCGCGCTCTTGGGCGTGGCCAGCTCGACGCCGTCGATGAAGACGGTGACGTGGTCGGGCGGGAGGTTCGGATTGACCGGGGAAGGAGGCGTGCTCATGCGGCCTCCCGCTTGGCGACGACGCGACCATCGCGCTGGTCATCGACCAGGAAGCGCTTGTTGACGATCGCGTACTCGAACTCGTCCCAGAAATGGTGCAGGAAGCCCTGCACCGGCCAGGCCGCGGCCTCGCCGAACGCGCAGATGGTATGGCCTTCGATCTGCCCCGCAGAAGCGCGCAGCATCTCGAGGTCATCCATCGTCGCTTCCATGTTGGCGATGCGGGTCAGCAGGCGATACATCCAGCCGGTGCCCTCGCGGCACGGCGTGCACTGGCCACAGCTTTCCTTGAAGTAGAAACGCGCGATGCGCTGGCAGGCACGCACCATGCAGGTGGTCTCGTCCATCACGATCACCGCGCCGGAACCGAGGCCGGAACCGGCCTTGCCGATCGCGTCGTAGTCCATGGTGCAGGCCATCATGGTGTCGGCTGGCAGCACCTTCATCGAGGAACCGCCGGGGATCACCGCCTTCAACTTGTGCCCGTTGCGGATGCCGCCGGCCAGCTCCAGCAACTCGGCGAACGGCGTGCCGAGGCGGATCTCGTAGTTGCCGGGCTTGGCGACATGACCGGACACCGAGAAGATCTTCGGGCCGCCGTTGTTGGGGATGCCGAGATCGGCGAACCACTGCGCGCCATTGCGGATGATCGCCGGCACCGAGGCATAGGTTTCGGTGTTGTTGATCGTGGTCGGCTTGCCGTACAGACCGAAATTGGCCGGAAACGGCGGCTTGAAGCGCGGCTGGCCCTTCTTGCCCTCCAGCGATTCCATCAGCGCGGTTTCCTCGCCGCAGATGTAGGCGCCGGCGCCGAGCGCGCCGTAGATGTCGATATCGATGCCGCTGCCCAGCACGTCCTTGCCAAGCCAGCCGTGTTCGTAGGCTTCCTGCAGCGCCGATTCGAAATGCTCGAACGGCTCGTGGTGGAACTCGCCGCGCAGGTAGTTGTAGGCCACGCTCGATCCGGTCGCGTAGCAGGCAATCGCCATGCCCTCGATCACCGCGTGCGGGTTGTAGCGCAGGATGTCGCGGTCCTTGGCGGTGCCGGGCTCCGATTCATCGGAATTGCAGAGGATGTACTTCTGCATGTCGCCCTTTGGCATGAAGGACCACTTGAGGCCGATCGGGAAGCCCGCACCGCCACGGCCGCGCCGGCCGGCCTGCTTG
>JAEWNY010000004.1 GCA_023461075.1 Pseudomonadota bacterium | reverse complement strand
CCGGGAAAGGCGCGCTGTGCGATCAAGTTTCCAGTGAGGTAGGTGCGATTCCCGCTCTGGATACCGACGCTGGTGTCCGGCGGATACGTGTTGGGGGCACGTACGGGAACCGAACTGCCCAGTGTGGCCTGGGTTTCACCGGTATTGGAAAAGTCGCCGTTGGGAAAGAGATTGGTCGGCGATTCTTGTGTACCGGCCGGACAGTTGGGAGCGGCGGTCACAACCCGCACATTGGGGGCCAATTGCGCACGGGCTTCCGGCAAAGCAAGTGTGGAAAGAACAGCAAAGCTCACGACATGCACTATGCGCATGACCACCCCTCTCCATGGCATCCCAAGGCTATCGTATCGCGGCAGGGCCTTTCGCGCATCGAGACAGGTTCATTGGCGTGCCGGTGGGACCGATCCCGGCGTTGTAGGCGACGGTTCCGCAGGTGCACGATAATGCCTGCCTGCCCGCGATAAAAATTTGAGAGTGCCATGGTCAAGCCCATCGCCACGCCCCACCACGAACGCCACCGCAGCGAACACATCGGCTGGCTGCGCGCGGCCGTGCTCGGCGCCAATGACGGGCTGATCTCGACCAGTTCGCTGCTGGTCGGCGTCGCGGCGGCCGCTGCATCGTCCCACACGATCCTGATGACCGGCGTCGCCGCGCTGGTCGCCGGCGCGCTGTCGATGGCGGCCGGCGAGTATGTGTCGGTGAGCTCGCAGGCCGATACCGAGAACGCCGACACCGCCAAGGAAAAGCGCGAGCTGGAGGAAATGCCGGAAGCCGAGTTGAAGGAACTCACGCACATCTACGTGCAGCGCGGCTTGTCGAAGCCTTTGGCCGAGCAAGTGGCGCGTGAACTGACCGCGCACGATGCCCTCGGCGCGCATTTGCGCGACGAGCTTGGCATCGTCGGGCACCTGAGCGCGCGGCCGGTGCAGGCTGCGCTGTCATCGGCCGCCGCGTTCGCGGTCGGCGCGCTGCCGCCCTTGCTGCTGGCGTGGCTGTGGCGCGGTCAGGGCCTGACCCTGGCGATCACCGTGATGACGTTGGTGCTGCTCGCCGTGCTCGGGGCACTGGCGGGTTGGCTGGGCGGCGCGCCAATGGCCAAGGGCGCCACGCGGGTGGTGTTCTGGGGTGCGTTGGCGATGGCGGCGACGGCAATTATCGGGAAGCTGTTCGGGGCCAGCGTGACTTGAACCGGACCGGGCATCGCGATGACGAGGTGCCGCACAGGCGCGCCATCTCGGCCCTTGAGACCGGCCTCGCTACACTGGCGCGATGCCGACCCCCGACACCTTGCTGATCCTCCTGCTGGTTGCGGTGGCGGTCGCCATCGTCCTGCTTGTCGCGCTGTTGCTGCGCAAGCCTGATGCCGCTCTGGCACAGTTGCGCCAGAAGATCGAGGACGCCCTGCGCGAGGAACAACGCAGCGGCCGCGGCGAGTTGCGCGAAACGCTGGAATCGCTGGCGCGCGCGCAGTCTTCGCAAATGGAAGCGTTCGGGACGCGGCTGTCTGAATTCGACCGCAAGCACGCCGAGCGCTTCGGCGGATTCCGCGATGCGCTGGGCGAGGAAACGCGGATCGCCCGCGGCGAGGCCGGCGAGATGCAGCTTCGCCACAACACCGCGTTGACTGCGCGGGTGAACGAGCTGACCGAGCGCACCGACAAGCGGCTGGACGAATTCCGCATCGCGATCGGCGAGGACGCGCGCAAGGCGCGCCAGGAAGGCGCCGAGCAGCAACGGCTGTTCGCCGAATCCCTGGGTCAAAAACTGGCCGAACTCACCACGCGCAACGAGCAACGGATGGGCGAACTGCGCGCCACTCTCGATGCACAGCTGAAATCCCTGCAATCCGACAACGCGCACAAGCTTGAGCAGATGCGCGCGACGGTCGACGAAAAACTGCAATCCACGCTGGAAACCCGACTGGGCGAATCGTTCCGACTGGTCAGTGAGCGGCTTGAGGCGGTGCAGCGCGGGTTGGGCGAGATGCAGCAGCTGGCCAGCGGTGTGGGTGACTTGAAGCGCGTGCTGACCAACGTCAAGACCCGCGGCACGTTCGGCGAGGTACAGCTGGGCGCGTTGCTGGAACAGGTGCTGACGATCGAGCAATACGCCGGCAACGTCGCCACCTTGCCCGGCTCGGGAGAGCGCGTCGAGTACGCGGTGCGGCTACCGGGGGGCGCGGAAGGCGGACAGGTGTGGCTGCCGATCGATGCCAAGTTCCCGCACGAGGACTACGAGCGCCTGCTGGATGCGCAGGAACGCGCCGATGCCGATGCCGCGCATGCGGCGGGCGTCGCGCTGGAGCGGCGCATCCGCGAGGAGGCAAAGAAGATCCGCGAGAAGTACGTTGGCCCACCGCACACCACCGACTTCGCGCTGCTGTTCCTGCCGACCGAAGGCCTGTATGCGGAAGTGATTCGCCGGCCTGGACTGTTCGACGCCGTGCAACGCGAGCATCGCATAACCCTGGTCGGGCCAACCACCTTGCTGGCCCTGCTTAATTCGCTGCAGATGGGTTTTCGCACCTTGGCGATCGAGAAACGCAGCAGCGAGGTCTGGCAGACGCTCGGCGCGGTCAAGAGCGAGTTCGGCAAGTTCGCCAGCGTGCTGGAGAAGGCGCACTCGCAGCTCAACACGGTGCAGAACAGCATCAAGTCCGCTGGCGTGCGCACGCGCGCGATCGAACGGCGGCTGCGCAGCGTGGAGGCACTGCCGCAGGATAGCGAGGCCACCACGCGCCTCGACATTGATGTAGCGGAAGAAGAAGGCGGACGGAAATGACGTCATGAAAAACGCCACCCGCAGGTGGCATTTTCGCATCATCGATCAGGGATTGATCGGAATCGCATCGATCGGGATGGTCGGGTTGTCCGGCTCTTCCTGCAGGTAATCGGGCAGGTTGTCGGCCTCGGCCTGCTGAGCGCGGCGCAGGCCGCTCGTGATCTGGTAGTTGCGGCGCTGCAGCCATGCGTCTCGGTAGAGCGCGTATTCGTCGGCGACGCCTTCGCGCATCGCATCGATCGAGAACAGCCGTGTGCGGATGTCGGCCAGTTGCAGCGCACGCAACGCGGCCTGCGCCTTCTCCTGGCCGATGTGCGGCAATGGCGAGAGCGGCGCATCGCCGGCCATGCCGAAGATGTCGCGCACCGTGCGCGGGCCGAAGATCGGCAGCTCGATGTAACGCGACTTGCGCCAACCCCAGACCGCCAAGGTTTGCCCGAAGTCCTCGTCGCGGTAGGGGATCTTCAGCTTGCTTGCCGGGTCGAACAGGCCTCCGACGCCGATCGTGGTGTTGACCGCGAAACGCAGCAGGGAGAACCCGGCGTCGCGCGGCCGGCCTTGCAGCAAGGCATTGATGGCGCTGACCGGCTGGCCGAGGTTGTTGAAGAAATTGCTGACGCCCAGGCGCATCGGGCGCGGGATCGCCTTGACGTACAAACGCGCGAGCGGCGTCGCCACCGTGCGGTCGATGAAGTTGTTCAGCGCATGCATGCGGCGGTTGAACGGCTCCCACGGGTCGTAGCTTGAAGGCAGTTCGACGCCGGGCGGCAGGGCGGAATCGGCGACCGGGTCGTACTCGGGGTGGCCGTAAAGCGCGTTGAAATCGTCTTCGGCGGCGGTGGTCGGCGCGGCTGCCGGCGGTTCGGTTTGCGTGGCGGGTTCGGCTGCAGTCACCGCAGGATCGACCACCGCCACTTGTGCCGCTGCCCCGGCCTGTGCCGGCACCGCCAAGGCGGTCTGCGCTGTCTCGTTCGCCGTGTCATCGACTGCCGCGACATCGACGCCCGTTTCGGCAGCGATGGCGGGAGCCTGTGCCGGCGCGCGCACGGCCTGCCCGGCGCAGGCCGACAGCAGCAGTGACAGGGCGAGGAGGAAACCGTGCTGGCGTTTCATGCGCGGGACTGGCGGGTGCGGGAAATGGGGTGGCGGATTATCCGCCGAATTGGACATCGACGTCCGTGGTTGGCGCGGTGGCCATCAGCGCGCCGCGCAGTCCAAGGCGTCGTCCAGCCGGTAGGCGGCGCGCAACTCGGCAAATCCTTCCGGCGTGCCATCGATGCGATCGATCCCCGCACGCCGCGCCAATGCGGCCAGCATGGCCAGGCCTGCGCTGTCGACTCGGCTTACCGCGCCCAAGTCGATGCGCGCCACGCCGCCGAGCAGCGGCAGGGCAGTGCGCCACGCGGATGCGACGACGGGGCGCGTCAGCACCCCGTCGAACACCAGCGCATCATCACGGCGCGAAACCGCGACGGTGGACGCGTCAGCGATTGGCACTGGCCTGGATCCGGCCGGCCTTCAACTCGTTGGCTACCGCGCGGATGCCGCGCTGCGCCAGCGGCGAGTCGAACTGGTTGCGGAAGGTCTGCACGAACGAGACGCCTTCGACCATCACATCGAACACCTGCCACTGGCTGCCGACCTTGCGCATCAGGTAATCGACCGGGATCGGCTCGCCCCCGGCGCGCAGCAGTTCGCTGGACACGCGCACGCCACGGTTGCCGGGCAGCGCGGTTTCCGACTTGATGCGTACGCGCAGCTGGGTGTTGAAGTCGAGCAGCGACGAGCCATAACGCGACATCAGGTTGTCGGCCAGTGCATCGGCAAACAGCTTGACGTCCGCGTCATTGGCGCCGCGGCCATGGCGGCCCAGCACCAGGCGCGCCGCGTAGTCGCGGTCGAACATCTGGTTGAACTCGCTGTTGATGAAGGCGCGCAGCGCACCGCGGTTCTTGGTGAACTCGGCGCGACGCTTCTCCAGCGTGGCCAGCACGCGGGTGGAGTTGTCCAGCACCAGCTTGCTCGGGGTGCCGGCCATGGCTTGCGAGGCGGCGGCAGGCTTCTTGGCCTGCGCGAGCACCTGCGGCGCGGCGATGGCGAGCGAAGCGGCGATGGCGAGGGTCAGGATCGAACGGGTCATGGCGTGGTTTCTTCCGAGGGAGCGATGGTGGTGTCGGTGGTCTCCTCGCCCGCGTCGTCGGCGGGCTTGGGCGCACCTGCGCCGAACATGTACTTGCCGGCGAGCTGCAACAGATCGACGGCGGGTTGGGTGAACGCGATCTCGTCGCCCGGCTTCAGCACCTCCGGATCGCCGCCGGGCTGCAGGCCGATGTAGGCCTCGCCCAGCAGGCCGCTGGTGAAGATGCCAGCGGTGGTATCAGCAGGCAGGTCCTTGAACTTCTCGTTGATGTCGAGGGTGACGATGGATTCGTATTTAACCGGGTCAAGCTGAATGTCGCCCACCTTGCCGATGGTGACACCGCCAATCTTGACAGGGCCGGACGCACGCAGCTGGCCAATGCTGCTGAAACGCGCCTTGAGCGGATAGCTGCCGCCGCCACCGAACGAGAATTTGCCGTTGGTGGAGGCGATGGCCAGCGCCAGCAGCGTCGCCAAGGCGAGCAGCAGGAAGGCGCCGACGGCGAATTCGAGGCGGGGTCCACGGATACTCATGGGTTCTGGCTCATGTCTGTCATGTTGCGATCAGGGGCTCAGCGGAACATCAATGCCGAGAGCACGAAGTTGAACATCAGCACCAGCAGCGAGGCGTTGACCACCGCGCGGGTGGTCGCCACCGAGGTGCCTTCGATGGTGGGTTCGGAATGGAAGCCGACGTAAGCGGCGACCAGCGCGGCGATCGCGCCGAAGACGCCGGCCTTGATGAAGGCGCCGAGGAAATCGTCGCCGAGGTCGACCGCATCCTTCATCGCCTGCCAGAACGTGCCATCGTCGAGGCCAATGACGCGCACCGCCTCGAACCAGCCGGCGAGGATCGCGAAGCTGATGAAGAACGCGGTCAGCAGTGGCACGCAGATCACCGCCGCCCAGAACCGTGGCGCGACCACTTTGGCCACCGGGTCGATCGCCATCAGGCCGAGCGCGGTGATCTGGTCGGTGGCGCGCATCAGGCCGAGTTCGGCGGCGATCGACGAGCCGGCGCGTCCGATGAACAGCAGCGCGGTCAGCACCGGCGCCAGTTCGCGGTACAGGCCAAGCCCCAGCATCACGCTGACCTGGTTGCTGGCGCCGTAGGTATCGAGTGCGCGGTAGCCGAGCAGGATCACCGACAGGCCGACGAACGCGCCGCCGACCGCGATGATCGGCAGCGAGCGCGCGCCGATCTTGTAGATCTCGCGGACGAGTTCTGCGAAGAAGTCACGCGTCGGTTTCGACGCGCGCAGCACCGCGAACGAGAACAGGCCGGCCTGGCCGATCGAACGGACGATGTTGGCGAGCGTGCTCATGCGGCGCTCCGTTGCGTGGCGTCGAAGGCGATCGGGCCGTCCGGCTGGCCGTCGAGGAACTGCCGCACCAGCGGATCATCGGTCGCCTGCAACTCGGCCGGCGTGCCATCGAACACGATGCGGCCGTTGGCAATCACGACCGCGTGGTCGGCGACCGGCAGGGTCTCGTGAACGTGGTGGGTGACAATGATGCTGGTGAGGCCGAGGGTTTCGTTGAGCCGCGCGATCAGGCTCATGATCACGCCCGAGGCGATCGGGTCCAAGCCGGTCAGCGGCTCGTCGTAGATCATCAGCGGCGGATCGAGCGCCAGCGCACGCGCCAGCGCGACACGCCGCGCCATGCCACCGGACAATTCACGCGGATAGAGATCGCCGGCAGCACGCAGGCCGACCGCATGCAGCTTCATCTCCACCAGGGTGGCGATGACCTCCTCCTGCAGGTCGGTATGCGTGTGCAGCGGCAACGCCACGTTCTCGGCGGCCGTGAGGTCGGTGAGCAGGCCGTTGCCCTGCAGCAGGACGCCGATCCGCTTGCGCATCGCCAAAAGCTCGCGGGTATTGCGAGGCACGTCCTCGCCAAAGACGCGCACGTGGCCCGCAGCGGGCACCAGTTCACCGGTGAGCGCGGCGAGCAGTGTCGACTTGCCGCTGCCGGAGGGGCCGAGCACCGCAGTGACGCTGCCCACGGGAACCTGCAGCCGGATGCCGTCCAGCACCGCGCGCTCGCCGCGCTCAAGGCGCACGTCGTCCAGCTGCACGGCAGGTGTTTGGATGTCGATCATCGGCACGATGTACGGATTGCCCCAGCCAGCTAGGGTGGGGCACGTCAGCTGAATGGCGGCCCGCTCGCGTGTTCGCGGTCGTTCCCGTCACACCGCTGTCGCACCTTGCTCACGGGATGTTGGCATCGCTGCCAACGCGCTGAACGCGGTGCGGCATTCAGCGTGCCCGTCGCTGGATTTCACGGATTTCGAACCACGACAGCGCCTAACGTGTAGACATCGACGCAGCAAGTGCCAATGAACGATAAGGCCCGCCGCACGTCGATGCCAATGCCCTCCCCCAAGGGATTCCGAAGGAACCAACAGAGGAAGCAAAGTCATGACCAATGAAGTCAAGAAAGATCACAGCGTCGGTGCCGGTACGGGTGCCGTGGGTGGTGCGGTCGCCGGTGCGGCGCTCGGTTCGATGGCAGGCCCGGTAGGCACCGTGGTCGGTGCGGTGGCCGGTGCGGTCGGTGGTGCCAAGGCCGGCGATGCGATCGCCGAAGCCGTGAACCCGACCGAGTACAACCGCCACTTCGAATCCAACTACCGCAATGCGCCGTATTACTCCACCGGCCGCGAATGGTCGGATTACGAGCCCGCCTACCAGTACGGATACGACACCTATGGTCAGTATCGCGGCCAGCGCTTCGAGGACGTCGAAGACACGCTCGGACGCAACTGGGATGCCACCAAGGCCAACTCGCGCCTTGAGTGGAATGAGGCCAAGGGTGCCGTGCGCGATGGCTGGCATCACATCGAGCGCGCCATGCCGGGCGACGCCGACGGCGACGGCCGCTGATCCCGGCCAGGGAGTCTGATCGAAAGATCGGAAGGCTCCTCGGTGGCAGGCGGCAGGCTTGAGTCCTGCAGATGCGGCCAATCGAGTGCAACGGAGCCAGCGCGGGCCGCCTTCGGGCGGCCCGTGTCTTTGGGAGATGATCGATTGACGCAAGGACCTGCCGTGCATCGCGCTACCATGCCGGCATGAGCGAAGAAGACATCCGCGACGAGGACCAGCGCAACGGCATTGCGCGAGCCGAGGCCGAGTCCGCCGTCCGCACCCTGCTGCAATGGGCCGGTGAAGACCCGTCCCGCGAGGGCCTCATCGACACCCCCAAGCGCGTGGTCAAGGCCTACGGCGACTGGTTCAGCGGCTACGCGGTCGACCCCGACGAATATCTCCAACGCACGTTCGAGGAGGTCGCCGGCTACGACGAGATGATCGTCCTGCGCGACATCGAGTACGAAAGCCATTGCGAGCACCACATGGCGCCGATCATCGGCCGTGTACACGTGGGCTATATCCCCAATGGCCGGGTGGTCGGGATCAGCAAGCTGGCGCGCGTGGTCGATGCCTATGCACGCCGCTTCCAGGTCCAGGAGAAGATGACCGCGCAGATCGCCCAGTGCGTCCAGCGTGCGCTGCAGCCGCAGGGCGTGGCGGTGGTGGTCGAGGGCGCCCACGAGTGCATGACCACACGCGGCGTGCACAAGCGCGGGGTCAGCATGCTCACCTCCAGCATGCTCGGTACTTTCCGCGACGATGCCCGCACCCGCAACGAGTTCCTCCGTTTCATCGAAGGACGCCGCTGAGCGCGTCGATTGCCTGATCATCGGCGCAGGTCCCGCCGGCCTCACCGCGGCGACCTACCTGCGCCGCTATCACCGCTGCATCGCATTGGTGGATGCCGGCAAGAGCCGCGCGCGCTGGATCCCCGAGAGCCACAACTGCCCCGGCTTCCCGCTCGGTCTGGCGGGCGATGCCCTGCTCAAGCGCTTCCGCCAGCAGGCCGAAGCCTACGGCACGGAAATCATCGAAGGCTGCATCGCCCGGCTGGAAAAACAGGGGGATGGCGACGATGCGGGCTTCCTGGCGACCGCCGAAGACGGGCGACGCTGGCGGGCATGTTTCGTCATCCTGGCCACCGGCGTGGTCGACCGCATGCCTGCGATGCAGGGCCTGGTCGAGGCGATCGAATGCCATGCGGTGCGGGTCTGCGCGATCTGCGACGCCTACGAAGCCAGCGATGGCGACATCGCCATTCACGCACCGGTGGACGAGGGCATCCGCCACGCCCTCTTCATGCGCACCTTTTCCGAGCGCGTTTGTGTGTTGCCGACCGAGGATGCCGCGCCCTCCGGGGATTTGGCGACGCAGGCGCGGGAGGCCGGCATCGACATCCTGCCGCCGGCGGTGTCGATGGCGCTGGTCGATGGGCGTACGGAAGTGATCGATGCCGAGGGTACGCGCCGCGTCTTCGACACCCTGTACCCGGTGCTTGGCAGCGATGCCCAGAGCGGGCTGGCGCTGGCGCTCGGTAGCGCCCATGACGACAATGCCGAACTGGAGGTGGGGCCGGACATGCAGACCAACGTCGATGGCCTGTACGCGATCGGCGATGTGGTCAGCGCACTCAACCAGGTCGCCGTCGGCGTAGGCCACGCGGCGGTGGCCGCCACCCAAGTCCACAACCGGCTGCCGCCCAATCCGCGCGAGCGTCAGCCGGACAATTGACAATTTGATCCGGGAATAAATAATGGCGCGATGGAACCGCTTGATCTCTGCCACCCGGAAACCCGCTGCACCGCCTTCCTCGACGACCGCCGGATCGCCGCCGGTGAGCTGCGTCATGTCGCGCTGCGCGCGCAGCAGGCGCTGGAAGCGCAGCCCGATGCCCGCCTGCTGATCTTCGACGACCGCGAGGCGCGGTTGATCGACCTGGACCTCCGTAGTGGCGCGGCGGAGATCGTGCAACGGCTCAACCGCGGCGAAGTGCCGGCTGCCCCCGCCCAATCCCCGGCCAAGCGCGGGCGCGGCCGACCGCGCCTCGGCGTGGTCCCGCGCGAGGTGACGCTGCTGCCGCGGCATTGGCAATGGCTTGCCGCCCAACCCGGCGGCGCCTCGGTTGCGCTGCGCAAACTGGTCGATGCCGCGCGCCGCGAGAATGCCGCAGGCGATAGCCGTCGCGCCGCGCAGGAGCGCGCCTATCGGTTCATGTCGGCGATGGCGGCTGACCGTTCCGGTTTCGATGAAGCGGCCCGCGCCCTGTTCGCGGGCGATGCGATGCGCTTCGATGCCGAGATCGCCGCCTGGCCCGACGACCTCCGCGAGCATGCGACCATGCTGGCCGCCGACGCCTGGCCGCACTGAGCCGGCACGGCATCAACCCATCGGATAGACCATGACCGAACCCGCCCATACGCCGGTCCGCCGCGCCGCGTTGATCTTCATCTTCGTCACGGTGCTGATCGATATCCTCGCGTTCGGCCTGATCATCCCGGTCCTGCCGCATCTGGTGCAGGAATTCGTCGGCGGCGACATCCGCAGCGCCAGTCACTGGGTCGGCATCTTCGGCACCGTGTTCGCGGCGATCCAGTTCTTCAGTGCACCGATCCAGGGCGCGTTGTCCGACCGTTACGGGCGGCGGCCGGTGATCCTGCTGTCCTGCCTCGGCCTCGGCCTCGACTTCATCTTCATGGCGCTGGCGCCCACGCTGATGTGGCTGTTCGTCGGCCGGATCATCTCGGCGATCACCTCGGCCAGCTTCACCACCGCCAATGCCTATATCGCCGATGTCACCCCGGCGGAGAAACGCGCGGGTGCCTTCGGCATGATCGGCATGGCGTTCGGCCTCGGCTTCATCGTCGGGCCGATGCTCGGCGGCTGGCTGGGCCATTACGACCTGCGCTGGCCGTTCTGGGGCGCGGCGATCCTGGCCCTCGTCAACTTCTGCTACGGGCTGTTCGTGCTGCCCGAATCCTTGCCGCCGGAGCGGCGCAGCACGCGCTTCGAATGGAAGCAGGCGAACCCTGTCGGCTCGGTGAAACTCATCGCGCGCTATCCGCAGCTCATCATGCTGGCGGCGATCCTGCTGCTGTCCAACCTCGCCCACTACGTGTATCCCAACGTCTTCGTGCTGTACGCGGACTATCGCTACCAGTGGGGCCCGCAGGAAGTGGGTTGGGTGCTGGCGCTGGTCGGGGTGTGCTCGGCGCTGGTGCAGGGCCTCCTGGTGCGCAAGGTCGCGCCGAAATACGGCGAGCACAACACGCTGGTGTTCGGATTGCTGGCCGGCACGCTGGGTTTCCTGGGCTATGGGCTGGCCGCGAAAGGCTGGATGTTCCTGTCGGTCATTCCGATGATGGCGTTGTGGGGCCTCGCCGGGCCGGCCGCGCAATCGCTGGTCACCCGGGAAGTCGGGCCGGAGGTGCAGGGCCGGATACAGGGTGCGATGGCCAGCCTGATCAGCCTGGCCGGGATCATCGCGCCGACCCTCTACACCAGCGCCTTCGCGATGTTCATCGGGCCGACCGCGCCCGCCGAACTGCCGGGCATGCCGTGGTACATCGCCAGCGCCTTGCTTGGCATCGCGCTATGGCTGGCGATCCGCCATCGCGCCACCCATCGCCAGCCGGCATTGGCCTGAGCCGCGATTACTTCGCCGACGTCGCCTTCCTGACTGCGGCGATGAAGGCCGGATCCGGCGTGCCGCCGAGCTTCTCGGTGCGCGCCAGCTCGCGACCCTGCGCATCCAGCAACACTAGCGCACTGGTGTGGTTGAACTCGCCGTCGGCCAGTGCGCGATAGCGGATGCCGAGCACGCCGGCGATGCCGCGCACATCGTCGGATTGCGGCCGCAGCATCGCCCAACGCGTGAGGTCAACCTTGCGTCGGGTGGCGACGCGCGAAAGCGCCGCGGGATCGTCGCGCTTGGGGTCCATGCTGATGAGGGTGACGCCGAGCCGCGCGCGCTGCGCAGGCGTCAGTTGCTTCTCCACCGCGAACGCGCTGTCGATGATCAACGGGCAGATGTAGCGGCAGGAGGTGTAGAACATCGAGACCAGTTGCGGCCGACCACGGCGCGCGGCCAGCGAGGTGGCGCGGCCGGATTGGTCGGTCATGCGCGCGTCGAGCTGGTAGACCGAATCCGCTGGCAGCGGCGCGGGCTTGGCTTGCGCCTGGGGTGCAGGGCCAATCGCCGCGGCAGACAATGGCAGCAGCAACGCGAGAAGCGTGGGGATCAGGATGTGGCGGTGTTTCATCGTATTTTCCGTGTGCATGCCGGGGCTCAACGCGCGCAGCGGAAGCCCATGTTGGCGGTGACATCGTTGGCCTCGAGCGAGGACAGCATCGCCACCCGCATCAGCACCGCGTAGTTGTCGCGGTCGCGCATCGACAATGCGCCGGCCCCGCAGAACTTCGACTTGTCGGCATCGCCCTGCTTGCGGTTGTCGCCATCGATGAGCAGGGAGGATGCATCGCCGGTCCATTCCCAGACCAGGCCATGCAGGTCGCGCACGCCATAGGCGTTGGCCGCCTGCAGGCCGACCCGCGTCAACGGCGTATTGGACGGCCGCGAGTACCAGCGCAGGATGCGTTCGCGCCAGACCTTGTCGGTGCGCGCGTCGCGTCGGGTCTCGTCGGCGGCGGCGGCGTATTCCCATTCATTCCAGCTCGGCAGGCGGGCGCCCTGCGCCTCGCAATAGGCATCGGCCGCGAACCAGCTGACGTTGACCACCGGTTGTTGCGGCTGGACCTTTGCGCCGAGCGTGGTCGGCCCCGCCCAATGTTGCAGGTAGCGCCCCTCGGCGAAGATTTTCGCCGCCTTGCCGCGCTGCCATTTGGGATGTTGCTTCACGAACGCGAGGAACTGCGCGTTGGTGACTGGCGTATCCATCAACTGGAACGGCGCGATCCGCACCTGGCTGCGGTCTTCGTATTGCAGTGCGGACTTGAAGCTTCCGCCCGGCAGCCTGGCCCAACCGCCGACGCTGGCGGCGGAAACCGCCAGCGTCGGGATCAGGCAGAGTGCCAGGGCGATGGCCTTGCGCATCGATCAATGGCCCTCGGAGGCGTTGGCCGGCTTGGCCTTGCGTGCAGCCGCGGCATCGGCCTTGCTGACCTGGCCACCCGGATTGCCCCAGCTGTTGAGCACGTAGGTGGAGATGTTGGCGACTTCGTCATCGGTCAGCTGCGCCATCGGCGGCATGATCGAGTTGTAATCCTTGCCGTTCACCTTCACCGGTCCCTGCAGGCCGTGCAGGATGATTTCCGGCACGCGCTTGGGGCTGGCCTTGATGTAGTCGGAGGCGGCCAGCGGCGGGAACACGCCCGACATGCCAGCGCCATCGGCTCCGTGGCAGGTGGAGCAGGTGCCGGCGAACAGCACCTTGCCGGCGGCGATCTGCTCGTCCTTGGTCAGGTTGCCTGCCTTGGCCGAAGCGGCGGCGGCGGCCACCGGTGCACGGCTGGTGCCGGCGACCTGATCGCCCAGATAGACCTCGTCAACTTCCTTGCCGGAGTAGATGTCCTTGCGCTCCGGACCCTCGGCCTGGAGGATCGCCAGCGCGCCCTTGTTGAATGCGCGGAAGATCGAGTGGTCGACCAGCACGTAGCTGCCCGGGACTTCCATGTGGAACTCCATCATCGCCGCGCCGCCGGCCGGGATCAGCGTGGTCTGCACGTTCTCCTGGTAGCGGGTGCCGCCCTCGTACCAGACCTTGTCGAAGATCTCGCCGATCACGTGGAAGCTGGAGAACAGGATGGGCCCGCCGTTGCCCACGTACAGGCGCACGGTTTCGCCGGTCTTCGCCTGCAGCGCCTTGTCGCCGGTCATCGAGCCTTCCATGCCATTGAACAGCACATAGGTCGGGTTCTCGTCGATCGCCTTCTCCATGTCGAACGGCTGCAGGCCCTTCTCGCGGTATTTGCCGGTCGTGTAGAAGTCGCCCTGCATCACGTAGAACTCCTTGTCCACCTTGGGCAGGCCTTCCGGCGGCTCGACCAGGATCAGGCCGTACATGCCATTGGCGATATGCATGCCGACCGGCGCGGTGGCGCAGTGGTAGACGTACAGCCCGGCGTTGAGCGCCTTGAAGGTGAACTGCGACTGGTGGCCCGGCGCAGTGAAGCTGGAGGCCGCGCCGCCACCCGGACCGGTCACGCCATGCAGGTCGATGTTGTGCGGCATCTTGCTGTCAGGCATGTTGCGCAGGTGGAATTCCACCGTATCGCCCTGGCGCACGCGGATGAAGCTGCCCGGCACGGTGCCGCCGAAGGTCCAGAAGGTGTAGGTGACGCCTTCGGAGATCGGCATGTCCTTCTCGATGACGTCCAGCTCCACGATCACCTTGGCGGGCGCGGTGCGGCCGGTCGCCGGCGGCACCAGCGGCGGCGAGGTCAGCACGGCCTTCACCGGCTCGCCCTGCGGCGGGCCGAAGTCGCCCTTGCGCGAACCGCCGGTTTCCTCGCTGGCGGGTTTCGCGCCGGTCGCTGCGTCGTTGTTGGCCTTGCAGCCTGCAAGAGCAAGCGAGGCGGCGATGAAAAGACACAGGGCTTTGCGGTTCATCGAGTGGTTCCCCAAGGGTTTGATGTGATGGTTCATTGCGATCGTGCGCCTCGCGCCGCGACATCGCGATGACATACGTCAAGGGTTGCGTGTTCGCCCTAGGCGAGGTCATGCGCCTGAACGACGACGACTCCATACCGGCGCGAATGGCGATGTCCAATCAATACACTGCGAAGTCCTTTTCGACATGCAGCCCGACGCCGATGACCCGACCCTCCTCCTTCGACCGCGACGCGTTGTTGGCCTGCGCCCGCGGCGAACTGTTCGGCCCCGGCAACGCCAAGCTGCCGGCGCCGCCGATGCTGATGTTCGACCGCATCACCCACATCAGCGACGAGGGCGGCAGCTACGGCAAGGGCCGGATCGAGGCCGAACTGGATGTCACCCCGGACCTGTGGTTCTTCGAGTGCCACTTCATCGGCGACCCGGTGATGCCGGGCTGCCTGGGCCTGGACGCGATGTGGCAGCTGACCGGCTTCTTCCTACCGTGGATGGGCGAATCCGGCCGTGGCCGCGCGCTGGGCGTCGGTGAAGTGAAGTTCACCGGGCAGATCCTGCCCAAGGCGAAAATCGTCCGCTACGAGATCGACATCCGCCGGGTGATGCGCGGCAAGCTGCGGATGGTGATCGCCGACGGCCGCACGTTGGTGGATGGACGCGAAATCTACACCGCCCACAACATGCGCGTAGGCCTGTTCAATTCCACGGAGGATTTCTGATGCGGCGGGTGGTGGTCACCGGCTACGGCATCGTCTGCCCGCTCGGCAACAGCGCCGATGCGGTGGCCCGGGCGCTGCGCGAAGGACGCAGTGGCATCCGCGCGATGCCGCAGTACGCCGAACTCGGCATGCGCTCGCGGGTGGCCGGCCTTTGCGACATCGATCTTGAAGCCGAGATCGACCGCAAGCAGAAGCGCTTCATGGGCGATGCGTCCGCGTATGCGTACGTGTCGATGCGCGATGCGATCGCCGACGCCGGCCTTGATCCCGAATCGCTGCGTTCGCCGCGCGTCGGGCTGATCGCAGGCAGCGGCGGCGGCTCGCCGGAATGGCAGCTCGCCACTTCCGACCTCATGCGCGAGAAGGGCCTGCGCAAGGTCGGGCCCTACATGGTGCCGCGCACGATGTGCTCGACCGTCTCGGCCACCCTTGCCACCGCGTTTGGAATCCGGGGCGTCAGCTATTCGCTGTCCGCTGCCTGCGCGACCTCCGCGCATTGCATCGGTGCCGGCGCCGACCTGATCCGCCACGGCGCGCAGGACATCGTGTTCGCCGGCGGCGGCGAGGAAGAACACTGGGTGATGAGCTGCATGTTCGACGCGATGGGCGCACTGTCCACCCATTTCAACGATACGCCGGCGACTGCATCGCGTCCGTACGACGCCAACCGCGACGGCTTCGTCATCGGCTCCGGCGGCGGCATGCTGATGCTCGAGGATCATGACCATGCGGTGAAGCGCGGCGCACGCATCCACGCCGAATTGATCGGCTACGGCGTGACCAGCGATGGCGCCGACATGGTGGCGCCCAGCGGCGAGGGCGCGGTGCGCTGCATGAAGATGGCGACGGCCGGCATCGATCGCCCGATCGACTACCTCAACACCCACGGCACCTCGACGCCGCTCGGCGATGTCACTGAGCTGGCCGCCGTGCGCGAGGTGTTCGGCGATGCGGTGCCGCCGCTGTCATCGACCAAGGCGCTCAGCGGCCATTCGCTCGGCGCGGCCAGCGTGCACGAGGCGATATACAGCCTGCTGATGATGCGCGATGGCTTCATGGCGGCCTCCAATCACATCGAACAACTGGACGAGCGCTGCGAAGGGTTCCCGATCCCGCGTGAAACCCATGACGCCAAGCTGGACACGGTGATGTCCAACAGCTTCGGCTTCGGCGGCACCAACGCAACGCTGGTGTTCGGGCGGGTTTGATCGACGCGGCAGCGGAATGAAAAACGCCCGGGAAACCGGGCGTTTTTTCATGGCGTTCCACAATTACGCGAGGCTCAGCCGCGCTGGTCGCGCTTGCCCTGGTTGCGGCGCCCTCGCGAGCTGATGTGGGCGTGGATCGGCGTGACCAGCGCATCCTGGAACTTGCGCTGCTGCGCGGTGTTGTGGGAGCGCGCGTCGGCAAAACCGCCGTGCACGTTTTCCGAGACCTTGTTCAGCGCCTGCATGCTGCGGGTGCGCTTGCCGCTGGTATCGCCGCCCGGCAGCTGGTCCTGCGGGCGCATGGCGGGCTGCTTGGTCACCTTGCCGGTCGCCTTGGCGGCGCGCGGCTTTTTAGCTGCGGTTTTCGTGGTTGCGGATTTTTTCTTCGCTGCGGATTTCTTGGCCGGGGCCGCGGTCTTTTTTTCGCTGGCTTTGCTGGCCGATTTCTTGGCCGTTGCCTTCCTGGCGGTCTTGCGGGCCTTCATCGTCTGCGCGGCCTCTTCCTCGATGCGGTTGCTGGCGCGCATGCGAGAGGCGGTGAAATCCTTGTCCGGTGCCTTTTTCTTCGACACCGCTGCCTTTCGCGTGACGCGGCGCTCCGGTGCACCCTTGGGCACGATGCCGGCCTTCTCGTTCTTGCGCGCGGTCTTCAGCTGGCCTTCGAAGCGCTTGAGGATGTCGGCGATGATCGCCACCTTGTCCTTGCTGCGTTGCTGGTCGGCGGTGCCGCGTTCGCCGCGACGACTGCCGGTCTTCTGCTGCATCGACACGCGCTGGCGCTGCAGCAGGTCGCGTGACTTGTCGCGCAACGCACGGGTGCGCTCGATGCGGCGATCGAGTTGACTGGCCGAGAACGCACGCAATGCATTGACGCGGGACTCTTCGTACAACTTCATCTCGCTGGCGTTGAGCAGCTTGCTGGCCTGGGCCTTGGTGAAAGCGGCGGGCATGGCGTCTTCCTTATGCGTATGGACGCTCCCACCCTAGGCGGGCAAAGGTGACCGTGATGTCATCAAGGCCCGTTGCAACACTTGCGTCGCGGATGTTGATCCGATGTTGGCGCGGGCGGCGTAAGCTGGGCTCCCCACTCAAGAGAGTCCCGTCATGCACAATCCCCGCGCCCTGTTTCCCCTGCTGTTGGTGTCGATGCTGGCGGCCTGCAGCCAGCAAGCGCAGACCGAAGAGACCGTCGGCGATCCGCGCGTGGCCGATGTGCCGGCGACGACAGCCAGCAGCGCCGCCTCCCAGGCGCATCGCCAGGCCAGCGCGGAACTGGATGCGGCGCTGAAAGCCGTCCCGGCCGATGCCGCCATCGCGGAAGAACAGGCCGAATGGAAAGCCAGCCTGGCCACCAGCTGCGAAACCGTGACCCCCGAGGATGAGAAACTGGCCTGCGAAACGCGGCTGATGCAGGCGCGGGTCACCAGCCTGCAGGAACGCTTCCCGAAGTGAGGCTTCAGGCCGGCGCGCGCAGCGTGCCGGTCTCCAGTGCGTCAGTCAGGGCGGCCCGCCATGGCGTGTGGTCGATGTCGCGAGCGTGCAGCCAGGCATCGTCGTAGAGCGTTTCCCGGTAGCGCGCGCCGCGATCGCAGAGCAGGGTGACGATGCTGCCGCGCTCGCCCGCCTCGCGCATGCGTTGCGCCAACTGCAGGCAGGCGACCAGGTTGGTCCCGGACGATCCGCCATAGCGGAAGCCGAGCCGTTCCTCCAGCAGGCGCATGGCGGCGATCGAAGCGGCATCGTCCACCTCGATCACCTCGTCGACCACGCCGAACTGGAAGCTGGGCTCGACGTTCTGGCGGCCGATGCCTTCGATCACGCTGCAGCATTCCACCTGCGCGCCGCGATCATGGCAGGGCCACGCCTTGGCATAGACCATGCCGGCCGGTTCGGCCACGCACAGGCGCGTGGGCAGTCCGCGATAACGCAGGTAGCGGCCGATCGTCGCCGAGGTGCCGCCGGTGCCGACGCCGCAGACGATCCATGCGGGCTCTGGATGCGGTTCCGCCGCCATCTGGCCGATGATCGATTCGGCGATGTTGTTGTTGCCGCGCCAGTCGGTGGCGCGTTCGGCCAGGCCGAACTGGTCGAGGAAACAGGCGCCCTCGCTGGCGATCTCGCGGGCGCGCGCCTGCGTGCACAGGCCGGGCGCGGTGAGATCGCAATGGGCGCCGAGCTCGCGGATCGCGGCGATCTTGCCGGGCGAGGTGCCTTCGGGCATCACCGCGGTGAATCGCAAGCCGAGCAGGCGCGCGAACCAGGCTTCGGAAATCGCGGTGCTGCCCGATGACGCATCGACCACCGCCTGCCCGGGCTTGAGCCGGCCATTGCACAACGCGTACAGGAACAGCGAGCGCGCGAGCCGATGCTTGAGGCTGCCGGTCGGATGCGCGGCTTCATCCTTGAAATAGAAATCGATGCCGGGGAATCCGGCGAATGTCACGTGCAGCAGGTGCGTGTCGGCCGAGCGCGCGGCCTCGCGCTGGAGCGCTGCGACCGCCTCGGCCACCCATGCGCGGTCGTTGGAAGGTTTCATGCCAGCCATGGTGCCAGCCAACCCCAGGGATGGTGCATCCGCGCGATGCCGAGCATGAAGGCGAAGGTGGCGAGGGCCGCAACGTAGAACGCCGCGCGCGTGCCACGCTTGCGCGAGCGCATCGCCATCACTCCCAGCACGATGTAGACGACCAGCAGGCCCAGCTTCACGGTCAGCCAGCCGTTGGCGAACATCGCGCGCGGCAGGATCGTCGCCAGCATCGCCGCGGAGGTGAGCAGAAAGGTGTCGAGCGTGGCGCTGCTCCATTTCAGCCACGAGGCATAGGGCCAGCGCGCGCCGAACACCGCCGCGCCGCCGCGCACGATAAAGATCGCGCCCGAGGCGAGCACCAGGACGATGTGCAACAACTTGATTTGCGGGTAGAACTCGATCATGGCGATGGATGATGGAGGGATTCGGGTCGCGGCGCGTTGATCCGGCGCAAGCGAAAGAGGCTCATCCCGGCTTGCCGTCGAGGCGCGGACGCAGGTAGATGCCGGCGTGGCGCAGCACCCACGGCGAAAAGGCGAGCAGCCAGCCGACGGCGGCGACCGCCTGCCACAGGCCCGGGTCCGGCAACATTTCTGCAAGCACGCGGATCACCGCGATCAACTGCAACAGCGCAAACGCGAACCAGCCGACGCGCGGCATCGCCAGCGGGCGGCCGGAATGGCCCTGCGTCACGCGGGTGACCATCGCCACCAGCAGGGAGCCGAAGAACCCGATGTAGAGCGCATGCGCCGGCCCGCGCCCGAACAGGAACTCGCCGCTCGTCGCATACAACACGCTCTGCATCGCATACAGCGCGAAAGCCAGCGGCAACCACGCGAAGCCGATGAACAACACCCAGAGCAGGCCCGGCGCATCGCCACGCGGCCACCAGCGGGCCAGCACGTAGCCTGTCAACAGCGCCAGCGGAACATCCACTGCCCACAACGCGCCATAGGCATGCAGCAGTTCAAGAGCGAGATGAGCAAGCAGCAGCGCCCACATCGCGGCCAACAGCCAGAACGGTCGCCACGGCACGTAGCCCTTGACGACATTGCCGGCGAAGAACGGAAACATCCGGTGCGCGACCGTGAAATACACCGGCAGCAGCAGGCCGAAGCTGCCGACCTTGATCGCCGCGAACATCCACCAGGCGTTGCCCCCGTAGAAGTAGGCGAGCACAAGCAGCAAACCGAGCAGGCCCAGCGACATCGCCGCGAAGCATGAGCGAGCGTGCCAGGTCGGCCCTCTGCCGGCGCGGCGTTCGGCCAGCAGCACCCCCAGCAATTGCACCAGGCCATAACCCCAGCCTGCGGTGCTCATGAACAGGCCCAGCTGCACCCAGGCATCCAGGCCCAGCAGCATCCCGCCGATCACCGCCAACTGGCCACCGAGCAGGCCGATGCCGACCGGCAGGTAATGCCAGCGGGTGAGTTCGGGCAGGCCCATCCAGCGCGGGAACACGGTCAGCAGGAAGCCGAACATGAAGGGCGGCAGCAATTGGTACTGCATCACGATGGCGTGTATCCAGCCCGGAAAGATGCGCGAGGCCGGCAGCAGCCCGAGTTGCCAGCGGCTGTCGATGAGCCAGAGCGCCCACCAGGCCATCGCCAGCAACACGTTGACTGCGCCGACGAAGAACAGCAGCCGATGCGGCGCCAGCGCGAGCAGGCTGGGCGAAAGCGGCAAGGCATGGCGATCAGTCATGCGGCACAGCATCAGCCAAGGCGGGGCTGTCCGCCTTGACCGAAGTCAGCAGGACGCGCCGCTTCAGAACGTCACGCGCAGTTTCGCCCACAGGTTGCGGCCGGTTTCGTGGATGCGCACCGGCTCCGCCGGATAGTCGAAGTCGGCGCTCCCGGCCAGATTGAGGTGCGCGGCGTAATCGCGATCCAGCAGATTGTCGATGCCGGCCACCCGCTGCACGCGCTCGTTGAAACGCCAGCCGCCGTTGATCGAGAGCACGCCGAAGCCGGCGCTGGGGCCGAGGTCGCGGCTGACCACGTTGCCCTGCCCCGCCGCGAAGGCGAATGCCTGCATCACCCGATGGAAGGAGCGAAGCCGCATCGGAACCTGCAAAAGAAAGGCCGGGACGCATCACGCCCCGGCCCTGATTACCCGCCACGTTCATGGCGGCGGAGTTGACCCGCATCAGGCTTTCAGACGACGTCCTGCGCGATCGTCTCGACAACATCTTCGCCCGTGGTCTGGTCGAGCGCCGGATCGGCCTTCGGCATGATCCAGTGGCGGGTGACGAACCACGCCAACAGCGCCGCGCCGACCGAGAACAGCAAGTCGCCGGGCATGCGCAGCCAGACCAGCACGTCGATGATGGGCTTGCCCATGAACTCGGCCGAGCGTGCGTACCAGTAGCCGTTCTCCAGCGCTGCCTGCAGCTGCAGCGTGCCCATCGGCAGCAGGGTAATCAGCGCCATCAGCATCAGGCCGATGTTGAAGCACCAGAAGCTCGCCTTGAGCAGGCCCGGGTGCCACAGAGCAGTCGGCTTGAGGCCACGCAGGCAGAACAGCATCAGGCCGATGCCGAGCATGCCGTACACGCCGAACAGCGCGGTGTGGCCGTGCAGCGGGGTCAGGTTGAGGCCCTGCATGTAGTACAGCGCGATCGGCGTGTTGATGAGGAAGCCGAACAGGCCCGCGCCGACCAGGTTCCAGAAGCTGACCGCCAGGAAGAACATGATCGGCCAGCGATAGCGCGCCATCCACGGCGTCGCCTTGCTGTGCGAGTAGGTCTCGAACGCTTCCAGGCCGATCAGCGCCAGCGGCACCACTTCCAGCGCCGAGAAGCTGGCACCGAAGGCCACCGCCGCCGTGGTGGTGCCGGCGAAGTACAGATGGTGGAACATGCCGAGCACGCCGCCGGTGAGATAAACGATCGTGGCGAACAGCACGTTGATGGTTGCGGTCTTGCCGCGGATCAGGCCCAGCTTGACGAACAGGAAGCTGATCACCGCGACCGCGAAGACCTCGAAGAAGCCCTCCACCCACAGGTGCACCACCCACCAGCGCCAGTACTCGACCATCGAGATGTGGGTGTGCTCGCCCCACATCAGGCCGGCGCCGTAGAACAGGCCGATGGCGACGGTCGAAAGGAACATCAGGCCGACGATCGAGGACATCTCGTCCTTGCGGCGCAAGGCCGGCCACAGCGCGCGGCCGACCAGGAACAGCCACAGCAACAGGCCGATGAACAGGAAGGCCTGCCAGAAGCGGCCGATGTCGACGTATTCCCAGCCCTGGTGGCCAAACCAGAAGTTGTGCGCCAGGTCCATCTTCTGCATCACCGCGAACCACTGGCCCGCGAACGCGCCGACCACGATGACGAGCAGGCAGAAGAACAGGAAGTTGACGCCCGCGCGCTGGAACTTGGGCTCATGTCCGGAGATCGCCGGGGCGATGTAGAGGCCGGTGCCGAGCCAGGCAGTGGCGATCCACAACACCGCCAGCTGCGTGTGCCAGCTGCGGGTGAGCGAATACGGCAGGTATTCGGCGATCCTGAAGCCGTAGGCCTCCTGGCCTTCGACCTGGTAGTGCGCGGTGGTCGCGCCCAGCACGATCTGCACCAGGAACAGGGCAATGACCACCCAGAAATACTTGGCGGTCGCTTTCATCGACGGCGTCAGCTGGAGGCCCAGCAGGGGATCGCGCGCGGGCGGAACCACGGCCGGTTCCTGCTTGTGCCATGCGACGTAATGCCAGGCCAACAGCGCGATGCCGCCGATCAGGAACAGGATCGAGAACATCGACCACATGAACAGGCCGGCGGTCGGGGTGTTGCCGATGCGCGGCTCGTACGGCCAGTTGTTGGTGTAGGTGCGGTTGTCGCCGGGGCGGTCGGTGCTGGCCGCCCATGCGGTCCAGAAGAAGAACCCGGTCATCGCGCGACGCTTGTCCGCATCGATCACCGTGTTGTCCTTCATCGCGTAGGTTTCGCGCAGATCCGCGGTGGCCGGGTCGTTGGAGAACAGGCTTTCGTAGTGCGAGGCGACCTGCATGATCGCTTGGGCGCGGCGCTCGCTCACCACCAGGTCGCCGTTCTCGGCGTTGTAGGTGTTGGTGCGGAACTGCGGCTTCAGGATCGCCTGGATGCGCGCCTTGTCGGCATCGTCCAGCATCGAATACGGCTCGGCGGTCTCGGCGCGCGCGTCCAGCTCGGACATCGCCTCGATCTCGCGATGCAGCCAGTCGGCTGACCAGTCGGGCGCGATCAGCGCCCCGTGGCCCCAGATCGAGCCCAGTTGCTGGCCGCCGGCGCTTTGCCAGACCTGGCGGCCGCGATCGATGTCGGCGCGGGTGTAGATCACCTTGCCGGTATCGGTGACGACGCGGTTGGGGATCGGCGGCGCGGTCTGGTGCAGATCGGCACCGAGCCACAACATCACGCTGAAACTGGCGATCAGCAGCGCCGCCAGCCCCAGCCACAGTTTCTTGGTGGTGGACATCTCAAAACCCTCCCTAGGTTGTCAGCATCCTCCGCCCGGCGATGGTGGGCGTCGCTGACTCAGGTCAAGCGGTTGCGTCAGTCGCGCAATACGTCCCGCGCCAGGGCCTGCAGCCGCACCGGATCGAGGATTTCGAACTCGCGGCGATCCACCTGCAGCACGCCTTCCTCCTGCAGCCGGCGCAGGACGCGGCTCACGGTTTCCGGCGCAAGGCCCAGGTAATTGGCGATGTCGGTGCGCGCCATCGCCAGCTGGAAGCGCTGCGCCGAATAGCCGCGTTGCGCGTAACGGCGCGAGAGCGAAACCAGGAAGGCGGCCATGCGCTCGTCGGCGCTGAAATCGCCAGCCAACAGGTGCGCCTTGCCGATGTCGGCCGATAGCAGGCGGAACAGCTGCGTCTGCAGGCCGGGCATGCGGGTGGCCAGCATCGCCATCTTCGGGAAGGAAAAGTTGCACAGCATCACGGTGTTGAGCGCGACCGCATTGCACGGATAGCGCTCGCCGTGGATGGCGTTGAGGCCGATGACCTCGCCCGGCAGGTAGAAGCCCAGCACTTTCTCGCGGCCGTGGGTGTCGGTGACGTAGGTCTTGACCATTCCGGCGCGCACCGCGGCGATCGAGTTGAACGGATCGCCCTCGCGGAACAGCAACGTGCCTTCGGCAAACGGCCCGATGTGCTCGACCAGCACGTGCAGGTCCTGCAGCGCGGCCTTGTCGTAGCCTTGCGACAGGCAGGCGCTGGAGAACGCGCAGGTGCTGCAGAAATTCAGCGCATCGCCGTCATCGGCCATGCCCGGGTTGGGGCGCGGGACCTTGAGCACGGAGCTCATGCGGCCGCGCCTCGTGGCGATGGGCTCAGATCGCCTTCGAAAAGCGGGGTTGCGAGGGAGCTGCGGTGGACAGGTAGGCGTCGAAGCACATCGCAATGATACGCAGCAGGTAGCGCCCGCGCGAGGTGACGCGGATCGCATCTTCATGCAGGGTGACCAGGCCTTCCGCGACGAGCGAATCCAGCCGGGCCAGGGCCTCGGTGAAATACGCATCGAAATCGATGTCGAAGCGCCGCTCGAAACGCGACTTGTCGATGACACCCTGGCACATCAGCTGCTGGATCACCTCGCCGCGCAGCACGTCGTCATCGCTCATCGACAACCCGCGCCAGACCGGCAGCTTGCCTTCGTCGATGGCGATTTCCCACTCCGGCAGCGTGCGAGGGTTCTGGCTGAAGGATTCGCCGATGTGGCTGATCGACGACACCCCGAAGCCGATCAGGTCGCTGTTGGCGTGGGTGGTGTAGCCCATGAAATTGCGATGCAGCCCGCCACGCGCCTGCGCCAGCGCAAGTTCGTCGTCGGGCAGGGCGAAATGATCCATGCCGATGTAGACGTAGCCGGCATCGACCAGTTTGGCGATCGCCAGCTGCAGCAGCGCGATCTTGCTATCGGCCGAGGGCAGGTCGTAGGCATTCAACTGCCGCTGCGGCTTGAACAGTTCGGGCAGATGGGCATAGCTGTAGACGGCCAGACGATCGGGGCGGATGCCGATGACCGTGTCCAGCGTTTTCGAGAAGCCTTCGACCGTCTGTTTCGGCAGGCCATAGATCAGGTCGATGTTGACCGAACGGAAGCCGTGCGCGCGGCAGGCATCGACCACCGCGCGGGTTTCCTCGACGCTCTGAACGCGATTGACCGCCTGCTGCACGTCGGGATCGAAGTCCTGCACGCCGAGGCTCGCGCGGTTGAAGCCGATCCCGGCGAGCTGGCCGATGTCATCGGGCGAGACGAAACGCGGGTCTAGCTCGATCGAGATGTCGCGGTCGGCGGCATCGGAGAAACGGAACTGGCGGCACATCGCATCAACGATGTCGCGCAGCTCCGAGGGGCTGAAGAAATTGGGCGTGCCGCCACCGAAATGCAGCTGGATCACCTCGCGGTCACGGTCGAACAGCGGCGCCATCATCCCGATCTCGCGCTTGAGCCGCTCGATGTACGGTGCGCTGCGGGTCTTGTCGCGGGTGATGATGCGGTTGCAGCCGCAATAGAAGCACGGGCTCATGCAGTACGGCACATGCACGTAGAGCGAGAGCCTGCGCGGGATCGGGTCGCCATTGCTCGCCGCGATCGTGGTGCGCAATGCGGCCTCGCCGAAGTCCGGCGCGAACTGTGGCGCGGTGGGATATGAGGTGTATCGCGGGCCGGGCCGGTCGTGGCGGCGCAGCAGTTCGGCATCGATCGGCGCGGTCGGGCTCATGGCATCAGGGTGCCGCAGGATGTCGCCGCGCTCCTTGACTGGGGTCAAACCGGATGCCGGGTGCTCAAGTGCAGGTGGCGTTGATGATGCGACCGGCGTCGGTGATCAGGTTGAGGCGGTCTGCCCGGTACTCCATGGTGACCACCGCATCCTTGTCGAGCATCCGGACCACGCCGGCCCCTGCGGCCTGGCGGGCCTGCTCAGCGATCGATGAAGTCGCGGCTTGGCCGATGTAGCTGCGTGCGGCATTGACGTTGCAGGCGGCGGTCGGCGGGGCCGGGGCCGCAGGCGTCGTGCACGCCGAACTCATCATGGCGAGCAGCGCGGGCACCATCACCAGCGGGGCGGGGATTCGCATCGGGATTCCTTGTTCATTGAAAGGGTGGCGCTGAAGTCGGGCCAGGCGGCGGTTGGCGGCGGTTGGCGGCAGCTGAGTATTGCCCGGAGCGCGTCTGCACTCGGTCAAAGGCTTGTAGCGACACCTGAACCGCGGCGCGGGCTTTTCACGAGGACCGCAACCGGCTTGCGGCAGGCTGTAGACCGGTTCCGAACTCCAACGGGAATGGCCATGTCCACTTCGAACGAAAACCCAACCGATGGCGTGATCGGTGAATATGCCGGCAGCAAGGTCGCCGCGATCTTCGCGAGCGAGGCCGCCGCCCGCGATGCAGCCACCCGCATCCGCCAGACGTTGGGGCTTGCCGATGCACAGGTGCAGGTCATCACCCCCGCCGACCGCCAGCCCGGTCGCAAGCTGGAGCCGGAGAGCCACGGCATCTTCCGTACCATGATGCAGTCGCATCTCAAGCTGGGCGTGATCGGCCTCATCGCCGGCATCGCGCTGTGGTTCCTGCTGCGCGCGCTGGGCGTGGCCTTCATCGTCAATACCGGCTGGCTGACGCTGGCCGTGCTGGCGGTGTTTGGCGCGATGGCCGGGATGATGGTCGGTGGACTCATCACCCTGCGCCCGGATCACGAGCCGGCCAACCGTGCCGTGTTCGATGCGATGGGCGAAGGTCGCAGCGCTGTGGTGGTGCATCCCTACGATGCCGCCCAGCGCGATGCCGCCGAGGCCGCCCTCAAGGAACTGAGCGGCGAGGTGCTGTCCACGCTTTGACATCGATACGCCGGCGCATAGGCCTTTCGGCACGGGTGCGCGCGGCGCGGCTGGGTAGGATGCACCGTCCCGTTACGAGTAGCCCGCCGTGATCAATCCCCGCCTGCGCCCGTTGGCCCTCGCACTCCTGCTGGCCGTCGCACCCGCCTTGCACGCGCAATCGGTGCCGGCACCGATGGACACGGCTTATACGCCCGGCCCGATCACGGTGCAGGTGGATGCCACCAATCTGGCGCAACGCATCGTGCGCGTGCGCCAGCAGGTGCCGGTCGCGCCGGGTCCGCTCACCCTGCTGTATCCGGAATGGTTGCCCGGCAACCATGCGCCACGCGGGCCGATCGACAAGGTCGCCGGCCTGCGTTTCAGCGCGGCCGGCCGCGTGCTGCCATGGAAGCGCGACCCGGCCGATGTCTACGCCTTCCACCTCGACATCCCGCAGGGCATATCTCAGCTTGATGTCGAATTCGATTACCTGACGCCGACCGATTCCTCGCAGGGTCGGGTGGTGATGACGCCATCGATGCTCAACCTGCAATGGAACGCGTTGATGCTGTATCCGGCCGGCCATGCGATGTCGAAGATCACCTTCCGGCCGAGCGTGAAGTATCCGGCTGGCTGGCAGGCCGGCACCGCGCTGGATGTGGCCTCGAAGGCCGCCGACAACACCGTCAGCTACCAACCGGTGGCGGCCGACATCCTCGCCGATTCGCCGGTCTATGCCGGTCGCCATTTCAAGCAGATCGACCTGAGCGTGCCGGGCAAGCGCCCGGTGCGGCTCAACGTGGTGGCGGACGACGCCAAATACCTGGAGACCAAGGACGCGCACATCGACCAGCACCGCAAGATGGTCGCGCAGTTCCTCAAGTTATTCGGTGCCGAGCACTACGACCATTACGACTTCCTGCTCTCGCTGTCCGAACAGATGGCCGGCAATGGCCTGGAACACCAGCGCTCCAGCGAGAACGGGCAGGAGCTTGGGTATTTCAGCGAATGGAACGAGAAGGACGGCAGCGACGACCTGCTGCCGCACGAGATGACGCACAGCTGGAACGGCAAGTACCGCCGCCCCGCCGACCAAGTCGTGCCCAACCTCAACACGCCGCTGCAGGATTCGCTGCTGTGGGTGTACGAGGGCCAGACCCAGTACTGGGGCAACGTGATCGCCGCGCGTTCCGGATTGCGGCCGATGGACCGCTCGCGCGATGTGCTGGCCAGCGTGGTGGCGACCTATCAGGACAACCGCCCCGGACTTGCCTGGCGCAATGTGCTCGACACCACCAACGACCCGATCATCAGCGCGCGCCGGCCCAAGCCCTACCGCAACTACCAGATGTCCGAGGACTACTACAGCGCCGGCCAGTTGATCTGGCTGGGCGTGGATGCGCTGATCCGGCAGGAAACCGGCGGCCGCAAGTCGCTGGATGATTTCGCACGCGGCTTCTTCGGCATCAACGACGGGCAGTGGGAACAGCCCGCGCCCTATACCTTCGACGATGTGGTGGCCACGCTCAACGCCGTCCATCCGCATGACTGGAAGACCTATCTGTCCGATCGCATCGAGGGTCGCGTCCCGTTCGCCGACAGCATCGAATCGACCGGCTGGCGCCTGGTCTACAAGGACGAGGCCAACGCCGCGGCCAAGGCGGCCAAGCGGGTCGACGGCGACTTCACCTATTCGCTCGGCCTCTCGCTCAACAAGGACGGCAAGGTTACCGACACCCGCTGGGACAGCCCTGCATTCGATGCCGGGATCGGCACCGGGATGACCGTGGTCGCGGTCAATGACCTCGAATATTCCAGCAAGGTGCTGGCCGATGCGGTCAAGGCGGCGAAGGGCACGCAGGGGCCGATCCGCCTGCTGGTGAAGGACTTCAACCGCTATCGCAGCATCGACATCCGCTACCACGAGGGTCTGCGCTACCCCGCGCTGGAGCGGATCGCCGGCAAACCCGACTACCTGAGCGCGATCCTCAACCCGCGCAGATAGGCGGGCAGAATAACCGACCGCGCAAGGTCGTGCTGCGCGCCCAGAGGACAGCATCTGGCCTGCGTTGTCGCTTTACCCGCCAGCGCCTAAACTGGGGCAGGGGCGCTGCCCGCAAGGGCGTGCGACAGAATGGGCAGCCGGTCGGCCACGCCGGAAGGCGCGGCGGCTCGGTAAGGCCACGCCATGATCCGCTGCAGGGAGATCGCTTTCATGTTTCGAGTCCCGGGCACACGTCGCGGCATCGCCACAGCATTTTCCAGCGCAGTTGCGGGTGGGTTGATGGCGATGTTGCCATCGGTCGCATCGGCGCAATCCCAAGTCTGCTACGCGCTCAGCGATGATGCACAGCGACTGGTGGGGGTGCAGCAGAGCGGCGCTGCCTGGAACGTCATCTACAACCAGACCATCTCCGGCCTGACGCCGGAAAGCACCGAGGCGTTGTTCTACGACGGCATGACCGGGCGTTTCTTCACGGTCGACCAAGGCTCACCGCAGAGCAATCCGGATCGGCTGGGTTTCATCTCCTTGTCCAATACGGTCTTCACCCCGATCGGCACCAACCTGGGCTCGGTCAGCAGTGGCGCCACGACCGTTGTCATCGGTGGAGGCACCACCAACCAGACCTCAGGTATTTCCCGCGACAGCGCGACGGGCCAGGTCTACGGGCTGACCATCAACGGATTCCTCTACAAGATCGACGTGGCCACCGGGCAGGCCATCCCTAACGCGTTCGGACCCGGCGTCGGCTATGTTCGCGTTCGCAGCGGCGCCACCAACTACATTGCGCTCGACGACCTGACCTTCGATCCAGCGGGCAATCTCTACATCACCCGCAACCGCTCCTCCGCCCCTTTTCAATCGGTCTTGCTCCGCGTGGACAAGACGACGGGACTGATCCTGGAGGAACGCCCGATCACGATCAACGGCTCGGCGGAAGCCGAGTTCGAGGGTCTCAGCACGGGTTTGGGCGGAACGCTCTACGCGACGACAGGGTATGGTGTCACCAACCCGGCAAATCGCAATCGGCTGTGGACGTTGGACCCGGCCACCGGTGCGGCCACCCTGCAGGTGGCGCTACCGATCAGTGGCGCGACCGACTACGAGTCGCTCGCCTGCCTCAATGCCACCAACAGCAACGCTGATCTGTTCATCAGCAAGACCAACACGCCGGCCAGCGGACCGGGCGACTTGCCGGCTGACACGGTGATCTCCGGTTCGGCCACTGCCTATGTCGTTTCGGTCAGCAATGATGGGCCGATGCCAGCGCACGGTGCGGTGGCCCGCGATGTGCCTGGTGCCGGCTTGAGCGGCTGCTCGGTCACGACCTGCAACGCCGTCAACGGCGCCACCTGCCCCGTCACCCCGGTCAACCTGATGTCGCCTGCGGGGGTGCCGATCCCGGTGCTCCCAATGGGCGGCCGTGTCGATTTCACCGTCACCTGTAACGTCGATTGAGCTTCGGCTGGCGGCCTCACCGGCTCCTCACTCCGCTTCGCTAATGTCCTGACATGGACGGGGGAACGATGACGCCACTGCGTTGGGCGACCGCGTGGCTTCTGGCCAGCGCGTTGGCCGTGGTGCTGCCTGTGCAAGCGGCCAAGAAGAAGCCCGCTGCCCTGCCGCAAACGATGGAGCACAAGGTTTCGCGACCGGGCAGCTATGTCTGGGAGCCGGATCGCTCACCGGACGGTGCCGTGCTGGTGGTAGTCAGCCTGCCCGAGCAGCGCGCGCACATCTATCGCGACGGTAAGCGCATCGGCCTGACCACGATCAGCACCGGCAGCGAAGGCCGGGAGACGCCACCCGGCCAGTTCGAGATCCTGCAGAAGAAGGTGACGCATCGCTCCAACCTGTACGACGATGCGCCGATGCCCTTCATGCAGCGGCTGACCTGGGACGGGATCGCCCTGCATGCGGGACACGTGCCGGGCTATCCCGCCTCGCACGGCTGCATCCGCCTGCCGCGCAAGTTGGCCGAGCAGCTCTATGCGATCACCGACATCGGCACGCGGGTGGTGGTGGCCGACGAGAACGAATATCCCGAAGTCGTCCATCCGGGCGATCTGGCGCCGGTCGATGCGGCCAGCGGCGCCTACATCTTCCCCGACGCGCCACCGCCGCTGCCGTCCGCGGAACCGCCGCGACAGACGGTCACCGTGATGGGCGATGGGCGCATCGTGACTGGGCAAGCGGACGCTGCAAGCACCGCCCCATCCGCCCCGTCCGCGCCAACAACCGACAACCCGGCTGAAACGACGCCCAGCGCCAATCCCACGGATCGTGGGTACCAGCCGTTTTCAGCGCCGGTGGAGGATCCTGCAAAGCGCGTGCCCGCGGTGGAGCGGCGGCCGTGAGTGGGATCTATTAAACGCGCCAACGAATCCGCGCTGGCGGTGTCATCCCGATGAACTGATTCGCGGAATGCGGAAAAGCTGAATCCGATAGGCGGATAACGGCGTATTAATACAAATCAAGGGGTTGTGCGTGTATCGTCACGCGCATGAAAAGACTTCACGCTGTCTTCATCGCGCTGACTGCTTCCACACTCGCCAGCTGCTCCAGCACGCCGCAGCGGGAAACGGTGGCCCTGCCCAAGCCGGTGCAGGCGCCGATCGTGCAGCCTGATCCCGACCAGGCCTTGCTTGCGCGCATGCAGCAGCTGGCGCCGGCGGCCGATCCCGGCGTGCTCGCCCTGGCGGTGGAAGCGCGTGCCTGTGCGGTGGCCTCGGGCGAGGTGGCCCCGGAAACGCGCCTCGCGGTGATCGACTACTCGCGTCCCTCGACCGACAAGCGGCTGTGGGTGTTCGATGTCGCCAACGATCGACTGCTCTACAACGAACATGTCAGCCACGGGCAAGGCAGCGGCGGCAACTACGCCAACCGCTTCTCCAATGTCGAAGGCAGCTACGCGACTAGCCTCGGCCTGTACCGCACCGCCGAAACCTACATCGGCAGCAATGGCTATTCGATGCGCATGGATGGGCTGGATGCCGGCTTCAACGACAACGCACGTATGCGTGCGATCGTGATGCACGGTGCGTGGTATGCCAATCCCGACCTGATCCGCAGCCAAGGCCGCCTGGGCCGCAGCCAGGGTTGTCCGGCATTGCGCGAAGGCATCGCCCGCGAAGTGATCGATACCCTTAAGGGTCGCCAGCTGCTGTTTTCCTATGCCGATGACGCGCAATGGCTGTCGCGTTCGCGCCACTTCGCCTGTCGCGGCAAGAATGCGCGACAGATCATCGCCGATGCGCGCAACCTTCGTGCCGGCAGCCTGCCGGTGGTGGCGGTCGCGGCGCCCTGATCTGTTTCCATGAAGTTTTTGCAATCGCCCCGCTCGTGCGGGGCTTTTAGTTGTCGAGATAACGACGTTCTGCTTGCACGCATGCCACGCGATGACCGTGGATTTCCTGCAAGGCCTCGACTGCGCCGAGCAGCAGCGCGCCGACGATTCGCAGATCAACCGTGAAAACCGGCAGTTGGGTGGCGATGCCGAGCTTGAGCGTCGTGCACGCGGCCCGCAGCATGATGCGCCACCCACCACGGGCGACGGAGAATCCGACCAAGGCCGGCTCGTGTCATCGCGCTGGAAAGAAACGCCCGGCTTGGCCGGGCGTCCGGGCATCGGTACGACGAACTATTTCTCAGGCTGCCTGCACGATCCGCAGCGGATTGTTCCACTCCGCCAGCAACTCTGCCTCGCGCGCCTTGGCCTTTTCGAAGTGGGCTTCCTTGACGTGGCCGAAGCCACGGATGTGCTCGGGGATGGAGGCGATTTCCGCCGCCAGAGCGACATTGCCGCCGTCGAGCGACTCCAGCAGCCCGCCGATCGTGCTTTCGTAATCTGAAATCAACTGCCGCTCCATCCGCCGCTCGGCGGTGCGGCCGAAGATGTCGAGCGGACCGCCACGCAGATGCTTCATCCGCGCCAGCAACCGGTACGCCTTCATCACCCACGGACCGTACTCGCGCTTGATGAGTTCGCCCTTCGTGTTTTTCTTCGCCAGCAGTGGCGGGGCCAAATGGAAGCGCAGCGTGTAGTCGCCTTCGAACTGTTGCTCGATGCGACGCCTGAATTCCGGCGAGGTGTAGAGACGGGCCACTTCGTACTCGTCCTTGTACGCCATCAGCTTGAAGAAATAGCGGGCAACGGCTTCGGACAGATCACTCGAGCCCGGTGCGCGGCGTTCTTCCTCAGCACGCACGCGGCTGACGAAGTCGCTGTAGCGCTTGGCGTAGGCGGCGTCCTGGTAGTCGGTGAGGAAGTCGATGCGCCGCGCGATCACTTCGTCCAGCGAGCGCGACAACCGCGCATCGTCCAGCGGCAGGAAAGCGACTTCCGTGCCGCCGTGCGACGGCACGTGGCGCAGTTCGTCTTCTTCGTACATCGCGCCTTGTGGCG
>JAEWNY010000003.1 GCA_023461075.1 Pseudomonadota bacterium | reverse complement strand
CGGCTGGCGCAGCATCCACTCCGCCAGCGCATCGGCCGCCTTCCACACGCACAGCGTGCACGTGAGCACGATCGGCGTTTCCAGCTCGCCCAGTTCGTTGACCTGGGTCGAACCGATCAACTTCCCGTAGCCGTTGCCGACGTGGATCGCCGCAGGCACCCGCGAAAGATAGGCATTGCCGGGATGCGGCAGGATCGCGGTCACGCCGGTGCGGACGTTCTCGCCCTCGCGAATGGTCACCTGACCCACGCGCACGCCGGCCACATCGGTGATCGCGTTGTGAGTTCCGGTGCGGAAGATGCCGGGCGCCAAGCCCAATTCGCGCGCACGCACCCTGGCTTGGTCGGCAGCCCACGTCGCGGTCGAAGCCACCGACAACAGCATCCCGAGGCCGATGACCGACATGCGTCGCATCCTCTTCATCCCCCGGTCGACTGCCGCTGCCGTACCGCCTCGAACAGCACGATGCCGGCAGCGACGGACACATTCAGGCTCTCCATCTCGCCCGGCATCGGAACGCGCACCAGCGCGTCGCAGTGCTCGCGGGTCAGCCGGCGCATGCCATCTCCTTCGCTGCCCAGCACCAGCGCGACATTGCCCTTGAGGTCGATGTCGTAGAGCGAGCCTTCCGTCTCGCCGGCCAACCCGTAGATCCACACGCCCTGTTTCTGCAGGTCGCGCAGCGTGCGCGAGAGATTGGTCACCGCCACCACCGGGATGCGATCGGCCGCCCCTGCCGAGGTCTTGCGCACGGTCGCGTTGACCTGCACCGCCTTGTCGCGCGGGATCACCACGGCCGTCGCGTTGGCCGCGGCCGCGGAGCGCAGGCAAGCGCCGAGGTTGTGCGGATCCTGCACGCCATCGAGCACCAGCAGCAATGCGCGGCCTTCCGCCTGCTCGACGAGATCGACCAACTCGTGCTCGCCCCAGGTCTTCGCGGCCTGATAACGCGCCGCCACGCCCTGATGGCGCAGCCCCCCGGCCACGCCATCCAGCGCCTGTTGTGCAACGCGGCGCACGTCGATGCCGAGGCGACGTGCCTGCGATTCGATCTCGACCAACCGCGCGTTCCTGCCGCCGGCCTCGACCAGCACTTCGCGCACGTTGCCGGCATCGTGCTCCAGCGTCGATGCCACGGCATTGATGCCGGCGATCCATTGGGATGAATTGCTCATCGCGGCATTGTAGGGCTTGGGTGAAGCGGCTTCGCCCGCCCCGCTCAATACTTGCGCTTGCTGCGCTCGCTGCGCTTGACCGGTTGGCCGCGCGCCGGCGAAGGCTTCAGCCCTTCATCATCCTCCACCAGACGGAAGTCGATCTTGCGTTCCTCCAGGCTCGCCTTCAGCACCACGATGCGCACCCGGTCGCCAAGACGGAACTCGCGGCCGCGGCGCTCGCCGGTAAGCGTCTTGCGGATCGCATCGAAGTGGTAATAGTCGTTGGGCAACTGGGTCACGTGGACCAAGCCGTTGACCTTGGACTCATCCAATTCGATGAACAGGCCGAAGCTGGTGACGCCGCTGATGACGCCATCGAATTCGCCGCCGACGTGCTTCTCCATCCACGCGGCGCGGTAGCGCTCGTCAACCTCGCGCTCGGCCTCGTCCGCGCGGCGCGCGCGTTCGGAACTCTGCAGCGCCAGCTGATCCATTTCTCGGGCGGTGTAGATGAAATCGTCGGCATCGCCACCGGACAGAGCATGCTTGATCGCGCGATGCACCAACAGGTCCGGATAACGGCGGATCGGCGAGGTGAAGTGAGCGTACGCCTCCAGCGCCAGCCCGAAATGCCCGACGTTGGCCGGCGAATACACCGCCAGCGACTGACTGCGCAGCAGCACCGATTCGATCAACGCCGCGTCGGCTCGCTCGCGGACCTTGTGGATGAGCGCGGTGAAATCGCGTGGATGCACCTTGTTCCACGGCGGCATCGACAGCTTGAATTCCTTGAGGAACTCCTGCAGGTCGGCGTACTTCTGCTCCGGCGGGCGTTCGTGGATGCGATACGGTGCCGGGATGCCCTTGGCGATCAGGTACTTCGCCGCCTCCACATTCGCCGCGATCATGCACTCCTCGATCAACTTGTGCGCGTCGTTGCGCTGGAGCATGCCGGCCTGTGTGACCTCGCCGCGATTGTCGAGTACGAAACGCACCTCGCCGGACTCGAACTCGATCGCGCCGCGGCGTTCACGCGCCTTGGCCATCTGCCCGTACAACTGGTGCAGATGGCGCACATGGCCGATCAGGTCACCGATGGCGGCTTCGGCCTGTTCGCGATCCTCATCGGGAACGCCCTCGCCGACCGCGTTCCACACTTGCGTGTAGGTCAGCCGTGCATGCGAGTTCATCACCGCTTCGTAGAACTCGGACGAGGTGACCTCGCCGCGATTGTCCAGCTGCATGTCGCAGACGAAGCACAGGCGATCGACCTTCGGGTTGAGCGAGCAGATGCCATTGGAAAGTGTCTCCGGCAGCATCGGCACCACGAAGCCGGGGAAGTACACCGAGGTCGCGCGCTTTTCGGCTTCCTCGTCGAGCGGTGAGCCGGGCCTGACGTAATGCGAGACATCGGCGATCGCCACTACCAGTCGCCAGCCGTTGCGCACGCGTTCGCAGTAAACCGCGTCATCGAAATCCTTGGCGTCCTCGCCATCGATCGTCAGCAGCGGCAGCGTTCGCAGGTCGACGCGTTCGCGCGCCAACGCCGGCGGCACCTCCAGCGGCACTGCCGCGGCCTCGTCCAGCACGGCCTGCGGGAATTCGTGCGGAATGTCGTGGCCGTGAATAGCCGCTTCCACCACCAGTGAGGCGGTGAGCTTGTCACCGAGCACGGCGACGATGCGGCCGATCGGTGGCCGTCGCGAATCCTGCGGCTGGGTGATCTCGGCGACCACCAGCTGGCCCTTGCGGGCATCGTTGCGCGCGTCCTGCGGGATCATCAGGTTGCGCTGGATGCGGGCATCGTCCGGCACCACGAAACCGACGCCGGCCTCCTCGTCGTAACGTCCGACCAGGCGCGTGACGCGCCGCTCCAGCACCTCGACGATCGCGCCCTCGCTGCGGCCGCGCCGGTCCATGCCGGTGATCGATGCCAACACCCGATCGCCATGCAGGACTTTTCGCATTTCGGCGGGCGGCAGGAACAGGTCCTCGCCACCACCGGCATCCGGACGCAGGAAGCCGAAGCCCTCCGGATTGGCGATCACGGTGCCGGCGATCAGGTCGAGCTGGGCGGCCGGCGCGAACTCGCCGCGACGGTTCTGCAGCAACTGGCCATCGCGCACCATCGCGCCAAGTCGCTTGTCCAGCGCCTCGCGGCGATCCGGCGCGGTCAGCTGCAGTTCGCGCGCCAGGTCGTCACCCGACATCGGACCGTCATGGCCGGCGAGCACCTGCAGGATGAAGTCGCGGCTGGCGATCGGTTCGGCGTAGCGTTGCGCCTCGCGTCGGTGGTTGGGATCGCGTTGCGGGCCGCGACGGGCGGCGGTGCTATCGGTGTCAGCCTTGCCCCGCGCCGGCTTGCCGGATGCCGTGGCGCGGCCGCCCGTGCGTGCTGGCTTCACCATCGCCTCGGGCATCCATCCGGGCGTGCTGGCGCCGTGCTGGGCTGGCTTTCCGGTCTTCCTTGCTGCCTTGCGGCCCGCTGACTTGCTCGTGGTCTTGCGCCCCTCGCCGCCTTGCGACGACTTCGCGCCCGCGCGCGGGCCCTTGCCTGTGGTTTTCTTCATGGCGGCATCCTCGCACAGGCCGCCGTGACGAGGCGTGGATGACCACTGACGCTGCGCGCATCGCCGCGCCAAACAAAAAAAGCCCCCGATCGCTCGGGGGCCTTGCATTTGGTGCCCAGGAGAGGACTCGAACCTCCACGGTTTTACCCGCTAGTACCTGAAACTAGTGCGTCTACCAATTCCGCCACCTGGGCAGGTGGGCGCGTATCTTGCGGGTTGCAACGCGTGTTGTCAATGAAGCGGGCGCGATGATGGCTGAAACCGGCGGAGCCCTTAAAATCGTCGTACAAACCCCCGACACCGATCGATGAGCCAAGACGACCTCCCCCGCCCCGCCTTCCACGGTTTCGAACAGATCCCGCTGCGCGAGTACGCCGAGCGCGCCTACCTTGACTATTCGATGTACGTGGTTTTGGACCGCGCCCTGCCGTTCATCGGCGATGGGCTCAAGCCGGTGCAGCGCCGGATCATCTATTCGATGAGCGAGTTGGGCCTGGCCGCCGGGTCCAAGCCGAAGAAATCCGCGCGCACGGTGGGAGACGTCATCGGCAAATACCACCCGCACGGCGACAGCGCCTGTTACGAGGCGCTGGTGCTGATGGCGCAGCCGTTTTCGTACCGCTATCCGCTGATCGACGGCCAGGGCAACTTCGGCTCGCCGGATGATCCGAAATCGTTCGCCGCGATGCGCTACACCGAATCCAAGCTCACGCCAATCGCCGAGGTACTGCTGGGCGAGTTGGGCCAAGGCACGGTGGATTGGGATCCCAACTTCGACGGCACGCTGGAGGAGCCGACGTGGCTGCCGGCGCGCCTGCCGCACTTGCTGCTGAACGGCACCACCGGCATCGCGGTGGGCATGGCCACCGACGTGCCGCCGCACAACTTGAACGAAGTGGTGAGCGCCTGCATCCGCCTGCTGGATGATCCGGATGCCAGCGTCGCCGACCTGTGCGAGCACGTGCAGGGCCCGGACTATCCGACCACGGCGGAGATCATCACTTCGGCCGCCGACCTGCGCGCGATCTACGAGACCGGCAACGGCGGCGTGCGCGCACGTGCGACCTATGCGAAGGAAGGCGGCAACATCGTCATCAACGCGCTGCCCTACCAGGTCTCGCCGTCCAAGGTGATCGAGCAGATCGCCACCCAGATGCGCGCCAGGAAACTGCCGTGGCTTGAGGACATCCGCGACGAATCAGACCACGCCAATCCGGTGCGGATCGCGCTGGTCCCGCGCAGCAACCGGGTCGACATCGACCAGCTGATGGGCCACCTCTTTGCGACCACCGACTTGGAGAAGAGTTTCCGGGTCAATCTCAACGTGATCGGCCTCGACGGTCGGCCGCAGGTGAAAAACCTGAAGATGCTGCTGGCCGAATGGCTGCAGTTCCGCCAGGACACGGTGACCCGCCGCTTGAACTATCGCCTGCAACGCGTCGAGCGCCGACTGCACCTCCTGGAAGGCCTGCTGGTCGCCTTCCTCAACCTGGATGAAGTGATCCGCATCATCCGCAGCGAGGACGAGCCGAAGCCTGCACTCATCGCCCGCTTCGATCTCAGCGAAGACCAGGCCGATTACATCCTCGAAACGAAACTGCGCCAGTTGGCGCGGCTGGAGGAAATGAAGATTCGCGGCGAACAGGATGACCTCGCTGCCGAACGTGATCGCCTGATCGCGATCCTCGGCAGCAAGGCGAAACTGAAGAAGCTGGTCAAGGACGAATTGCTGGCCGATGCGAAGAAGTTCGGCGATGCGCGACGCTCGCCGCTCATCGCGCGCGAAGCGGCGCAAGCACTGGCCGAGACCGACCTGGTCGCCAGCGAGCCGGTGACCGTGGTGCTCTCCGAGAAGGGCTGGGTGCGCGCGGCCAAGGGCCATGATGTCGATGCGGCCGCGTTGTCGTATCGGGAGGGCGATGGCCTGCTCGCGGCGGTCAAGGGCCGCAGCAACCAGCAGGTCGCCTTCATCGATTCGAACGGCCGCAGCTATTCGACGCTCGCGCACACCCTGCCCTCGGCACGCGGCAACGGCGAGCCGTTGACTGGCCGTTTTTCTCCGGCGCCGGGGGCGTCGTTCGGCGCGCTGGCCAGCGGAGAAAACGATGCGCGTTTCGTGATGGCATCGAGCGAGGGTTACGGCTTCCTCACCCGGTTCGAGAACCTCACCGGACGGCAGAAGGCGGGCAAGGCGATGCTCTCGCTGCCCAGCGGCGCGCAGGTGCTGCAACCGGCCGCCGCCGGCAACGTGGAAAGCGACCGCATCGTCATCGCCACCAGCGCCGGCCATGTGCTGGCGTTTGCGCTCGCCGACGTGCCGGAGCTGGACAAGGGCAAGGGCAACAAGCTGATCGAGATCCCCAAGGCCAAGCGCGGCACCGAGAAGGTGGTCGCGGTCGCGGTCGTCGCCGAAGGCGGCAAGCTCATCGTCAAATCAGGCACACGCACGATGACCTTGTCCTGGAAGGAGCTGGACGAGTACCTCGGCACACGTGCCTCGCGCGGCAGCCTGTTGCCGCGCGGCTGGCAGAAGGTGGATTCCCTGTCGAGCGAGTGATCGCCCCCAGTCACGTCGCTTGCGCGTGCACGCCCGCCACCGCGCGTCCCGACGGGTCGGCGGCATTCGCGAACGCCGCATCCCACGCGATCGCCGCCGGTGACGAGCAGGCGATCGACTTGCCGCCCGGCACGGTGCGCGCACTAGCCTCGTCCGGGAACACCTGCTCGAACAGGCGACGGTAGAAATACGCTTCCTTGGTCTGCGGCGGGTTGTGCGGGAAGCGCTGCGTGGCGGCGGCGAGTTCCGCATCGCTGACCTGGCGCTCGGCATGCGCCTTGAGACCATCGATCCAGCCGTAGCCGACGCCATCCGAGAACTGCTCCTTCTGCCGCCACAGGATCTCGTCCGGCAGATAGCCTTCGAACGCGGCGCGCAGGATGTTCTTCTCGATGCGGCCGCCCTTGACCATCTTGGCCTCCGCATCCATCCGCATCGCCACCTCGATGAACTCCCGGTCGAGGAACGGCACGCGCGGCTCCACGCCCCAGGCCATCATCGACTTGTTGGCACGCAGGCAGTCGTAGTTGTGCAGGGCATCGAGCTTGCGCACCAGTTCGGCGTGGAATTCGCGCGCGTTCGGCGCCTTGTGGAAATAGAGGTAGCCGCCGAACAGTTCGTCGCTGCCCTCGCCCGACAACACCATCTTGACGCCCATCGCCTTGATTCGCCGCGCCAGCAGGAACATCGGCGTGGATGCGCGGATGGTGGTGACGTCATAGGTCTCGATGTGGCGGATGACGTCGGGCAGCGCGTCGAGACCTTCCTCGAACGTGTAGGTGTAGCCGTGGTGCACGGTGCCGAGCGCTTCGGCCGCAATTTGCGCCGCAGCAAGGTCGGGTGACCCTTCAAGCCCGATGGCGAAGGAATGCAGGCGCGGCCACCATGCTTCCGAGGCATCGTCGTCCTCGATGCGCTGGCGCGCGAACTTCGCCGCGCAGGCCGCGACCAGCGACGAATCGAGACCGCCCGACAGCAGCACGCCGTAGGGCACGTCACTCATCAACTGGCGGTGCACGGCGGCTTGGAAGGCCTCGCGCAGTTCCTCCAAGCCGACTTCCACGCCTTCGGTCGCGGCGACCTCGCGCCACGGGCGGTCGTAATATTTGCGAAGGGCCTGTGTTTCGGTATCGAACCAGTGGCCGGGCGGGAACTGGGCCACGTCATCGCACAACCGCGAGAGCGCCTTCATCTCCGAGGCGACCCAGATGCGTCCCTCCGTGTCATGCCCCCAATACAGGGGACAGATGCCGATATGGTCGCGGGCGATGATCGCGCGGCCACGCCCGGCATCCCACAGCACGAAGGCGAACATGCCGTTGAGCCGCATCAGCCACTCGCCGGCATCGCCATCGGGATCGGCGGCGTACAGCGCGTTGATCACCTCGCAATCCGATCCGCTCTGGAAGGCGTAGCCGGCCTGCAGTTCATCGCGCAGCGGGCGGTGGTTGTAGATCTCGCCGTTGACCGCGAGCGCCAGCTGGCCGGCTTCGGACAGCAGCGGCTGCGAGCCGCCGGCCGGGTCGACGATGGCCAAGCGCTCGTGCACCAGCAATGCATGCGGATGCTGGTAGACGCCGCTCCAGTCCGGGCCGCGGTGGCGCAGCTTGGCCGATTGCGAAAGCGCGAGCGGACGCAGCAGCGAAAGGTCGCTGCCCGGTCGCAGGTCGATCACCGAGAGGATGGAACACATGGCTGGACTCCTTTTCGTTCATGGGCATGGGACAAAAAAAGAGCCCGCCTTTTGCGAGGCGGGCTCCAGGTTCGGTGGCGTGGTTCTCGCGCGCTAACCGCTGGCCCGCTGCTGGCAGGGATTGTTGCGGTTATTGCGATTATTGGCGCGCGCGCAGTCCGGCGCGATCGCGTTGGCGGCGATGCCTGGATGTCCAGCGGTGCGCGGGGTGCTCATGGGGCCGAGTGTGCGCCCGCATTGCAGCGCTTGGCAAGGGGCTAGATCACTTCGCCGGTTCGTCGCCGTCGCCCACCGGCGGCAGGTCTTCGGCCGCTTGGGTGTCTTCCTCCGGCGCGTCCTCGGGCGCGTCCTCTTCGGCTTCGCCGGGCGCCGGGCCGAGGATGATCCGCGCCGCGCGCTGGTAGGTCCAGTAGGCCATCGTCCAGTTCAACATCACCACCAGC
>JAEWNY010000002.1 GCA_023461075.1 Pseudomonadota bacterium | reverse complement strand
TCGCTGGCCTTGTGCATGCGCTGGAACACGCCGAACAGCTTGCCTGCGTACTGCATGTCGAAGCCCACGCCGTTGTCGGTCACCGAGAACTCGTGGCGACCGTCGTCGAGGCGCTGGTAGCCCACTTCCACCAAGGTGTTCTCGCGCGGTGCGCTGTACTTCACCGCGTTGCCGAGCAGGTTCAGCCAGACCTGGCGCAGCATGTTCTCGTCGCCGACGACGATCGGCAGCGAGGCGATCCGCCATTCGATCCGCCGTCCGGGAGTGTCGCTCTCGACGTTGGCATCGAGCAGGGCACGGGTCTCGGCGACCAGCGACTGCATGTCCACCGACTGCAGGCGCAGCGCACTGCGCCCGAGGCGCGAATACACCAGCAGGTCGTCGATGAGCATCGCCATGCGCTTGGCGGAGTTGTCGATCGTGCGGATGTAGTGGCGGGCCTTGTCGTCCGCGCCTTCGCCCAGGTGGCGTTCGAGCTTCTCGGCGAAACCGGAGATGTGCCGCAGCGGTGCGCGCAGGTCGTGCGAGACCGAATAGCTGAAGGCTTCGAGCTCGCGGTTGACATCGGAGACCTGCTCGATCTTGCCTTGCAGCTGGCGGTTGAGTTCGGAGATCTCGGCTTCGGCGGCCTTCTGGTTGCTGACGTCACTCAGCGTGAGCAGGGCGACCTCGTCGTCGCGATCGGGCAGGGACATCTGTCGCGCGTTGAGCAGCATGGTGCGCGAGGCGCCATCACTGGTGGTCTGTTCCAGTTCGAAGTCCCACAGCTCACGGCCGCGGCTCACCACGTCGCGCAGGCGCTGGGTCATCTCGCGGCCCGACCAGGCATCGCCGCCGATGCGACCGATATGTTCGCCATCGATCGGCGTGTCCTCGTCGTCATCGCCGTACAACTCGTCGAACGCAGCGTTGTGCATCACCACGCGTTGTTCGCGATCGATCAGGGCGATGGGCTCGCGGATGGTTTGCACCACCGCAAGTGCGCGGGCATTGGCGATGCCTGCGGCCGACTCGGCTTCGGCCACGCGGCGTTGGTGGCGCAGGGTGCTCCACAGCAGCAGGCTGAGCAGGGCGAGCTGCAACGCGGTGGTGGCGATGGCGAAGCGGCGTCCGTTCACGCGCAAACGGGTGGCTTCGCGCGTGCGTGCCTCCACCTGGTAAGCCTCTTCCTTGAGCACGCCGAGCGCGGCGTCGCGCATCGGGAGTTCATTCACGGCCAGGTCGAGCAGTCTCCTGCGCTCGGCTGGATCCTTGGATTCGACGATCCGCAGGCTGACCTGCATGCGTTGGTCGATGCGGGATTTCAGCCCGCCGATCTGCACCTGTTGGCGCGGGTTGTCGCGGGTCAGTTCGGCGAGCTGGCCCATCAGTTCGGGGATCGCGACGGTGGTTTCGGCGACGCGCCGCCGAGCGCGCGGCCCGTCGAGACCCGCGGTGATGGTGGCCGCCGCCGCCTCCAGGTCGCGGATCTCGAACAGCAGCCGGCTCGCCACCGACTCGACCTGGCGCGTGTGCGACAGCAGGTAGTCGGCGGACTGGATGCGCGCGTAGGTGCGTTGCAGGAGCAAGTACGGTCCCAGCACGATCAATGCGACCAGACCGAACAGCAACCATTGGTAACGCCAGAGATTCATCCCGATCCGGTTTGCGGAAACCCCCGAATGATCGGGCAGACGCGACGGCAAGGCAATCTCGGACGCAAGGCTATCCTTGGTGCGTGCGATCGCGGATTGAACGGTTCATGCAGCAGGACGAAAGGGACAGGGGGATGCCGGCGCGATCACGTCGCCCGGCCAGCTGGCTGGAAGAAGCCGAGATCAGGCGTCGTGCACGGCGCCGAAACCTGCTCTATCTCATGGTCGCGGCGTGCTGCATGGTGTTGTTCGTGGTGTTGATCCACCTGCTGCTGGAGAAGACCCGCGGCAGCGCCGGGGCTTCGAGCCAGAACGCGGTGTCAGCGGTTTCGGTCGATGTTGGGGTTGATGCATCGCGCTAGCATCGGCGCATCCCACGTCGCGGCCGGATCATGCCCAACCTGTCCATCCTGCAGTTCCTCGTCCTGCTCACCATTTCAAACGTCTTCATGAACCTGGCGTGGTATGGCCACCTCAAGTTCAAGGACAGCCCGCTGTGGCTGGCCATCCTCGCCAGTTGGGGACTGGCCTTCCTCGAGTACTGCTTCATGGTGCCGGGCAACCGCATCGGCTCGCAGGCTTTGACCCTTACCCAGATGAAGGTGCTGCAGGAGTGCATCACCCTGGTCGTATTTTCGGTGGTCGCATGGTGGTTGTTCGGGGAGTCGTTCAAGTGGAACACCGCCGCGGCCTATCTGTGCCTGCTGGGCGCGGTGGTGTTCATCTTCTGGGGCAAGCGGTGATCGCGGCTAAAATGGCGCCATGAAGCTCAACATCGCTGCCTATCGGTTCGAATCGATCGCCGACGTGCCTGCCTTGGCCGATGCGGTGCGTGCGCGATGCGAGGCACTGGTGCTGCGTGGCAGCGTGCTGGTGGCGCCGGAGGGCATCAACCTGTTCCTCGCCGGGGAGGAGGGCGCTGTGCGTCGCTTTCTTGATTGGTTGCGCCGTGACGTGCGCTTCGCCACGATCGAAGCCAAGGAAAGCTGGAGCGACGAAGTGCCGTTCGCGCGCCTCAAGGTGAAGCAAAAGCGCGAAATCGTGCCGTTCGGCGGGCGCCCGGCCGGGCAGGGCGGCGAGCGCGCGCCATCGGTGGATGCGCGCACAGTGCAGCGCTGGCTGGCCGCTGGCCATGACGATGCCGGCAAGCCGGTACGGATGCTTGATACGCGCAATCGAGAGGAGATCGGTTACGGCACCTTTCGCGATGCGATCACCCTGCCGATCGACAACTTCAACGACCTGCCGGCGACGGTCGAGGCCATCCGGGAAGACCTGCGCGACGCCACCGTGGTGAGTTTCTGCACCGGCGGCATCCGCTGCGAGAAGGCGGCGCCGTGGATGCATTCGATCGGGATGGACAATGTGCTGCAGTTGGAAGGCGGCATCCTGCGCTACTTCGAGGAAGTCGGTGGCGAGGGTTATGACGGTGCCTGCTTCGTGTTCGACGAGCGCATCGCGCTGGATCCGCAACTCAAGCCGCTGCGCGATGCGCCGGTAGGCGAGGTTGGGCAATGACCTTCGACCTTGCGTTGTTGGTGCCGGCCGTCATCGCGATCGTGATCGGCTGGCTGATCGCCAAGGTGGTCGGTTTCGCGCTCAAGCTGACGCTGTGGTGCGTGTTGGCTGGCGTCGCCTATTTCTTCTTCGCGCAGGTGTTCGGCTGGCCGTTGCCGGCGTTCATGGCCTGAGCGCAACGCTCAAGCGGCCATTCCCGCCGCACATCCCGAGGCCCAGGCCCACTGGAAGTTGTAGCCGCCAAGCCAGCCGGTGACATCGACCACCTCGCCGATGAAGAACAGGCCGGGTACTGATTTCGACATCATCGTGGCCGATGACAGGCCATCGGTATCGACCCCGCCCAGCGTCACCTCTGCCGTGCGATAGCCCTCGGTGCCGCTGGCGGTGACTGGCCACTGTGCAAGGGCGGCAGCGACCTGCTGCAACTCGCGGGGGTCGAACTGGCGCATCGGCTTGTTCGGCAGCCAGTGCTCGCACAAGCGTTGCGCGAAGCGCTTGGGCAGCACTTCGGCCAGCAGGGTCTGCAATTGCGCATCGCGGCGTTCGGCCTGCCAGCGTGCGAGCAGGTCGGGGATGTCATGGTCCGGCAGCAAGTCAATCGCGAGCGGATCGCCTTCGCGCCAGTACGAGCTGATCTGCAGGATCGCCGGGCCGCTGAGGCCGCGATGGGTCAGCAGCATCGCATTGCGGAAGGCGGTCTTGCCGACGCGAGCTTCGACCGGCAGTGAAAGACCGCTGAGGTCGGAGAGCCGGTCGAGGTGCGCACCGGAGAGCGTCAACGGAACGAGGCCGGCGCGGGTCGACAGCACCTCATGGCCGAATTGCCGCGCCAGCTGATAGCCGAAGCCGGTGGCGCCCATTCGCGGGATCGACAGCCCGCCGCTGGCGATCACCAGCGATGCCGCCGAAAACGCACCGCGCGTGGTTCGGATATCGAAACCCGCATCCGTGTGCTCTACGGATTCGATGCTGCAGCCGGTCTCGATCCGGACGCCGGCCCACT
>JAEWNY010000001.1 GCA_023461075.1 Pseudomonadota bacterium | reverse complement strand
CTCGTGCTCGGCGCGCACGATCTTCTCGACCTTTTTCCACTCCACGCCGAACGGCGGGTTGGACAGCATGTAGTCGAACCTGCGGCCTGCGTGGCCGTCGTCGCCCAGCGTGTTGCCGGGCACAATGTTGTCCACGTCCTGCCCGCGGATCAGCATGTCCGCCTTGCAGATGGCGTAGGACTCGTCGTTGAGCTCCTGCCCGTACAGGGTCAGACGCGCGGCGGGGTTGTGCTCGATCAGGTGCTCGGCCGCTACCGAAAGCATGCCGCCGGTGCCGGCGGTAGGATCGTAGATGGTGCGCACCACGGCGTTGCCGGGGGTCAGCACGTCGTCGTCCTAGATGAAGATCAGGTTGACCATCAACCGGATGACTTCGCGCGGAGTGAAGTGCTCACCGGCGGTCTCGTTGGACAGCTCGGCGAACTTGCGGATCAGCTCCTCGAACACGTGCCCCATCTGCGCGTTGTCCACGCGGCCCGGATGCAGATCGATGTTGGCGAACTTCTCGGTGACCAGGTACAGCAGCTTGTCCTTGGCCAGCCGCTCGACCTGCGTGTAGAAGTCGAACCGCTCGAAGATGTCGCGCGCCTCCGGCGAGAAGCCCTGCACGTACTGATAGAGGTTCTGGCGGATTTCGTCCGGATCGCCCAGCAGCTTCGGCAGGTCCATCGGCGACGTGTTGTAGAAACGGGCTTCACCCACGAGGCGCCGCAGGAACGGGTCGGGGTTGATCCCGGCGTCAGTCTTCTTCTTGAACTCGGCCAACACCTTGTCCTTGCTGGGCGCCAGCACGCAGTCGAGCCGGCGCAGGACGGTGAAGGGCAGGATGAAGCGGCCGTATTCATGCGGCTTGTAGTTGCCGCGCAGCAGGTCGGCGACCGACCAGATGAAGGACGAGAGTGCAGCCTGATTCACGCGACGGGGTCCCCGGCCCAGTTGGAAGTCAAAGTGTAATCGAGGCGCTCCCATGGCCTGAGAGTCACTTGCTGTGACGCCGCTGATTAGGCTTCCGTGGGTCGCAAGCAAAGCGAGGACGGACTCACCGGCATTGCTAGACGGCTATGAGCCAGAAACCGCAATTGAGGGTTGAACGACCACTGTCGAGCATCAACTGAAGTTTGCTGACGGCCGTGCGTTTGCTTCGCTGATGGTGGATTCAGGCTTTTCCTACAGATCCCGCCGCTGCTTCCTTGGCACGCTATCCGTGCGCAATAGGAGGACGATGTCATGGAAGAAGTCGAAAGGTTCCAACGGATGGCGCAGGCATGTGCCGACGCCGACGACCTCGAAGGAATGCTCTGCTACCGGCTGATGGCCAATGCGGAGTATCGCCGCATCAGCAGGCAGAGAGCGCTCGAAGCCCGCGCCGCGGAAGAACTCAAGCCATCGCCTGCGTGACCCCCTCGAGCTCAATGTGGCAGAGCCAAACTCCGGGGCTTGTGACGCACCGTGCATCGGTTCCATTTGCCAGCGGAAGTGGCTGTTAGCAGTCACCTAGCACAGCCAGGTGGCGAGCCAACGCCGCCAGTGTCACCACGTCCTGATGGTTGTGGTGGCCGACGCGCCTAAGTAGTTCGCTACCGCCTCCGCGCAAGTATCCCAGCCAAGCGGCTGGAGCCTCGCTGCCAGGCAGGTCATCCTCGCGCACGATGCCGAGCACCCTGCGTTCGATCGTCGTCAGGCGACAGTTCTCGTAGACGCCGCGGTAACGTCTACGTGTGGGATGCAGCAGGTCGACATGGTCCAGCCCCAGCGTGGGATCGCCCATGCGCGCCAGCCTGAAGCGTGCCCGCAAAAGGGGCGCGTCATAGCTCTTGCCGTTGTAGCTGGCGAGGATCGTGTCGTCTGCCAGCCATGAGCGGAACACCTCCAGCATCGCGATCTCGGCACCAAGCGTTGCGGTCAGCAGTTGCCGCACAACAAGAGTGTCTTTTTCCCAATGGGCAGCCCCGATCATGAAGGCACGGGTGCCGACGCCGCCGGCAAGCCCGGTCGTCTCCGTATCGAAGAACAGCATGCGGGCAGTGTCGAGCTCATTCCGGCGACAGAAGGCGCCGCAGAGGACGCTGGGAACGGGTTCGGCAGGCAGCCTCGACTCGATCAGGTGCAAGCCCGGGCTGATTTCGATGCCCGGAAGGCTTCGATCGTAGGCGCTGGAAAGCAAGGCGCGTCCGGGCGCACGCAGTCGCAGCAGGGCACGAAGCTGACCGGCGGTTATTGGGTTGGAACGGGGCGGCACACTTGGCCGCGCGGGCGCATCCGCGGCGATGCCCGTGGCTTGGCGCTTGAGCGCCTGCAGGCGCTGCAGGTTGACGCTCATGCGCCCGCCTGGAGCGCCGAGAGCACGCGCAGGCCAAGTGCCTTCGGCGCGTCGTCCGCTTGCTCGTCCGCCGCAAGGATCGGACCCACGCAGCTCGGGCAGCCTGCGGTGCAGGGGCAATCTTCCACAAGATCCGTCGCCCGCCGCACCAGCTCTGCCTGCCGGGTCCACAAGGGCTCCGAGAGCCCAACGCCACCCGGATAGTTGTCGTAGAGGTAAAGGGTCGGCGCAAAGTGACCGACACGCTCCAGCGACGCCGTTCCGCCATCAGTTGCCCGCAACTGGCCGCGACCGCGGCCATCACTGACTGCCGACCAGGCCCCATCGCCACTGCCCACCGCCTTCTGCAGGTCTGCGCCATCGGCCATGACCGCGATCCTCGCCACCACATGCAACGCATGGGCGGCACTGAGAAAGCCATCGAGTGCCGCCTGTCGAGATGCGAACAGCGTATCGAGCACCGACTGCGGCAACTGCCACCACACCGCCGAGGTGTGCATCTCGTGGTCGGGCAGCGTCACCGGTCCGTAGCCAATGTTCTCGTGGGTGTGGAAGCGGATCTTCTTGTAACCGGCCACTCGCCGGATGACGTGCACCTCGCCGTGCTGGCAGGTGCCATCGCCGCTCGCGGTGTCGTCGAAGGACTCCAGCACCTTGAGCCGGGTGTAGTCGATGGCATCGGTGTAGTAGTCGACGTGCGTGCGCGTGACATAGGCCTTGCGGCCCTCCCAGTCGAGTTTCTCGACCTGATAAGGCACCGACTGCACCATGTGGATGGCGCCCTCGTAGAGCATGAGGGGAGCGGAGGTGTAGTCGACCTCGGCAATGATCACTTGCCGGCCGTCGGTCCGGTCCACCACCACGAAGTTGCCATCGGCAACGGAGCGCAGGCTGACGGCTTGTGCCGGGTAGCTGTCGGCGATCCACTCCCAGCGTCCGTTCTCCTCGTGGATAACGCCGTCTTCGCCCAGCAGTTGCAGGTAGATGCTCGGATCGATCGGGCCGAACAGCTCGCCTGCGGTGAACGGGAGCTCGAAAGCCGCGCAGCGGATGTGGTCCAGCAGGATCACCGGCTGGTCGGGTGCAATGCGGGCGTGCTCGGGCGGCGCATCGCCGAAGAACTCCGGGTGGCGCACGATGTACTGGTCGAGCGGGTCGGAGCTGGCGACCATGACGCCCACCGAAGTTTGCTGGCGACGGCCGGCCCGGCCGAAGCGCTGCCAGGCAGCCGCTATCGAGCCTGGATAGCCGTTCAGGACCACCACGTCCAACGCGCCGATGTCGACGCCGAGCTCCAAGGCAGATGTCGACACGATGCCGTCGATGCGGCCATCGCGCATGGCGCGCTCGGCTTCCCGGCGCTCGGTCGGCAGATAGCCGCCGCGATAGGCGCGGATGCGGGCGGGAAGCCGCGGGTCGTGGTCAAAGACCTCTTTCAGGTACTTGGTCAGCACCTCGACCATGGTCCGGGACTGCGCGAACACCAGGGTCTTGAGGCCTGCCTTGATCGCGATCCGCGCGATGCGATTGGACTGCGAACGGGCCGAGGCTCGCAGCCCCAGGTCTGGATTGACGATAGGCGGATTCCACAGCATCACATGCTTGGCGCCGCTGGGTGCACCGGACTCGGTGATTGCCGTGACTGGCCGTTCGACCAGGGCTATGGCGTGCTCCCGTGGGTTGCCGATGGTGGCCGAGCACAGGATGAACTGCGGGTTGGCGCCATAGAACGCGCAGATGCGCTTGAGCCGCCGCAGCACATTGGCCAGGTGTGAGCCGAACACCCCGCGATAGGTGTGGATCTCGTCGATGACGACGAACTTCAGGTTCTCGAAGAACTGCGCCCACTTGTCGTGGTGCGGCAGGATGCCCTGGTGGACCATGTCCGGGTTGGACACCACGATGTCGCCGGCGAGCCGAATCGACTTGCGTTGGTCGCCGGGCGTGTCGCCATCGAATGTGGCCGCCCGCACCCTGAGGTCTCCCGCCTTGGACAACTCCAGCAGCTCGGCGACCTGATCCTGTGCCAACGCCTTGGTCGGGAAGAGATAGAGCGCCTTCCCTCGACTGCGCATGGCTTCTGCCACGACCGGCAGCGTGTAGCAGAGCGACTTGCCGGAGGCGGTCGGCGTCACCACAACCACGTCCTCCCCGCGCTGGACGGCTTCCCAGGCTTCGGCCTGGTGGCTATAGAGACGAGTCAATCCGCGCCCATGCAGTGCCGCAGCCAGCTGGGACGGCAGATCCTCGGGGAACTCCGCGAATCGGCCTGACCGCGCCGGCACGACGAAGGTCCCGGTAATCCGCTCCCCGTACTTGCGGGCCAGTCGGGTGGTGAGCTCGCCGTCCTCGGTGGACAGCGAACGGCTCGACATGTCGCTCACGTCGATGGGGGCAAGTTGGCTCATGCGGGCTCCCGTAAGGACCGCCAGTAGAGAACGATCGCGTCTCACGCCGTGAGATGCGGAAGGGATGGAATGGGGGCGTGAAGAAGGAGGCGACGATGGAATACAAGCTGCTGGATCTCACCCTCGCGCAGCTCGGGCGCCTGTTCTTCCTCATCAAGCGCTTCGAGGCAGTGGAGATCGGACACGGAAGGGACCGCTGGGCCATCCTCATCCATGGCCGGGGGTTCACCCGGTTGCTGGAGGAGGATGTCCTGCCGATGCGTGGTGCCCTGTACCCAGCTGCGAGCTTTGGCGCCCGACCCAAGACCTTCCCAAACCGGCAGACGGCCGAGAACTGGATGCGTCACATGGGCATGCTCCCGCGGCAGGCGCGCTGGACGCTGGCGGGGCGCTGAGATGTGCTACTCGGCGCAGGCCCGTCAGGAACACAAGCGCTTCATGCGCGAGACCGGGTCCAAGATGGACATCAAGGAGTATCTGCGGCTCTTCTGGGACTGGAGGGAGAACGGCAGCCCCTACAAGTTCCCGAAGGCCATGCTCGATGGGTTCACGAACCCGCAGACGCCCGAAGAGGAGGATATCTGGCGGATCATCCAGGAGAAGCGGGCCGAGCAGGCGATGGGCTTCGAGCAGGAACTCTTCAAGCAGAAGAAGCGCCTTGCCGATGCCGAGCGGACGCTGCAATCCAAGCAGACAAAGAAGGCGCTGGATGACCAGCGCATTGCAACCACCAAGATCAGCCAGTTGAAGGGGAAGATCGACGACCTCAAGCGGTTAGATGCCCTGCCACGCGACTCGCGAATCTTTCCGGGGTCCTATTCGACGGTTATGGTGTCGCAAGGCGGGGAGAGAATGATCCTGCCAATGCGCTACCAGTGCCGGCCCCACGGCAAGCCCGCGTTCTACGACAAGAAGTTCCCGGGCACCTATAACGCACGGCGCGACAACCTTGGCGGCTTCTGGAAGGACGTCTTCGGCTACAGCCACGCCATCATGGTTTGCGACACGTTCTACGAGAACGTCACCGGCGAAGATGGAAAGAACCGGGTCCTGCAGTTCACCCCGCGCACTGGCGAGCCGATGTATGTCGCTTGCCTCTGGTCACGCTGGACCGACCCGAAGGGCGAGGAACCCGACTTGCTTTCGTTCGCCGCGATCACCGATGAGCCGGAACCCGAAGTCGCAGCCGCCGGGCATGACCGGACCATCATCAACATCAAGCCCGAACACATCGATGCATGGCTGAACCCGGATCCTGAGAACCTGCAGGCGATGCAGGACATATTCGATGATCGGCAGCATCCGTACTACGAGCATCGTGAGGCTGCATGAGCGATTGGGGGATCGCGAGCGAGCAATTGCAGTTGTTCTTCGAGCAACTCAAAGCCGATTGCCAGTATTGTCTTAGGCAACACCTTCGCAACTAGCGGCGATTACCGGGCATTAGTATTTGCAGTAGATCGCATGGGTCCAGTCCCAGTGCACCTGCCAGCTCCACGAATTCCAGGACATCAAGACGTCGTGCACCACTCTCCACCGCAGATAGCCGTTGCTGGGACCAGTTCAAGCGACCCGATAGCACCGTCTGACTGATGCCTTGTTCCTCTCGGCGGTTCCGAAGCGTTTCCGCCAGCTTGCGGTAAGTGTCTGAATAGATGGTCTTCTTGGCCACTGTCGCACTTCTGAAAGGGCGACCCAGCAATCTAGGTACACTTACGCATTACCGGAAAACAATGTAATATTGTTGACGGGCATTGGCCTGAAATGAGTCGTTCTGATCGTTGGGGGTTCTATGTCTTATTTCCTTGTCGCTCCTGGTCTCGAGATGTCTCTAGAGATCTACCTGTCAGACCAGCTGGAACAGGCGTTGGCTGCTCAGTGGGCCAGACTGACGGACTGGAAGGCACGAGACGCATTCGTTCGCCGCGTGGAAAAGCAGCTGGAAATCCTGCTTCCAGAAGTGCTTGATTGGGACATAAAGGAGCCGACGCAAGCGCAGCTATCGTTTGCGCTCGCGATCTCCAGGCAGCTCGATGTAGCGATACCCCCGGATGCACTTCGCTTCCGCGGACCGATGCACGAGTTCCTCGCAACCCACTCACCACGCAGCAAGGCAAGGACAATATCCCAGGATTCAAGTGGATCTCCGCCCGGACAAAGGGAAGATCAGACCTGATTCCGCCTCATTGCCAGACTTGATCTAGCCCAGCTTACCGCCTCCTACTGGCCGCAACGGACTGCAGAGTGATCAAACGTTCGGTTTACTACTCGAGTCGGCCTGATCGTCGCGATCAGGTGTCTGGGTATACGCACCAAGATCTTTCGGGTAGATGACCCGGTCTGCCAGAGGGTGTCTCAGCGCCTTGAAATCCCCTGCAGTTCGCCCCTCCAGCAGTTGGCGGAGGCTGGGAATGTTGAGACAGTTTTGTGCCTTCTTCTTCACCATGACCTGAGTTGTTATTAGCAATGCGATCCAGCGCTATGGCTAGACAACAGGCACTGCCGGTCCATTCAATGCACGAGTGACGAGCGCTTCCAAAACGGAAGGAGGCTCACACCCTTCGCCATCTCAATCATTGCAACTCCTCAGTCAGGGCACCTAGTGTCCACGAAACATGGATTGCCAGTTCCCGATGAGGCTGCCATCGACCCAGATGGCCTCCAATGCTCGCTATAAGTCTGGAACGCTACCTACTACTTCCGTCCTCCTGCCGCATGACCTGATCGATCGACCGCAGGCAGCGGCTTATCCCAGTCTAAGCTATCCATCCGGACGTTCTGGGCGTAGGCGTTGTATTGCCAGCGCCGAAATTGATCAAGCAGCAACGTATTGGTGGCTTCGAGCCGGCTCACCTGCGCCTCAAGATCAGCGATCCGTCGAACTGCGACTTCCAACGTAAAGTCACGCGGGACCTGCTGTCTAGCCTCTCGAAGCTCCTGCTGTCGACGCCGATAGCTCTCCTTGATGGCAGGATAATTAAGAAGCGCATGCCGACTAACGGAGTCGATGCCAAGTACCTGCGCAACCCGATTACAATAGGACTCCCAGGTCAGTTTACCTTCCCACTGATCTAGCACTCGCAAGATCTTGGGCAGGGTGACTTTAGTGACGATCTTTCTTGGCATAGCTTTACGCGAGCGCCAAGGGGATAACGTGCGGATGCAGTTCCTCTAGAACATCAGGCTGCGCCACCCCTAGTTCAATTAGCGCTCGTCGCACAGGCGAAGGATCGTGGCCATCGGGAATGCGCAAGACAGAACCATCAGGCACGCCTTCATGTTCTAGCGCCATACGCATGGCTTGGACGTGTGCCAGCTTCCATTTATGGTTGTCCACCCATCGGTCTGCACCAAAATCGCCGGCTTCGTGAGCCTCGATGGCCCGATCCAAAAGTGACTTGGTTTGAGCCTCCAGAAGTAGGATTCGCTCCAATGTCATGTGATCCCCCTTGATGCATACGTGTTCCTTGCAAGTCATGCATTCACGCTGCTTCTGACATGGACTCATTGCGTAATCGTGCACGCACATCCCATAGAGTGTGGCCTTGGCAGTTCCTAAGCGATCAACCCCAAGCTCTTGATAGGTGACAGGCTGGCGACTCTGGAACCGCTCTAGAAGCGGCCTCTGTTCAACCCTCAGGATATCCCGCACCTCCCTCATGCGCTCCTCGGGCGAGCGATGATCGTAGTGGGCATTGTCGGCAACGCGGGCGCGGCCCGACCACTGGGCCAACGTCATCTCATCCATTCCCCCGCGCTGACTCAGGGTGTTGAGCCAATGGCGAGGTTGATGACTCGTGAGCTTGATCGCTGACCCATCCGAGTTACGAAATCCCTTCTTCTCAAAGAGCGAAAGAGCCGACCTCGCCCCCAGTCGATCGTTAACGTTGTCTGCCGTGGCGATCGTCCAAGAGAACGGTTTGACCTGATGTTCGAGGTGGAATTCGTTCAAGCGGTGAAGGCAGAGGGCGTCCCAAACTTTCACGGTCTTGGTGCCATCAACGAAGGGCCAATCCGGCCCGGCGCACCCTTCGAAAACGTATGCCGCCAGGTCCTTGTAGGAGATATCGCCCTTATCAATGAACTTTTTCAATCGCTTGTCGCCGACGAAGCCGGACCAGACAGGCGAGCCGCCATCACGATTTGTTTTTCCCTTGACACGAAGTCCTACAGCGGCCGCGACTTCGTCGGGCATAAGCGCTCGGTCGCCAACTTCCCCCACCGCTACCAAACAGGAGGGGTGATCCATGAATCTTCCGGGGTGCTCATGAGCAAAACGCGCAGCCGCGCGGGCGGGGGCACCAATTTCGGTAAGGCGACGTACTGCCTCGACCACGACATCCTGCATCACTGACGGGATCCATTTTTTCGTCGCTCCCTTGCCCTTAGCAGCCCGCCATCTCAAGCACAGGTGCTGGGCTCCAGCGTCGTCGCTCTCCCACTGTATGCAGTCGACTGGGAGCGCTAGCACCTCAGAAATTCGCGACGGCGCGACCATCAACAACGTGGCGATGGATGAGAAGTACTGGGTCTCGAGATCGTCGGCAGTTGCGAAGATCTCCGCCAAAGCGAACATCGCTTCATTGGACGGTAGCTTCGCTGCTCGGTGCGCCTTCCCCGCCTCCCCAATGTCTTCAGTCAGTATCTTCGGTTTCGGGAACGGCGACTTCCACTGCAGCAGCGAAGGAACGATCTCCTTCTCCCTGAGGAAGTCGACAATGCGTGCCATGTTCCGCCCTGTCTGACATCTCTCTGCGGCGCTCTTGTAATACTCACGACACTTCGTAGCTGCCACATCCATCACAGCCCCGCTGAGAAGGCTGACATCGGCATGTCCACAGGACTCAAGAAGCGCCGCCTCGATGCAGCGCAACGCTCTGATCGCGTAGTCAACGGACTTTACTGGTTTGTGGCTGTAGGTATAACGAATATAAGCCTTTGCAAACTGGATGAACGGCTCGGCCATCGGAGTAAAACGATAGGTCGTAAGCTCTTTCGTCTTAGTTGCGAAGACGATAGAGCTCTTGCCTAGTTTCCATTTGTTCTCATCCCAACCGTCTCGCCCACCGAATGCTGTCAGATCTTCACGTGCAAGGCGTACGAATTCAGCCAAATTTTCTGCAGCAAACCGAGAGTCGCGCGGAACGAACAGTACGACATCAGGCATCTGCCACCTCGACGATGCATGGTGCGCTCAATAGTTCTTGACGCATGGCGGCGCACTTCGAGGCGCAGTCTTCCACCGCAAGTATCAGGAGATCGTTGGCATTGACCACCACCTCCTCACACCCAGCCTCCTTCACCCTGAGCTTCTCCGCGTACAGGTCCTCAAGCACTTCAGAGTGTGGGCCGTCTAGCCAAGGCTGGAAGTGGGCACATGTGTAGCAGGCTCGATAACCACTGGCGCAGAACCCATAGTTTCCGCACGTTCCCACGGCGTTTTGGCGATCATTCGACACGCGACTGGTGCGATCATCACCACGGATCGCATCACGCTCGCTGCGAACCAAGGTCCCCAGGCAAGCTTGAGCAAAAGGGGCAAGGATGGGACCCACAATCTGATCGATGAACAACGCTTCCTGGGCCGTATTGTCGGTATAGACCTTGACCTGCTGGATGTCAGATTGATCCAGCAACTCAGCGATGACGTATGCCCCAAAGCCTTCACGACGAAGTTTCGTACCGCGTGTGTAGCGGAATCTCGTGGCAGTAAGGCGGAGATACTCGCCAGTACGCTCTGAGCGCGCACGACACGCGCGTGCAATCTTTTGCAGAGCTTGGCTAAACGACATGGTCGTGGCGTGCAGCGAATCGGGCGTACCTCCGACAAGCAACTCTTTAAGCATCAAGCCATCGCAACCACGCCGAAGCTTGGAGACCTTGGACGCATTTACAAAGATCGGAACTTCATTCCTCAGCGACTCATGCAAGGTACATCCCATCTGACTCTCAATAAGCTCGACTGAGCTCCGGTGCTGTTGTCTTAGAACCAAACCCAGGTCGTTTGGGATTGGAAGAGAACGAAACTCGCCACGAAAGGTTCCCCCCCTCTGCTTGGAGCGCGGAACATTCAGCAAGTAGAAGCTATCGCCCTTCTTCGGCAAAACCAGATCCTTGCCTCGAAGTGCCGCAATCTGGATCGGTCGTCGGGCAGTTATTGCCAACGTCAAAAGATAGGCGTAATCCGCAAATTCAATGGCCTCCTTTACCACTGCGACATTCGCCCAATCCAACAGGGACTGCAACTCAAGATCCGTGAAAGGTCCGGTTTCGGGGCAGCCGCTTGCGACAGGAGCGCCCTTCTCATTGCCGGAGATGCGCCAACCTTCTAGCAAGTCAACAACATCTTCGGAAATCCCACCAAATCCATAGTCATGCCATGCCAACAAGAACCCCTTAAGTCCACCCAGATTCCACTCGCCGCCCGCTCCGAGTGAGGCTCTCCAATTAATGAGTGAAGTCACAGATACCTTGGTGGTGCCCGTTTCACGAATGAACCGCTTCATGCGCTCGGCCATATTGTAGGTATGTGAAGCGGATTGCTCTTCTGCGTAACGCTGTAGGGTGAGACGAACACCCTCTCTATGAGCCAGATCTAGATCCTCTATGACGCCGAAAGTGATCTGTACATCTTTATTGAGCTTCCAGTACACATCGGCAGGATCGAACGTATAGCCATCCTTCGATACTGCCGTAGTCTGTAAAGCCACGCGTGGTATGGCGGGCTTAGGCTTAGCCCTCATCTCCATCACCTTGCTCCTTGTGATTCTTGCGGTTGAGCTCCCCGCCGATCAGGCGCATGGCCCTATTCGCCTGCTCACGGATATGGCGCTCGTTGTAGACCCTTCCAGAGCCCTTGTTGCTATGTCCGTTTAGATGCGCACGGATGTCCTGCTCTCGGGCCTCCCTAATGATTCGCTCGACGTCACTGCGCCCTGCCGCCGCGTTATGTTCATCAATCGCCAGCGACAGCGTGTAGTTCATGTGATGGCGCAATGCGTGGGGGTGGATGCCCGCCAACTCTGCGGATGAAGCGCTGATGCGCTCCATAATCCGGTACAGGCCATTCTTCGATAGCGGCTTCCCACATGTCTGTCCAGTCTTGTGCGACACGAACACGTACGGATGCCTTCGCGCAGCGGGAATTCGCGCACGGACCTCAAGGATGTAGTGCTGGACCAACTGGGCCAAATCATCGGAGATGGGAAGCACGCGCTCTTTGGTCTTGCTGGTCGGCTGATAGACCCGAGGATCGTGCACGTCGTCGTGATTCCGTCGCACGCTGACGGTCGGTTCATGTCCAAGCTGGAACTGCTCAACCCAAAGGCTCAGGAGTTCACCCGTTCGCATCCCTGTCGTTCGGTAAAGTTCGATGATGATCGCGTTCCGAAGTTGAACCGCTGGATCGCTAAATGGGTTGTCGGCGCTCCCGATGGCGGTGACCTCGCGAAGCCGGTTGATCACACTTGGGGCTGGCGACTTCTCCGCTTGACTCTCAACGAGTCTGTGCTTGGAACCTCGCGGGCGGTGTTTGCGAATACGCTTAGCCATGTCAGCCAGATCGCGTGCAAGCTTCGCCGAGTTGCGGTGCCGGATGATGACGTCACCAAGAAACTCTAGGTAGTCCGCAATCGTCGTCATGCGGTTGTAGAGCACTCGTAATGTCACCGAGCGACGCGCTGGCCGGGAACCTACGCGTGCCTCAGAAAACGCAACAACATTGCTCGTGCGGACTGCTGGGACGTTCTCAGGGCCAACATACCGCATGTCCAACGTCGCGAAATCTCGTAGCGACAGGATGTCAGGCATCGAGAGGAACTTCCCGCTCGTGAACTCGTCGACGAGGTTGCGTCCTTCCTGCGTCTCCCAACGCAGGAGCACCTGGATGTGGGTGAGCGCGTTTCGAATCGTGTTGACGGCCGCTCCGGCGTTGCGCAACTGCGACGTCGCAAACAACGTCGGATAGAACAGAGGCAGACCCTGCTCGTCCAGCAGGAGTGGCACGCGCTCACCTTGATCCATTACGCGCATCGCAAGCGAAGTCATAAGACCTTTTTCAAAAGACCTTCTTAAATCTACGTTTACCACATGTGAACCACTATAGAATTATCTTCTACAAGAGCTACGAGCCTAGAAAAACAAAAAGCCCCTTACTTTTAGGGGCTTTCTGTCCTCTTAGGCTACAAAGAACCTTGATGGGTGTCCTAGAAAGGGATATCGTCGTCACCGAAACCCGCATCACCGAAGTCCGCGGGCGAGGCGGCCGGGGCCTGGCGCTGCGGCTCGCGACGCTGCGCCGGCTGGCGCGGACCGCGCTCGTAGCTGCCGGAGGACTCGCGGGTACCACCGCCACCGCCGCCGCCATCACCACGGCCTCCGAGCATCTGCATCTCGTCGGCGATGATGTCGGTGTAGTAGCGCTTCTGGCCGTCGTCGCCGGTGTGCTCGCTGTAGCTGATCCGGCCTTCGACATAACACTGCGAGCCCTTGCGCAGGTACTCGCCGGCGATCTCGCCGAGCTTGCCGAAGAAGGTGACGCGGTGCCACTCGGTCTTTTCCTGGTTGTTGCCATCGCGGTCCTTGCGGACGTTGGTGGTTGCCAGGCTGATCTTGGTGACAGCCATGCCGCCCTGGGTGTACTTGGTTTCCGGGTCGTTACCGAGGTTGCCGACCAGAATCACCTTGTTGATGCCACGTGCCATCGCTTTGTCCTTTCAGGTGTGTGATTCATCTTCGATTGGGATGCCGGGAAATCGCAGCCCGCCTGCCGCAGTCGTTGCACTCCGGCAAGGCCATTGGATTCTACCGCGCCAACGGGCGCCAGCCGGCATCGCCTGAAACATGGGTAGGAAAGCGGGAAGCAACTTCGCCCCGCTTATAATTCGTGCATTCCCACGCGCCACGATTGCATGACCGCCAGCCACCTCGATCTCCCGGCCATCCAGCAACTCGCCGCGCCCGACATGGCTGCCGTCGATGCGCTGATCCGTCGCCGCCTGGCCTCGGACGTGGTGCTGATCAACCAGGTCTCCGAGTACATCATCGGCGCCGGCGGCAAGCGCCTGCGGCCGATGTTGCTGCTGCTGGCCAGCCGCGCGCTCGGACACATGGGCGAGGACGCACAGCAACTGGCCGCCGTCATCGAATTCATCCACACCTCCACCCTGTTGCACGACGACGTGGTCGATGAATCGGACATGCGCCGTGGCCGCAAGACCGCCAACGAGGTCTGGGGCAACGCCACCAGCGTTCTGGTCGGCGATTTCCTGTATTCCCGCAGTTTCCAGCTGATGGTGGAGCTGGAGGACATGCGCGTGCAGCAGATCCTTGCCGACACCACCAACCAGATCGCCGAGGGCGAGGTGCTGCAGCTGCTGCACGTGCGCAATCCGGATACCGACGAGCCGGCCTACCTGCGCGTGATCGAGCGCAAGACCGCGATCCTGTTCGCGGCGGCGACGCGGCTGGGTGCGCTGCTGGCCGGTGCCGACGACGCCACGCAGGCGGCGATGCACGAGTACGGCCTCAACCTGGGCTATGCATTCCAGATCGCCGATGACGTGCTCGATTACGCCTCGGATGCGGACACGCTCGGCAAGAACCTGGGCGATGACCTTGCCGAAGGCAAGATGACCCTGCCCTTGATCCATGCGATGCAACATGTCGATGCGGCGACGCGCGACCGGCTGCGCGGCATCGTCGAGCAAGCCGATGTCGATGCGCTACCCGAGGTGATCGCCGCGATCGAGGCACGCGGTTCACTGGCCTACAGCCGCCAATGTGCCGAACGTTTCGCCGAACGCGCCGACGCCGCGCTCGCCGTCCTGCCGGCAAACGACGCCGTTGCCGCGCTGCGCGGGCTCTCGCACTACGCGGTATCGCGCAGTCACTGAAATCTCGGCGATCCAGATACTCACGCTACGCCCCTGCGTTGTTGTGCGCGGTGTCGCGGGCTGCGTAGACGAGCGTGGCGCGTTCCTTGTGCAACCACGCGTGCAACTCGGCGAGGCCTGCCGGATTTGCCTTCAGTTCCAGCAGGCGATGGCCGTCGCCATCCGCTACCGGCTCGCACATCACTTGATCACGATGACTGGCCGCAGCGACATCCCGTTATTCCCGATTCTTCGAGCTGAAACGTTCGTCGAAGAAATCTTCCATCATCTCGTACGCGCGCCTGGCCGCGCGCTCGTTGTAGACGCAGTTGGGCGGGTTGTTCGATTCGGGCTGGGCGAAGCAATGCACCGCGCCACTGAAGTTGACGAATTGCCAGTCCGCTTTCGCCTCGTTCATTTCCTGCTGGAAGGCGGCGATGTGCTCGGGCTTGACGCTGGCATCGTCGGCACCGTTGAGCACGAGGATCGAGGCCGGTATCGGCTTGCCATCCTTGGGCAGATAGCGCTCCAACCCTCCGTGGAAGCTCACCACGCCGGCGACCGGCGCGCCGCTGCGCGCCAGTTCCAGCGCCACCGATCCGCCGAAGCAGTAGCCGAACGCACCGATGCGATTCGCGTCGAGCGGCAACTTGCCGGCTTGCGCCTTCAGCGCATCGACCGCGGCGTTGGCACGTGCACGCAAGCGTATACCGCCATCGTCATAGGCCTTGCGCGTGGCGGCGCCCGCTTCCTCGGCGTTGTTCGGCCGTATGTCCTTGCCGTAGACATCCGCCACCAGCACCACGTAGTCGTCGCCAGCGATCTTCTTCGCGGTTTCGAGCGCAGTGTCGGTCACGCCCATCCAGTTCGGGAACATCACCAGGCCCGGGCGCGTGTCGTCTTCGGAATCGTCATGCACGAGGTAGCCGCTGAAGCGTTCGTTGCCCACGTTCCACTCGACCGGCTCGACCTTCATCGCCGCGAATCCGGCATTCGCCGACATCGCCAATACCGCAGCCAACAGCATCTTGCGCATGATCAGACTCCGCATCGAGGGATGCGGCGAGCGTAATCGCGATGACGCCTGGTTGGCGTGAAAGATGGATCAGGCGATGCCGAGCCCGGCGATCGCGGTGATCGAATCCGGATCGAAGCCGCCCAGCTCGGCGAAGTGCCTACCGCGTGCAACGTAATCCTTGTAGGCGCCAAAGCTCGGTGCCCCCGGCGACAACAGCAGCACGCCCTCGCCTTGCAGCGCCTCTCGTGCCTTCGCGACCGCATCGGGCAGCCCCTCGGCGGCCTGCAGCATGAAGCCGTGTTCGGCGGCGATCGGCGCCAGAAGATCGTGGATGCGTGGACCGTTCGCGCCCATCGTGATGATGACTTGCGGCGCATGTGTCTTCATCGCCTTGGCGAAATCGCCCCAGTCCAGGCCGCGGTCATGCCCGCCCACAAGCAGTGCGATGCGCTGCCCCGCGAACACATCCAACGCGGCGAGCGAGGCATGCGGCGTGGTGGCGATCGAATCGTTGACCCATGTGACACCATCGCGCACGCCCAGCACCTGCAGGCGATTGGGCAAGGGCTGGAAGCTGGCTGCATGCGGCGCAAGCTCGATCGCATCGAAGCCCATCATCTCCAGCGCCAGCAGCACGCCGCACAGGTTGCTGCGGTTGTGCATGCCCGGCAGCGGCAGGTCTCGGGTATCGAGCACCTTCTCTTCACCACGATGGATGATGTCGCCGCGCAGGTGCCAGCCGCCGCCATGGTTGAACCAGCGAACCCTGGAATCCGGCAACGAAAGCTGCGCCAGCGTGCGATCGCCGGCATTGAGCACGACATGCCGTGGACGCGCCTGCGTCAGCAGCGCCAGCTTGTCTTCGACGTAGCGGCGCTGGCTGCCATGCCAATCGAGGTGTTCGGGATGGATGTTGGTGACGATGGCGATGTCCGGTTGCACGCCACTGGCGGCGACATCGCGGGTCTGGTAGCTGGAAAGTTCGATCGCCCATTCGTCGGCGTCGGCATCGAGCAGCTCCAGCAAGGGCATGCCGATGTTGCCGGCCAGCGCGGCGCGGCGGCCGGCTGCACGCAGCAGATGCGCGATCAACGAGGTGGTCGTGCTCTTGCCCTTGGTGCCGGTGACGCACCAAGTGCGTTCGGCATCGCCGCGCTCGGAGAACCACAACTCGGTCCCGCTGACGAACCGCGTCCCCCGCTCGCTTGCATTTAACGCGGCATCGCCATAGGGACTGATGCCGGGCGACTTCACCACCACATCGAAATCACCCAGCCGCTCGCCGCTTGCCTGCGTGTCGAAGGACAGCAACGGATCACCGAGCGCTTGCGCTTCGTCCGCTTCGACCGAACTGCAGAACAGCGTCAACGCCTGCGCAGGCAGGCGCGAACGCAATGCAAGGTAGGCAGCGCGCCCCTCGCGGCCCCAACCCCACAACGCGACATGCCTGCCCTCAAGCTGCGAAATGCGCACGAACGCGTTCCCAGACAGCCGTGGGAATCCGATGCTCATCGTCGATCGTCATGAGTTCATCGACCGACGGCGCGGAGGCGTCCAGCTGCGGGGCGACCTCTCGCACGAAGCGCCGCACCACCGCATCCTCGCGCCATTCCGGGCGATCGGCCAAGGCTGCCATCGCCGCGCGTGATTCGCGGCCTTCGCCGACGCATTCGAATGGCTTGTGGTCGCGGAACTCCAGCAGCGCGTCGAAGCCCGGCACCTGGCTCTCATCGTCCAGCAGGTTGCGACCGAAGATGCCGACCAGTCGCGGCTTGGGCATGAACGGCGCCAGCGCCAGGAACACGAAGTGGCACTTCGGGCAGACCCCGCACCAGCGGTTGACCGGACGCTCCCCGAGGATGTGGAAGTTGCGGTTGCAACTGGAGAAATGCGCGTCGTAATGGCTGTTGCGCGCGAACTGGCGCGCGACGGCCAATTCGCTCAGCGGCCGCAGCAGCGAGTAGTAATGCAGGTCAGCGGCAATGTGCGCTTCCACGTACTCGCCGAAATCGCGCTCGAACGCCCAGCCCTTCGACCACTGGTGGTTCACTTCGCCGGCGCCTTCGATCAGGCTGCCGTAGCTGGCCGAGCGCTCGTTCGAGAACACCACCTGATCGGCATCGACCAGCAGCGCGGCCAGCACCATGATCGCCGAGTTGATCGCGGTCACCGGGATGTGGCCGTTCCACGCGCCCTGGCGGTTGTATTCGAACAACTCCGGCGCGAGCTGGCGCTGGATGTTGAGGGTGGAAAGCCCGGTGCGCTCGGCGCAGGCGCGGATCAATTGCGAGCTACCGATCCAGGTCACCGTCTGCTCGACGCCGGCATCGCGCAGGGCCTCGATCGTCACCAGAGAATCCTTGCCACCACCGATTGCGGTCAATGCGCGCGCGCGCAGGCCCAGCACGGGCGCGGTGTTCGATGCCGCATCGCCATGCGGGAAACGGATGCGGCCGGAGAGATCCAGCCCATTGCGATAGGCGAATTCGCCCAGGCCATGCCGATAGACCTCGTCCAGGAGCGCGGCGGTGGCGGCATCAAGCGTGGCGTAATCGATTCGGATTTCGCCCGGCACCGCAGCCTTGTAATAGCTGACGCCGGCGATCAGGTGCAGCAGGGTGAGCGCCTGCTCGACGGCGGCCGCGCGTGCGCCGTCCAATGCGAACGGAGCGCCGGGAATCGTCACCACTTCGGTCAGCTCGGGGCCATCGTCGAAGGCATAGACCAGCCGCGCCTCGCCGCTGGCCGGATCGAACATGCGTCGCACGAAACGGAACACCTGGATCGCGTCGCGATCGAACATCGTCATGCCACTTGCTCCCGCGCACGTGCCTTGTGTGCAATAAATGCCCTGCATCCAAGCAGGGCCAACAGATGGGCCGGCAGACCCCAGGCGATCGCGGAGCCGACTGCCCCGAACATCACCAGCATCGCCATCACCACCACGAATCCTTCGCCACCCAGGCCGCGTGCATCCTGCGACGAAACCTGCCCGAACGAGGACAGCATGATCGCTCCACCGATCAGGATCGGCAGAATCCACAGGAGGTGCAGTACGATGAAGGCGGCCATCTTGTTCGCAGTCCATGCCGCGCGTGCCTTGCGCCAGCCACGCAGCATCAGCGCAGTCGCCAGCAGCGCCGCGAACGCGCCGGGCAGGACGAACCAGCGTGACAGGTCGGCAATGTCGTCGTTGCTGAGGCTGCGTGCAAGCAACGCCGCGACGATCGCCAACGCGCCGCCGGCCAACGTCGCCTGGACCATCAATGCATGCTCAGGTTTCATCAGCGGTTGCGTCGATCACGGTTTCGGCGGGCATGCCGCGCAGGTTGTATTCGTTGGCCATCGAGTAGCCATACGCGCCGGCGTCCGAGAACAGCAGGATGTCGCCCTCTGCGGTGGCGCGCGGAATCGGCCTGCGCTTGCCGAACACGTCGGTGGATTCGCAGATCGGCCCGACGATGTCGGCATCGACCACATCGGCGTCATCCAGCCGACTCAGGTTGACGATGTCGTGCCAAGCGTCGTACAGCGCGGGCCGCATCAGCGTGTGCATGCCGGCATCGCTGCCGACGCGGCGGATGCCGAGCTTGTCGACCACCTGGGTCACGCGCGAGACCATCGCGCCGCATTCGGCGACCAGGAAGCGCCCGGGCTCGATCGCCAACCGATAGGCCGGATGCGCCGCCTTGATCTGCGCAAGGCCAGCGGCCCAGGCATCGACATCGAAGGGCTCATCGTCCGCCTCGTAAGGGATCGGAAGGCCGCCGCCGATGTCGATGGTGTCGATGCTGCCGATGCGATCAGCCAGTCCACCCAGCTCGTCGGCGATCTGGTTCCAGTGCTGCGCGCTGGACACGCCACTGCCCAGGTGCGCGTGCAGGCCGGTGATGCGCGTATCCAGCTTGCGCGCCTCGGCGATGAATTCGTCGAAACGTTCCAGCGGCAGGCCGAACTTGGAGCTCTTGCCGCCGGTCTTGACCTTGTCGTGATGGCCGTCGCCGCGGCCCAGGTCCACGCGCAGCCACAGCGAACGACCGCTAAACACCTCCGGCCAGTTCTTCAACGCCTCCACGTTGTCCAAGGTGACGTTGATGCCGCGCTCCAGCGCGAAGGCGTATTCCGCGCGCGGCGCGAAGCTCGGGGTGAACAGGATCCGCTCCATCGGAAGGTCGGGCGCGATCTTGGACACGCGTTCGACTTCCCCACGTGAAACGCATTCAAGGCCGAAGCCCTCATCGACCAAAGTGCGCAGGATGGTCGGGTGCGAGTTGGCCTTGATCGCGAAGAAGCGGCGATCGACTGCATCGACCGCGGCCAGTTGCCTTGCGCGCGCGCGCAAAGTCGGCAGGTGGTAGACGTAATGCGGCGTGCCCTCGTCGGCCAGCGCCAGCAATCGTTCGCGTTCGTTGGCAGCTTCCCACCAGCGCGGCCCGCGCCGGCGCGCGCTGCCGTCGATCTGCCGCCAGCTCGGCCCGAACACGCCGGGCTCGTCGATCGGCATAGCACCGCTGTCGATCAGCGCTGCGTGCAGCTCGGCCAGCATGCCTTCGGCATCGGCCTCGTCGATCACGAAGCTCAGGTTGAGGTCGTTCGACGACTGCGAGACCAGGTGCACGCGCTCCTGTCCGAACATCGCCCAGATATCGGAGAGCTTGTGCAGCATCGAGCGCATGCCGCGCCCGACCAGGGTGATCGCCGCGCATGGCGCGATGACCTTGACCCGGCAGACCTCGGCAAGGTCTTCCGACAGGCGCGAGAGCACGTCGGTGTTGACCAGGTTTTCGTTCGGATCGAGCGAAACCGTCACGTTGGTTTCCGACGAGCCGATCATGTCGACCGACAGGCCGTGCCGACGGAAGCGCTCGAACACGTCGGCGAGGAAGCCGACCTGCTGCCACATCCCCACCGATTCCATCGACACCAGCACGATGCCGTTGCGACGACTGATCGCCTTGACGCCGGGCACGGTGGCGACGCTGGCATCGATGCGGGTACCGGGATGGTCGGGCCGCGAGGTATCGAGGATCGCCATCGGCACGCGGGCGTCGCGGCAGGGGCTGATCGCGCGCGGATGCAGCACCTTGGCGCCGGTACCGGCGATTTCCTGCGCTTCGGCGTAGTCGAGCCGCGCCAGCAGGCGCGCATCGGGGACCTCGCGCGGATTGGCGCTGAACATGCCGGGCACGTCAGTCCATATCTCGACGCGCTCGGCACCGAGCAAGGCACCGAAGTACGCCGCGGACGTGTCCGAACCACCACGCCCGAGGATCGCGGTGCCGCCATCGCCATGCCGGGCGATGAACCCTTGGGTGACGATGATCGCAGCGGGCTGACCCGCGAATCGCGCCTGCCAGTCGGCGTTTCCATTGCGCTCGCAGTTCACCGAAAGGCGGTCCGCCCAGTCGCTCTGGTTGGGCATCGCCAGCGCATCCAGCCACTCGCGCGCATCGCACCAGCCGGCATCGAGTCCTTGCGCCGCGAGATAGGCCGCGCCGAGCGTCGACGACATCAACTCGCCTTGCGCGAGCACCTCCGCTTGCCAGTCGTATGCGCGTGATTCGCGGCGCTGATCGGCGACAAGCGCGTGCAGTGCCGCGAAGCGCTCTCCAAGCACCGCATCGGCATCGAGACCCAGTTCGCCGGCCAAGGCGCGGTGGCGTTCGATGATCGATGCCACGGCCGACGCCGGATCATCTTCCGCACCCGTCCCGATCGCCTGCAGGTCATTGGTGATCCCGGACAGGGCCGAGACCACCACCAGCGCGCGTGCGCCCTTGGAGCGATCCATCGCAACACGACCGATCTCGTCCCAACGCGGGCGACTGGAGACACTGGTACCACCGAACTTGAGCACCAACCACGGCGCTGCATGGGGGGAGGACGACATAGAATGACCAAAGGCCAGGACTGCTGGCGACGATGACATTCTAATGACTGATCTGCCGCGCCGCCTGCGCAGCTACGTGCAGGCCGATGTGTTCGCCGACCGGCCCGGCGCCGGCAATCCGCTGGCGGTCGTACTGGATGCCGAAGGCCTGGGCGACGACGACATGCAGGCGATCGCGCGCTGGACCCGGCTACCGGAAACCACCTTCGTGCTGCCGGCGCTTGCTGCCGATGCCAGCTACCGCCTGCGCATCTTCAGCCCGCGCCGCGAGGTGCCGTTCGCCGGACACCCGAGCGTCGGCACCGCGCACGCCGTGCTCGAAGCCGGCCTTGCGACACCCTGCGATGGCTATCTGGTGCAGGACGGCATCGCCGGCAAGTTGCCGCTGCGCGTGCAGGGCGAAGGCGCCCACCGCACGATCGCGGTGCGCACGCCGCGTGCGTCGCTGATCGAGGCAGCATCGCCCGACGATCCGCGACTGGCCGATGCGCTGGCGGGCCTGCCGCTCGGCGAACTGCCGCCCGCGTTGATGGACGCGGGTCGTCGCTGGTGGCTGGTGGAATTGGCCGACGAAGCCGCGTTGCGCGCGGCCACTCCGAACTGGCCGGCGATCTCCGCGCTGGCGGAGGCGACCGGCAGCATGGGCGTGTGCGTGTTCGCCCGCAGCAGCGATCCGGTCTACTACCTGGCGGTGCGCGCCTGGGTCGGTGCACCGGCGCAGTTCGAGGATGCGGCTTCCGGGGCGGCCAACGCGACGCTGGCCGCGTGGCTGGCCCTGCGCAATGCCCTCCCGGGCGATGGCGGCTTCTACCGCATCAGCCAGGGCCGAGAAGTCGGCCACGACGCGATCATCGAACTCACGGTCGATGGCGACGGCGATGTCTGGTCGGGTGGGCGCGTCACCAGCGTGGTGCGCGGCGAACTGGACTGGCGCTGAGGTTCGACGCGGCGAGCGCGGGAACGTTCCGGCATCGACACAATGAAGAAGGGCGCCGATCGGCGCCCTTCCCCTTTTCCCTGCCGCAAGTCCGAACTTATTCCGGGGTGACATCCACCCGCACGCGCACGCGGTCGCCCGGGTGCTGGTTCATGCGCGAGGTGTAGCGGCGCCCGTTGTATTCGTAGGTCACGTCGTAGGCGTCGTAGCCAGCATTGCCATAGCTCGCATTGCTGTAGCGGCCATCGGTGGGGACCGGGTCACAGACGGTGACCTGCCCGACCTGGCGCTGGCGGCGGCTCTGGTCGTAGATGCTGCCACCGACCTGGCTGCCGACCATCGAGCCGATCGCGGAAGTCGCGTAGCGCGCGGACCCGCCGCCCACCTGGCTGCCGAGCACCGCGCCGACCACGCCGCCGACCACGCTGGCAACGGTGCGGCCGGTCTGCGAACCGCCATAACCATTGCCGTAAGTCCCATTGTTGCCGTAGCCGTTGTTGTAGCCGCCATTGTTGTAGCCGTTCGGATAGCTGTTGCCATAACGGTCCACGTAGCCATCGTTGCGCGTGTAGCAGCGCTGGCCCTGCGAGCCGTAGCTGCTGTTGGCATAACCGCCATTGGGCACGCGCGCCACGCTGATCACCCGAGCATAGTCGTACTGCGCGTTGCCATAATGGCCATTGTCATAACCGTTGTAGCCACGCTGGTCATACGACGGGGCGACCTGCGGTCCACCGGAAAGATTGATGCTCTGCGCCGAGGCGGTGCCGACGGTCGCGGCCATGCCGAGGGCAAGCAGGGAAAGGGAAAGACGCTTCATTTCAAGCTCCCCCCGCCGGGAATCGGCGGACGTGCCCACCATGCGCATGCGCGGGTAAAGCCGTGCTGAATTTCACCTGTTCCGGCGTGCGCTGTTGCCGCGCATTCACCCGCTCGCACGGGCGCCGGGGCGGGCGTATGCTGGCGTTTACCGCCATGACCGCCCGCCGAGCCGACCGCTCGTGGGATGCGCTCCGATCCGCGGACGACCATGACGTCCCAGTCACCTCTCGAGAAGGAGACGGACGCATGTCCTACGGTACAGAAGCCATCCGCAATATTGCCCTCGCGGGCCACCCGGGCGCCGGCAAAACCAGTCTTTTCGAAGCCCTGCTGCACGCCGGCGGCACCGTCCAGACGGCAGGCAGCATCGAGCGCGGCAGCACGTTGTCCGACTTCGACCCGATCGAGAAGGAACGCGGCCATTCGCTCGACAGCGCGATCGCCAGCACCGATCACGCAGGCATCCACCTCAACCTGATCGATACACCCGGTTACCCGGACTTCCGCGGCCCGGCCTTGTCGGCGCTCGCTGCGGTCGAGACGGTGGCGGTAGTGGTCGATGCCGATGCCGGCGTCGAGTACGGAACGCGGCGAATGATGGAATACGCCAAGTCGCGTGGCCTGTGCCGGGCGATCGTGGTCAACAAGATCGATCACGCGAGCGATCTGGCCTCGTTGGTGGAATCGTTGCGCAGCGAGTTCGGCCCGGAAGTGTTTCCACTGAACCTGCCGGTCGAGGGCGGCGGCAGCGTCATCGACTGCTTCGGCAACAGCGAGGGCGAGAGCGACATCGGGCCGGTGGCCGAATGGCACCAGCGCATCATCGACCAAGTGGTCGAGGTCAACGAAAAGGTGATGGACCGCTACCTCGACCTCGGCGAAGGCGGCCTGTCCGGGCAGGAATTGCACGATGCGTTCGAGCAATGCCTCCGCGAAGGCCACCTGGTCCCGGTCTGCTTCGTCTCCGCGCGCAGCGGCGCCGGCGTGCGCGAGTTCCTCGACATCGCCGAGAAACTGTTCCCGCATCCGGGCGAGGCCAATCCGCCCGAGTTCCGCAAGGGCACGGGCGAGGCGGCATCTGCCCTGTTACCGCAACCCGACCCGCAAGCGCACGTGATCGCCGATGTGTTCAAGATCGTCCACGACCCCTTCGTCGGAAAACTTGCGGTGTTCCGCGTCTACCAGGGCACGGTGAAACCGGACACCCAACTTTTCATTGGTGACGGGCGCAAACCGTTCAAGGTCGGCCACCTGTACAAGCTGCGCGGCAAGGAGCATGTTGAAGTCGCGCAGGCGCTGCCGGGCGATATCGCCGCCGTCGCCAAGATCGACGAACTGCATTTCGATGCGGTCCTGCACGATTCGCACGACGAGGACCACATCCACCTGAAACCGCTGGAATTCCCCAAGCCGATGTTCGGCCTTGCGGTCGAGCCGGCCAGCAAGGGCCAGGAGCAGAAACTGGCGATCGCGCTCAACAAGCTGGCCGAGGAAGACCCGGCGTTCGCCGTCGAGCACAACGACGAGACCCACGAGACGGTGATCCGCGGCCTGTCCGACCTGCACCTGCGCGTGCAACTCCAGCGGCTGAAGGATCACTTCGCGGTCGATGTCGCGACCCATCCGCCACGCATCGCCTATCGCGAGACGATCCGGCAGAAAGCCGAGGGCCACCATCGGCACAAGAAACAGACCGGTGGTGCCGGGCAGTTCGGCGAGGTGTTCCTGCGCGTGGAGCCGTTGCCGCGCGGCGGCGGCTTCGAATTCGTCGACGAGGTCAAAGGCGGCGTCATCCCCGGCCAGTTCCTGCCGGCCGTGGAGAAAGGCGTGCGCCAGGTGATGGCCGCGGGCGCGGTCGCCGGTTATCCGCTGCAGGACGTGCGCGTCACCGTCTACGACGGCAAGCACCATCCGGTCGACAGCAAAGAAGTCGCCTTCGTCGCCGCCGGCAAGAAGGCCTTCCTCGATGCGATCGCGCATGCCGAGGCGCAGGTGCTCGAGCCGATCGTGGAACTGGAGGTGAGCGCGCCGGAAGCGCACATGGGTGACATCAGCGGCGGCCTCGGCAGCAAGCGTGCGCGCATCCACGGCACCGACAGCGTGCGTGGCGGCGAGATCGTGGTGAAGGCGCAGGTGCCGCTGTCCGAACTGGAGGGCTATGCCACCGAGTTGAAATCCGCCACCGCGGGTCGTGGCCGCTATGCACTGGACTTCAGCCACTACGAGCCGGTGCCCGCGCAGGTGCAGCAGCGGCTGGTCGACGCCTGGCGCCCGCACCACGAAGAAGACTGAGCACGCTCGCTGGCTCTGGAACAGCCGATTGAAAAAAACCGCGAAAAACAGCTGAAAACCCCTTGTGCGCGGCGTTCGCATTGCAATACATTGGGCTGCCGGCGTCGACCGCGCACAAAATTCCCTAGAACAAACGAGGAACGCAAACCACATGGCCACGAAGAAAGCCGCCAAGAAGCCTGCCGCCAAGTCCGCGAAGGCTGCCCCGAAAGCCGCGCCAAAGGCGATGAAGCCGATCAAGGAAGCACTGGGCAAGTCCGCGCTGGTCGCGCACATCGCCGAGTACACCGGCGTCGCTGCCAAGGACGTGCGCAACGTCATCGCCGCGCTGGAAAGCACCGTGCAGGCTTCGGTGAGCAAGAAGGGCGCGGGCTCCTTCACCATGCCGGGCCTGTTCAAGGTCTCCGCGGTCAATGTTCCGGCCAAGCCGAAGCGCAAGGGCATCAACCCCTTCACCAAGGAAGAGCAGTGGTTCGCCGCCAAGCCGGCTTCGGTCAAGGTCAAGGTGCGCCCGCTGAAGAAGCTCAAGGACGCTGCGGCCTGATCGCTGCGAAGCGTTTCGTTGCACGAACCGGGGCCCGCGAGGGCCTCGGTTTTTTTATGCCCGATGCCGCGACGCCGTCTTCGCCCGCGTCTTGCGATCCTGTCGTCCCGATGACGGTGCGTGGCCAATACCTCATCCCGACCTCACGCGAATGCGCCAGCATCGCGCCATCGCTCCAGTTGCAGAAATATGACAAGAAAAAGCCCGACCCGGATTGCCCGCCTCATCACCACCCTGTTGTGGCTGTGCGTGCTGGCGACGATCGCGGCCTGGGCCTGGCGGCTGCCGATGATGGAAGCGGTGCGCGAAGGCTGGCGGCTGGCCCGCTTGCCGGCTCCGACCAGTTTGCCAGTCCCGGTGGAGGGCGTTGACGCCGGACGCATCGCCGATACCTGGGGCGCTGCCCGCAGCCAGGGACGCACGCACGAGGGCGTGGACATCTTCGCGCCGCGCGGCACCCCCGTGGTCAGCAGCACGCGCGGGGTGGTGGCGCGCGTCGCTGATTACGGCCTGGGCGGCAAGCAGGTCTGGGTGATCGGTCCGGCCGGCGAGCGCCATTACTACGCCCACCTGGACGGTTTTGCTGCGGACATTGCGCGCAACGACGTTGTCCGGCCCGGCAGCCTGCTTGGCTATGTCGGCGACACCGGCAACGCACGCGGCACGCCGCCGCATCTGCATTACGGTATCTATGCCGCCGGCGGCGCCTACAATCCGTGGCCATTGCTGCAGGCCCACCGCAACGATGACGCGAGCACCACACCGCGCAGTGAATGAGAGTGACTCACCCGCCACGCTCGCGTTCAACCAGGCGATGCGTTGGAGCTGCGCGTCTCCGGTGACCTGGTCGCCACTTTCTTCACCTTCCTGCCCAGTTTCCTGCTGGTGCTGGCCGGGCGCCGCTGATCGATGCCAATCGCGCGCGCCCGCATCTTGCCGCCCCGTTGGCCGGCATCCACGCCGCGATGATCGGCCCCATCGTCCACTCTCGCGCTGGCGTTCGGCGGGCGCCCTGTGTGGTCGGCGGGCACATCGACGCGTTCCGCGTACTGCTTGCCTGATTGCGTTCATCGCACTCTGGCGCGGCGGGGATGGCGATGACCCTGCCGCTGTGCGCACAGGCCGGGTTCCTGCGCGGCGCGTTCGCCGGATCTTGCACCCGGACGCGCTAGCATCGACGCATCGCAGCGGAGGTTTCCATGGACAAGCGGTTCTGGATTTGCGTGTTGGTGACGGCGATCGCCGCGATGGTGCTCGACTTCATCATCCACGGCATCCTGTTGCGCGGCGACTATGCGGCGCTGGCCGCGACCGGTTTCGTGCGCGGACCGGAGGCCGGCGCGCGCTTCCTGCCGTGGATGCTGCTGGCGCATGCGTTCATAGGCTTCGCCCTGACCGCCTTGTATCGCGCATTCCACCCGCGACCGACCAGCGATATCCGCCAAGGCCTGCGTTTCGGCGCGTTGGTGGCACTGCTGGCGTCCATCCCGGCCTATCTCATCTATTACGCGGTTCAGCCCTGGCCGGGCATCCTCGTGGCGAAGCAGATCGCGTTCTCGACCATGGCGATGTTGCTGCTTGGCCTGCTGCTGGCATGGCTGCAGCCGCGTCGCCGCGTCCTTTGAAAGACCCTGCATGATGATGACTCGATATCTGTCCCTGTTCCTGCTTTCCGCGATGCTGGTGGCCTGCGATGGTGATCGCCCGAACGCTGGCAGCAGCGGAAACGACGGCAATGCCGGCACCGGTGCCGCGCTCCCCGTGCCCCAAGCCGCAAGCGGTTCGATCACCGGCATGCCGGATGCGCCGCCCATCGCTTCGGCAAGTCCACCAGGCGATGCGTCGAGCGTCCCCGTCGATCCCGTGATCGCCCCGATCGACGAAGTGCCTGCCGAGGCCGGCGGCGAGACCGACACGCCAACGGCGGTCGATACCGAAGCCGCCGGAGCCGATGCCGCAGTGCAGGTCATCCGCGACTATTACGCGGCGATCAACCGCAGGGACTACGCGAACGCCTACCGACTGTGGCGTGGCGGCGGGCAGGCCAGCGGCCAGAGCGCGGCGCAGTTCGCCGCCGGTTTCGCCGACACCAGCGGGGTCTCGGTGGAGATCGGCGAGCCGGGGCGCATCGATGCCGGGGCCGGGCAGCGTCACATCGAAGTCCCGGTCAGCCTGACCGCGCGCCACGCCGATGGCAGCGAGCAGCGCTTCCGTGGCCGTTACGTCCTGCAACGCACGGTGGTGGATGGCGCCAGTGCCGATCAACGCGCCTGGCGGATCGGCAGCGCAAGCCTGGGCGAAGTGCGATGAGGCCGGCGACGATCATCGTGATGTCCGCTGGCTTGCTGCTGGCGGCGGCCTGCAAGCCGCAGACCGCGGCGACATCGACGCCGTCCAGCGACGTCAGCAGAGGCCAGCCGCCTGCACCAACGTCCGCGCCCGTGGCAGGCGCTCCGGCAACGCAAGCCTTCGCCGCGGACTGGATCCTGCCCGGCGCGTTCACGCCCGCCACCACGCTTGCGCAACTGCAGCAACGCTTCGGCGACGAAAATGTCCGCATCGTCGATGACCTGCCGATGGCCGAAGGCGAAACCACGCGCGGCGTGCTGCTGTTCGCCGACGACCCGGTCCGCCGCGCCACGGTCTATTTCCAGGACAGCGAC